>NZ_JCALDB010000008.1:0-198280 GCF_059812645.1 Mycobacterium sp. NGS45 | reverse complement strand
CAGAAAATGCAGAAGGTAGCGGTCATGGATCCGCTCTGATGGGCGCACTATATGAAACTCAGTGGAGCCTACGCCAACCCTCCGAGGGAGTTGCGCCTGCCCGATCTTGTTGTTCTCGAAGCATGGCGTGATCTTGGCTACGAGGATGTCACCATCCGCAAAGGTTGTGTAGCCCTTACTGACTTCATGGAATGGACGGATGGCTGTCGACTTGGTTGAAGCGCTCGCAATGTCCATCTCTGCCATGCCGACAAAGCAGACTTCCTCATCAGGCGGAACCTTCTCCGCCTTCGGGTTGATGTCGGCAACTTCCCCCAACACCACCGTCTTCACGACAGCATCACCTTCAACTGCGCTAACCCCGAAGCGATCTCATCTTCCAGCTTCTCGATGTCTGCAATGATCGCCAGCGGTGGTCGATGCTCGACCTCATCGTGAACTAGCTCCTTGTAGCGATTCACCGACAGGTCGTAGCCTTGAGCAACAATGTCGGCCTTCGGCACACAGAAAGACTGATCGGTGCGCGCCCGCTGCAGCTCCGAAGTGCCCCGTAAGCCCCACCGTGCCAGCACATCAGGCAGGTCGTTGACCTCGACCGGATTGCGCCTGTCGTCCAATGAGTACCCGTCGGCGGTGATGTCGTAGAACCAAACTTGCTCGGTGCCACCGGAATTAGTCTTGGTGAACAGCAGGATCGCCGTCGAGACACCAGAATACGGCCGAAAGACCCCGGATGGCAGTTTCACGACACCATCGAGTTTCTGTCCCTCGACCAAGATCCGGCGAATTTCCTTGTGCGCCTTCGTAGATCCGGACAAGACACCATCGGGCACGATCACCGCGGCCCTGCCCCCGGGCTTCAGCAGTTTCAAGAACAATGCCAGGAAGAGCAGTTCAGTCTTCTTGGTCTTGACCACCCGCTGCAGATCCTTGGAAGTGGATTCGTAGTCCAGTGAGCCCGCGAACGGCGGGTTCGCCAAGATCAAGGTGTACTTCTCCGCGTCCTCGCTGGCACCCTCAGACAGAGAATCTCGGTGGCGGATGTCTGGCGCTTCGATTCCGTGCATCAGCATGTTCATGCTGGCGATCCGCAGCATGGTGTTGTCGAAGTCGTAGCCGTGGAACATGCTTTGGTGGAAATGCTTACGCTGCGCGGCATCGGTCAGCACCGAGGCGTGTGTGTCGCGGACGTATTCAGAGGCGGCGACCAGGAAGCCGGCCGTCCCGCACGCGGGGTCGCAGATCTCGTCCTCGGGACCGGGTGCAGTCATCTGCACCATCAGGTCGATGATGTGCCGTGGGGTGCGGAACTGCCCGTTGACCCCGGCCGCGGCGATCTTCGAGAGCAGGTACTCGTACAGGTCGCCATTGGTGTCGCGGTCGGCCATCGGGATGTCATCGAGCATGTCGACGACCTTGCTGAGCAGCGCCGGGGTCGGGATGGTGAACCGGGCGTCCCGCATGTGCTCGGAGTAGGTGGAGCCGTCCCCGCCCAGGGTGCGCAGGAACGGGAAGACCTCGTTGGCGACGGTCTCGAACATGACGCCCGGTTCGGTGTTCTTGAATCGCGACCAGCGCAGGCCCTGCCGGTCGGGCCCGAACGTCATCGCCTCGGTCTTGCCGGTGCGTTGGGCCTTCTTCTCGGCCAGGGTCTCCAAGTCGTCGAGGCGGCGGGTGAACAGCAGGTAGGTGATCTGTTCGATCACCTCGAGCGGGTTGGAGATCCCGCCGGACCAGAACGCATCCCAGACCCGGTCAACCTTGCTCTTCAACTCGCCGGTGATCACCGAACGCTCGCCCCCTCTATTCATCGCATCGAACTGAACGGAACTGTATACATCACTGCACCGACAAGGACACCGCCACTGATCGACGAGCGCCCATCGGCGACACCGGATTCGCTACTCGACCGACCGCCCGAACCCCCACCGGATCGCGGCAACCAGGTTCGCCATGTACTCAGCCTTGAGGTCTTGCTTGTGCTGACGCTGGATCCATGACGGGTGCGTCGCGTTGACGATGTGGGGCACGCCCTTCGGGAGGCGACCCCTTGGTGCCTCGAACGGCATCGCTGCGATGCGCGCCCGCGGATAGAAGAATGCCAGCACCCGGGCGGCGTCCGCTCCGAGCGTGATCACCAGCCGAGGCCCGACGATCTCGAGCTCACGGTGCAGGAATGGGGCGCAGTTGATGATCTCGTGCGCATGGGACACACGGTTCTTCGGCGGGTGGCAGTGCACGGCGTTGGTGATGAACAGATCGGCCTTCTGATAGCCGGCTTGTTGAATGGCCTCATCGATCAGCTCACCGCTGCCGCCGGTGAAGGGGATCTGCTCTTCCATGCACTTCTCGCAAAGGCTCTGGCCCACCAATGCCACGGGCGAGGTCACGCAGCCATAGCCTGGGGCCGACGCGGTGACCCCGTGGATGTTCATGCCGTCGCAGCGCCGGCAGCTTCTGATCTCTTGGTCGAGGACGATCTTGCTCCGCTGCCGGGAGTCCAACGTGTCCGCCGGCACAGGAATGGGGCTCATAGCGGCGCAGTGTAGGAAGCTCCACACCACCGCGGCCCCGATTCGGTCGGACGCGATCCGCCCCGGGTCAGCGGCAACGGGACCCACGCCCCCAACTCCCGACCCAGCATGACCGAGGACGACCACACGCCCCACCCCACAAAACACAAAGGTCACGACCTCAAAAGAGTTCGTGACCAAAGTGCGTGCGGTTCGTAGAACCGCTCTCTGTGGGCGAAGGGGGACTTGAACCCCCACGTCCCGAAGGACACTGGCACCTGAAGCCAGCGCGTCTGCCATTCCGCCACTCGCCCGTGACGACGAGCGAGCCTATCACGGCTGCGCCGACATTCCCCAACCGCCGAGCTCAACCCCCCGCAGCGCGCTGACCTGCGGGTACGCGATTCTCAGAGTTCTCATGGTGCCGAATGCCCTGGCAGGACGGATAACATTGGCGAGAAAATGCGCAGTAGCGGCAATGCCTGCTGCGCACCTACGGATGAGGCAGGCGGTGACGATGGGGCTCGTAGAGCGCTTCGACCGCAAGCTGGAATCCACTGTCGGCGATGCGTTCGCACGTATCTTCGGCGGATCGATCGTCCCGGCGGAAGTCGAGGGCATGCTGCGCCGGGAGGCCGCCGACGGCGTCCGGGCACTGCAGGGCGGTCAGCTGCTGGCCCCCAATGAGTACGTCATCACCCTCAGTGAGTCCGACTATCAGAAGGTGGTGGCAGACCCCGATCTCACGTCGGATACTTTTGCCAAACATCTCGGGGGATACATCGGGGAACAAGGGTGGCAAACGTATGGTGATGTGGTCGTCCGATTCGCGCGGTCACCACATCTACACACCGGGCAGGTCAGGGCCCACGGTGCCGTCAACCCCGACGCCGTGCCCGCCCCCGATCCCCAACCACGCAGCGGCGCACCCGCCGCGCCAGAATCAGAACGCGCGTCGACCGCAGAACCAGGAGCACTGATGAGCGACAACCCGAGCTACCAGGGCGGCCAAGGACAGGGCCGGCCCGGCGACGAGTACTACGACGACCGCTACGGCCGCCCCCAGGACGACCCGCGCGGCGCCGGCCCCGACCCGCGTGGCGGCTACCCGCCCGAGCCCGGCGCCTATCCCCCGCCGCCGCCGGCGGACCCGAACTACCCGCCGCGCCAGGGGTACGAGCAGGGCGGCTACCCGCCCCCGCCGCCGTCCTACGAGCAGCGCCCCCCGGCCGGCTACGGCCCGCCTTCGGGTGGCTACGACGCTCCCCCGTCCGGCGGTTACGACCAGGGCGGCTACCGGCAGGCCCCCGGCGGCTACCCGCCGCCCCCGCCGGCCGGCTACGGCGAGCCCCCGCGCGGCGACTACGACTACGGTCGTCAGCCCGCCCCGCCGGCTCCCCCGGCTCAGGACTACGGCCGTCCCGCCCCCGGTTACGGCGACCAGGGCTACGGTGCCGCGCCCGGCTACGGCGACCAAGGCGGCTACCCCGACCAGGGCTACGGTCAACCGGACTACGGCCGCGGCTACGCCGATCAGGGCGGCTACGGCGACCCGGGTGGCTACGGCGCCGCGCCCGGCTACGCCGACCAAGGCGGCTACGGCGACCAGGGTTACGGCGACCGGGGCTACGCGGCCCCGCCGGCCGGCGACTACCACGCCGGCTCGGCCACCGTCACCCTGCAGCTCGACGACGGCAGCGGCCGCACCTACCAACTCAAGGAAGGCGCCAACGTCGTCGGCCGCGGACAGGACGCCCAGTTCCGCCTCCCCGACACCGGGGTCTCGCGGCGGCACCTGGAGATCCGCTGGGACGGCCAGGTAGCGCTGCTGTCGGATCTGAACTCGACCAACGGCACCACGGTGAACAACGCGCCGGTGCAGGAATGGCAGCTCGCCGACGGCGACGTCATCCGGCTCGGGCACTCGGAGATCGTCGTCCGCGTCCACTAGGGCCTGAGGGTCACAACACACAGCGAAGCTGCACGTCGCATTGGTGACCGTCCAAGTATCGTGACGTTGCCGCACGGAGGACGGGAAGGACGCCAGATGCAGGGAATCGTTCTGCAGCTGACCCGTGCTGGCTTCCTGTTGATGTTGTGGGTGTTCATCTGGTCGGTGCTGCGCATCCTGCGCACCGACATCTACGCCCCGACCGGAGCGGTGATGGTGCGACGAGGTCTGGCGCTGCGCGGCTCACTGCGGCCCCGGCAGCGCACCACCCCGCGCTACCTGGTGGTGACCGAGGGTTCGCTGGCCGGCACCCGCATCACCCTGGGCAGCCAGCCGGTGTTGATCGGACGCGCCGACGACTCCACCTTGGTCCTGACCGACGACTACGCCTCGACCCGCCACGCGCGGCTCTCAGAACGCGGGTCTGAGTGGTACGTGGAGGACTTAGGATCAACCAACGGTACATACCTCGACAGGGTGAAGGTGACGACGGCGGTACGAGTTCCCATAGGCATGCCGGTGCGAATCGGCAAGACGGCAATCGAGTTACGCCCGTGACACTGGGTCTGCGGTATGCCGCACGTAGCGACCGTGGTTTGGTCCGCTCCAACAACGAAGATTCGGTGTACGCCGGGGCCCGGCTGTTGGCGCTGGCCGACGGCATGGGCGGGCATGCCGCCGGCGAGGTCGCCTCCCAGTTGGTGATCGCCGCGTTGGCGCATCTCGACGACGACGAGCCCGGCGGCGATCTGCTGGCCAAGCTCGACGAGGCGGTGCACCAGGGCAACTCGGCGATCGCCGCGCACGTGGAAGCCGAGCCCGAACTCGAGGGCATGGGCACCACGCTGACCGCGATCCTGTTCGCGGGCACGCGGCTGGGCCTGGTGCACATCGGCGACTCGCGCAGCTATCTGCTGCGCGACGGTGAGCTGAGCCAGATCACCAAGGACGACACCTTTGTGCAGACCCTGGTCGACGAGGGCCGGATCACCGCCGAGGAGGCGCACTCCCACCCGCAGCGCTCGCTGATCATGCGCGCGCTCACCGGGCATGAGGTGGAGCCGACGCTGACTGTGCGCGAGGCCCGGGTCGGTGACCGCTACCTGCTGTGTTCGGACGGCCTGTCCGACCCGGTCAGTCACGAGACCATCAAGGAAGCGCTGCAGATCGAGGACGTCGCCGAAAGCGCGGACCGGCTGATCGAACTCGCGCTGCGCGGCGGCGGCCCGGACAACGTCACGGTGGTGGTGGCCGACGTCGTCGACAACGACTACGGCCAAACCCAGCCGATCCTGGCCGGCGCAGTCTCCGGCAGCGACGACGACGCTGCTCCTCCGAACACCGCGGCCGGCCGCGCCTCGGCGATCAACCCGAAACGAACGCAGGCCAAACGCGTTGTGCCCGAGCCTGAAATCCCCACCCAGCCGCGCCGGTCCCGGCGCCGGATGCTGATCGCCGCCGCCGTCGTGGTGCTGTTGGTCGCCGCCGGTTTGTGGGGCGTCAAGAAATACATCGACAACAACTTCTACGTCATCGACCACGCCGGCACGGTGACGATCATGCAGGGCATCCAGAGTTCGGTGCTGGGCGTCTCGCTGTCCGAACCGTTCCTGTACGCCTGCCTGCGCAGCGACAACGCGGTGGCGCACGTCGCGTACGGCGAGCAGCGCGCCGATTGCAAGCCGATGCAGCTGCAGGACCTGCGTCAGTCCGAACGCACCCAGGTGCAGGCCGGGTTGCCCGGCGGGTCGCTGGACGACGCCATCCGCCAGCTCCGGGACCTGGCCGACACCTCGCTGCTGCCGATCTGCAAGCCGGCCGCCACCCCCACTCCGACGCCGTCGACCACACCGACCACCAAGGCGCCGGTCCCGGGCACGTCGGGCCGCCCGCCGGTCACCGGACAGCAGAACCCCGACGCCGACGACCCCGACGCCGACAACCCGACGGCGCCGACCAACCGAAATCCCGATTCGCCGACCAGCCCGACCACCACCCGTCCGCCCGCGCCGACCACCAGCGCCGCGCCCACCCCGCAGCAGGAGCCAGGCGTCGACTGCCGGGAAGCGGCATGACCACCGCGCCGCAGTCCCCGGTCGCGGTCATCCCGCCGCTACCGACTCGGCGCAACTCCGAACTGGGGCTGCTGTGCTTTGCCGCCGGTCTGACCGGGGTGGCGCTGTTGATCGTGGAAGCCAACCAGGAGCAGGGCCTGACCATCGAACTCGGCGGCTACCTGCTGGGCTTCTTGGCGCTGTTCGGCTTCGCGCACCTGGTCATCCGGTATTTCGCGCCGTACGCCGACCCGATTCTGCTGCCGGTGGTGGCCCTGCTCAACGGGCTGGGTCTGGTGATGATCCACCGCCTGGACCTGTCCGCGGCCACCGGCGTGGACGGCCCGGAACCCAGCGCCGGCCAGCAGATGCTGTGGACGCTGGTCGGCGTGATCGGTTTCTCGCTGGTGCTGATCTTGGTCAAGGACCATCGCCAACTGTCCCGCTACGGCTACGTGTGCGGGCTGATCGGTCTGGTGCTGCTGGCCATCCCGGCGCTGCTGCCCGCGGCATTCTCCGAACAGAACGGCGCCAAGATCTGGATCCGGTTCCCCGGCTTCTCGATCCAGCCCGCTGAGTTCTCCAAGATCCTCTTGCTGATCTTCTTCGCCGCGGTGCTGGTGGCCAAACGCAACTTGTTCACCAGCGCTGGCAAGCACGTACTCGGCATGGACCTGCCGCGGCCGCGGGATCTGGCACCGCTGCTGGCGGCCTGGGTGCTGTCGGTGGGCGTGATGGTGTTCGAGAAGGACCTCGGCACCTCGCTGCTGCTGTACGCGTCGTTCCTGACCATGGTCTACATCGCCACCGAACGGCTCAGCTGGGTGCTGATCGGTCTGGGCTTGTTCGCGGCCGGCAGCCTGCTGGCGTACTACCTGTTCGCGCACGTGCGGGTGCGGGTGCAGGCCTGGCTGGATCCGTTCGCCGACCCGGAGGGCGGCGGCTACCAGATGGTGCAGTCGCTGTTCAGCTTCGCCACCGGCGGCATCTTCGGCACCGGGCTGGGCAACGGGCAACCGGGCACCGTGCCGGCCGCCTCGACCGACTTCATCATCGCCGCCGTCGGCGAGGAACTCGGGCTGGTCGGGCTGGCCGGGGTGCTGATGCTGTACACCATCTTGATCATCCGCGGCATGCGCACCGCGCTGGCGGTCCGGGACAGCTTCGGCAAGCTGCTCGCCGCCGGTCTGGCCGCCACGCTGGGGCTGCAGCTGTTCATCGTGGTCGGCGGGGTGACCAACCTGATCCCGTTGACCGGGTTGACCACGCCGTGGATGTCCTACGGCGGGTCCTCGCTGGTGGCCAACTACCTGCTGTTGGCGCTGCTGGTGCGGATCTCGCACGCCGCACGCCGGCCCCTGGTCGAACCGGTCAAGACCCCGACCGGTCAGCCTCCGATCGCCGCGGCGCGCACCGAGGTGATCGAGAAGGTATGAACACCTCACTGCGCCGGATCTCGATGACGCTGATGGCGCTCATCGTCGTGCTGCTGCTCAACGCCACCTTCACGCAGGTGTTCAGCGCCGACGGGTTGCGCGCCGACCCGCGCAACCAGCGCACGCTGCTGGACGAATACTCGCGGCAGCGCGGCCAGATCGCGGCCAGCGGGCAACTGATGGCCTACTCGGTGCCGTCCGGGGGCCGCTACCGGTTCCTGCGCACCTACCCGAACCCCTTCGAGTACGCGCCGGTCACCGGCTTCTACTCGCTGAGCTATTCCAGCACCGGCCTAGAACGCGCCGAGGACCCGATCCTCAACGGCTCCGACGAGCGCCTGTTCGGCCGCCGGCTGGCCGACTTCTTCACCGGCCGCGACCCGCGCGGCGGCAACGTCGACACCACCATCTCCCCGCGGGTGCAGCAGGCCGCCTGGCAGGCCATGCAGGACGGCTGCAACGAAACCTGCAAGGGCGCGGTGGTGGCGCTGGAACCCAAGACCGGACGCATCCTGGCCATGGTGTCGGCGCCGTCGTACGACCCGAACCGGCTGGCCACCCACGACGTCACCGCGCAGCAGCAGGCCTGGCAGGAGTTGCGCGACGATCCGAATTCTCCGCTCAGCAACCGGGCCATCTCCGAGCGCTACCCACCCGGGTCGACGTTCAAGGTGGTCACCGCCGCCGCGGCGTTGCAGTCCGATTTCACCGAGGATTCCCGGTTCACCGCGCTGCCGTCGATTCCGCTGCCCAACAGCACCGCGACGCTGGAGAACTACGGCGGCGCGCCGTGCGGGTCGGGGCAGACCGCAACACTCGAGGAAGCCTTCGCGCGGTCCTGCAACACTGCGTTCGTGCAGATGGGGTTGCGGATCGGCGCCGACTCGCTGCGTAACACCGCCAAGGACTTCGGCTTCGACTCCCCCACCAAGCCGATCCCGCTGCAGGTCTCGGAGTCCACCGTCGGCGCGATCTCCGACGGCGCGGCGCTGGGGATGTCGGCGATCGGGCAGAAGGATGTCGCGGTGACGCCGCTGCAGAACGCCATGGTGGCCGCGACCATCGCCAACGACGGGGTCACCATGCAGCCCTACCTGGTGGATCGGCTGACCGGACCGGACCTGGCCAACGTCGACGTCACCGAACCGCAGGAGCTACGGCGTGCCGTCAGTTCCGAGGTCGCGGCTAAGCTAACGAATTTGATGATCGGTTCCGAACAGCAGACCCTGCAGACGGGGGCAATCGCCGACGTGCAGATCGCCTCCAAGACGGGTACCGCTGAGCACGGTAGCGATCCCCGCAACACGCCACCGCACGCCTGGTACATCGCCTTCGCGCCGGCGCGCGACCCCAAGGTCGCCGTCGCGGTGCTGGTGGAGAACGGCGGCGACCGGCTGTCCGCAACGGGCGGCGCGGTGGCCGCACCCATCGGTCGTGCCGTGATCGCCGCGGCACTTCAGGGAGGACCATGAGCCCGCGCGTAGGTGTCACGCTGTCCGGTCGGTACCGGCTCCAGCGCCTCATCGCCACCGGTGGAATGGGCCAGGTGTGGGAGGCCGTCGACAGTCGGCTGGGCCGCCGGGTCGCGGTCAAGGTGCTCAAGAGCGAGTACTCCTCGGATCCGGAGTTCGTCGAGCGGTTCCGGGCCGAGGCCCGCACCGTCGCGATGCTCAACCACCCCGGGATCGCCGCGGTGCACGACTACGGCGAAACCGAGATCGACGGTGAGGGCCGCACCGCCTACCTGGTGATGGAGTTGGTCAACGGTGAGCCGTTGAACTCCGTGCTCAAGCGCACCGGCCGGCTCTCGCTGCGGCACTCCCTGGACATGCTCGAGCAGACCGGCCGCGCGCTGCAGGTCGCGCACTCGGCCGGGCTGGTGCACCGCGACGTCAAACCGGGCAACATCTTGATCACCCCGACCGGGCAGGTCAAGCTCACCGACTTCGGTATCGCCAAGGCCGTCGACGCCGCGCCGGTGACCCAGACCGGCATGGTGATGGGCACCGCGCAGTACATCGCGCCCGAGCAGGCCCTGGGTCACGATGCCACCGCCGCCAGCGACGTCTATGCGCTGGGAGTCGTTGGCTACGAAGCGGTTTCGGGTAAGCGCCCGTTCGTCGGCGACGGCGCGCTGACGGTCGCGATGAAGCACATCAAAGAGCCTCCTCCCCCGCTGCCGCCCGACCTGCCGCCCAACGTGCGGGAGCTGATCGAGGTCGCGCTGAACAAGAACCCCGCCGGCCGGTACAAGAGCGGCGGTCCGTTCGCCGACGCCGTCGCCGCGGTGCGGGCCGGGCGTCGCCCGCCGCGGCCGAACGCGGCACCCACCCTGGGTCGGGCCAGCCCGGCGGCCATCCCGAGCACGCAGTCGCGCGCGGTCGCACCGGCCCCCGCAACCCGGGCCCGCCCGCCGAGCGGCAGTCACCACCGGCCCCCGCCGGCCCGACGCTCGTTCTCCTCCGGGCAACGCGCGCTGCTGTGGGCGGCCGGTGTGCTCGGTGCGTTGGCGATCGTGATCGCGGTGCTGATCGTCGTCGACCACAACCGGGACACCGGTGGCGACCAGCCGCCGGCCACGATCACCAACACCGTGACGCCGGGCCAGGAGACCCCGCCCGCCGAACCGCCGCCGGGCCAAGCCCCGCCGGCCGAACCGTCGAACTGGACAGGAGAGGCAGTGGACACCAGATGACCACCCCCGAACGCCTGTCCGACCGCTACGAACTCGGGGAGATCCTCGGGTTCGGCGGGATGTCAGAAGTCCACCTAGCCCGCGACACCCGGCTGCATCGCGATGTCGCGGTCAAGGTGCTGCGCGCCGATCTGGCCCGTGACCCCAGCTTCTATTTGCGGTTCCGCCGTGAGGCGCAGAACGCCGCGGCGCTGAACCATCCGGCGATCGTCGCGGTGTACGACACCGGTGAGGCCGAAACCGGCACCGGCCCTTTGCCTTACATCGTGATGGAGTACGTCGACGGCGTCACGTTGCGCGACATCGTGCAAAACGACGGGCCGATGCCGCCCAAGCGGGCCATCGAGGTGATCGCCGATGCCTGCCAGGCGCTGAACTTCAGCCACAACCACGGCATCATCCACCGCGACGTCAAACCGGCCAACATCATGATCAGCAAGACCGGCGCGGTGAAGGTGATGGACTTCGGCATCGCCCGGGCGCTGGCCGATTCGCACAGCGTCACCCAGACCGCGGCGGTGATCGGCACCGCGCAGTACCTGTCCCCCGAGCAGGCCCGCGGTGAGTCCGTCGACGCCCGCTCCGACGTGTACTCGCTGGGTTGCGTGCTGTACGAAATCCTCACCGGCGAACCACCTTTCGTCGGCGACTCGCCGGTCGCGGTGGCCTACCAACACGTTCGCGAGGATCCGATTCCGCCGTCGCAGCGGTATCAGGGCATCAGTCCGGAACTGGACGCGGTGGTGCTCAAGGCGTTGGCCAAGAACCCGGACAACCGCTATCAGACCGCCGCCGAGATGCGCGCGGATCTGGTCCGGGTGCACAGCGGCCAGACCCCGGAAGCCCCCAAGGTGCTCACCGACGAGGAACGCTCCTCGATCCTGTCCGCCCCGCCGAACTACCGCGCCGAAACCGAACAGCTGCCCCGGCAGTACGACTTCTCCGACTCCGGCGGGAATCGACGCTCGGTGGCCCGCTGGCTGGTGGCGGTGGCGCTGCTGACCGCCCTGACCGTGGTGGTCACCATCGCGATCAACGCGTTCGGCGGCAGCACCCGGGACGTGCAGGTGCCCGACGTCGCCGGTCAGCCGTCCGCGGATGCCATTGCCACGCTGCAGAATCGCGGCTTCAAGACCCGCACCGAACAGAAGTCGAGTTCGACGGTGCCACCCGACCACGTCATCGACACCAACCCGCCGGCCAACTCGGCAGCCGGGGCCGGCGACGAGATCACCGTGAACGTGTCCTACGGCCCTGAGCAACGTGAGGTGCCCGCGGTGGTCAATTTGAGCTACGGCGACGCCGTGCAGAAGTTGAAGGCCGCCGGCTTCACGGTGTTCAAACAGGCGACGTCGCCGTCGACGCCGGAGCTCAAGGACAAGGTGTTGGGCACCAACCCGCCGGCCAACCAGACTTCGGCGATCACCAATGAGATCACCATCATCGTCGGGTCCGGACCGCAGACCAAGGACATCCCCGACGTCGCCGGGCAGACGGTGTCCCAGGCCGAGAAGAACCTCTCGGTCTACGGGTTCACCCGGTTCACCCACGCCGACGTCGACGCCGTGGAGCCGGCCGGGACGGTGCTGGGGACCGCGCCGGCGGCGGGTCAGACCGTGCCGTTGGACACCGTGGTCGAATTGCAGGTCTCCCGCGGTAATCAGTTCACCATGCCCAATCTGGTTGGCCAGTACTGGGATGACGCCTACCCGACGCTGGCCGCGCTGGGCTGGACCGGGGTGCTGAACAAGGGTCCCGACGTGCCGAACTCCGGAGACAACCGCAACCGGGTGATGTCGCAGAGCCCGCCGCCGGGGCAGGGCATCGGTTACGGCTCGACGATCACGCTGACCTTCGGCGGCTGACCAGCCGCCGCGCGCCGCGGCGAGCGGCGCCGGGGGAGTGGCTCAGCCGGCGAACGCGGCGCCGACGGCGTCGGCGACCTCGGCTTCCAATCGGTGCACCAGTGCCTCCTCGGGTGCGCGGCCGCACTGCCCCAGCCAGTTGGCCAGCATCCGGTGGCCGCCTTCGGTGAGGATGGATTCCGGGTGGAACTGCACGCCGTGGATCGGCAGTTCGGTGTGCCGGACCGCCATGATCACACCGCTCTCGGTGCGTGCGGTGACCTCGAGTTCGGCCGGCACGGTCTGCGGCAGGATGGTCAGCGAGTGATACCGGGTGGCCGTGAACGGGTTCGGAAGTCCTTGCAGCACACCGATGTTCTGATGGAAGACGGTGCTGGTCTTGCCATGCAGCAGTTCCGGCGCGCGGTCCACGGTGGCCCCGAAGGCCACCCCGATGGCCTGGTGACCGAGGCACACGCCGAGCAGCGGAGTGCGCGCCGCCGCGCAGGCGTGCACCAGGTCGATGGTCGCGCCGGCCCGCTCCGGGGTGCCGGGGCCGGGGCTGAGCAGGATCCCGTCGAACCGCTCGGCGGCCGCGCCGATCGCGGCCTCGGAGCCGATCCGCTCGTCGTCGTTGCGCCAGACCTCAGCGGTGACACCCAACTGGCCCAGGTACTGGACCAGGTTGAACACGAAGCTGTCGTAGTTGTCGACTACCAAGACCTGCATCGTCACAGGTTACCGGGGTGGCACGGGCGCCCAGCAAGCGGAATCAGTAGCCCAGCGGGCCGTTGGGGGCGGCGTACTGCAGCCGCGGCGGCGGCGGATGCCCGACCAGTTGCAGATCGCCGCGCACCTCTTCGGTGTAGCCGAGCCCGAACCGCGCCACGTACTGCTTGTACAACTGGACCAGGGGAGCGGCGGCCAGGGCGGCCTGCATGGCCGGCGCGTCGCCGATCGCCGCGATCCGGTACGGCGGGCTGTAGGTGCGTCCGTTGAGCAAGAGCGTGTTGCCCACGCAGCGCGGCGCCGAGGTGGCGATCAGCCGCTGGTCCTGCATCTGGATGGCCTCGGCCCCGGCACTCCACAACGCGTTGAGGACGGCTTGGATGTCCTGTTGATGCACCACCAGGTCATCGGGGCGGGCATCGCGCGGGAAGCGGCCGTCGGCGTCGCGGTTGGCGTCGGTCAGGGTGACCACCAGACCGGGGCCGCCAACCGGGTCGAGACCGACGACGTCGGCCAGTTCGGCGGCGCTGGCCCCCATCGCGGCCAGCGCGGCGTCGCTGAACCGGCCGTGCGTGGAATCGATCCGGTCGGCCAGGCCGTCGCGTTCGGCGCTGAGCTCATCGACGGACTGTTGGGTTTCGCGCACCAGATCGACCAGCCGGGGGGCGTCGCTGCGGCGGATTTCGGTGCCGCCGGAGACCGCGTGGGTGGCGGCCAGCAACAGGCCGGCCAGCAGGCACACCACCGGCACGCCCCAACGCCACCGCGAGCGCGCCGGATCCTCCGGTTTCGCCACGGCGGCCTCCTAGGATTCTCGGCGGGCGGGGCGGCTGCGTTAGGCTGGCTGGCAACCCCGTGCGATGTTCATCGTCGCACTTGTCGTCGCTGTCGAAGGTAACCATGCCCAAGTCAAAGGTCCGCAAGAAGAACGACTTCACCGTCCGGCCGGTCAGCCGTACCCCGGTAAAGGTGAAGGCCGGACCGTCGAGCGTGTGGTTCGTGGCGTTTTTCTGCGGGCTGATGCTGCTCGGCCTGGCCTGGCTGCTGGTCTTCCAGTTGGCTGCCACCAACCCGGTGAGCACCCCGGCCTGGCTGCAATGGATGGCCGATTTGGCGCAATGGAACTACGCGATCGCGTTTGCTTTCATGATCACCGGCCTGTTGCTCACCATGCGGTGGCGCTGAGGCTGCTGGCCGGGAAGATGCATTCATCTTGCGGTTCGGCGTTTACTGAGCTCCGACCTGCGGCGACGCACAATCACACGCGTGTGATTCATCCCCATTGTGGATAGCACTTGTGGATAACTGCATCTGCAATGGTAAGGGTGCCTATGAATCAAACTCAGCAAACTAGTTGGGGGCCGAACTCGGCGTCGATCGTGGCGCTGGGGATCGGCGGATTGGTGATGGCCATAGCCGGTGTGACGCTGGTCACTGACCGGCCCGGACGTGTCCTGATCGGCGTTGCCGCGGTGGGTTTGCTTGTCTTTGCAATTTTCTCGTGGACGGCGCGCCCGAAACTAGCAATCACCGACGCCGGTCTGGTGGTGCGCACCTGGCGGGGCAGCAGCACGTTGCCGCGGGCGGAGATCGCTCGGGTCCGGATCACCGAGTTCCGTCGGCTGGGCCGCAAGAACCGGCTGCTCGAGATCGACACCACCGATGACCGGCTGCGGGTGTTCAGTCGCTGGGATCTCGGTACCGAACCACTCGAGGTGCTCGACGCGCTCACCACAGCCGGCTACGCCGGCTGACCGTCCACCCGACACGAGCGAAGTCCCGGTCCAGTCGCCCGAGGGCGCTGGAGCCGGGACTTCGATGGTTCGTGCTTAAGAAACCGTGATCGACTCGATGACCACCGGATCGACCGGGCGGTCGTTGCGGTCGGTCGGGGTGGTGGCGATGGCGTCGACCACCTTCCGCGAGGCCTCGTCGACGACCTCACCGAAGATGGTGTGCCGGCGGTTCAGGTGCGGGGTGGGGCCGACGGTGACGAAGAACTGCGAACCGTTGGTGCCCGGGCCGGCGTTGGCCATCGCCAGCAGGTAGGGCCGGTCGAACTGCAGTTCCGGGTGGAATTCGTCGGCGAACTTGTAGCCCGGGCCGCCGCGGCCGGTGCCGGTCGGGTCGCCGCCCTGGATCATGAAGCCTTCGATGACGCGGTGGAACGGGGCGCCGTCGTAGAACGGCCCGGAGGTGCCGCCCGAGGCGTTCTCGGTGGAGTATTCCTTGGTGCCCTGGGCCAGGCCGACGAAGTTGGCGACGGTCTTGGGGGCATGGTTGCCGAACAGTGCGATCTTGACGTCACCGCGGTTGGTGTGCAGCGTGGCGGTGGCGGTCTGAATGGGGCTCGTAGTCACGGTTTTACAGTCTGCCACCTCGCTCTGCGACGCCGTCGGGGCCCTACCCGCGGCATAGGTTCCGAAAGCACGCCGCAGATGGCAGGCTGTCCGAATGACTTCGGTTAACCACACCCGACTGACTTCTGCCCAGCGCCTGAGCCGGGGCCTGGCGCACACCGCCGCCGGCCCGGTCGACGTCGTCCGCGGCGCGACCGGATTGGGGGCTCATTCGGTGGCGGTGGCCTTCGGGGCGCTGCGGCAGCGGTACCAGGAAGGCAAGCTGCGCAAGGAGGTCGCCGCGGCCCAAGACGCACTGCGCGAGGAGTTCGCGGCTGCCCAGGAGGTGCTGGCCAACCTGCCGGACAGCTACCAGGAGGCCCGCTCCCGGCGGCGCGGCAACCGGCGCATCCCGCGGCCGTGGCTGCTCATCGGAGCCGGCGCTGCCGTGCTGGCCGCCGGGGGAGCGGCGTTCGCGATCGTGCGTCGTTCCCGCCAGCCCGAGCCCTCAGCACTGCCGCCCAGCGTGCAGATTGACCCCGCGCCCTGAGCGGCGGTCAGCCGACGTCGTCGGGTCCTTCCATCTCGGTCTGACCCGGCTCCGGTGGGTCGTTCGGATCTCCGCCGCCGTGGTTCGGATTGGTGCAGATGGTGCCCTCGCACGGGACCAGGCTGCCGTCACCGTTGGGGCTCTCCATGAAGCCGCCGTTCTCGGCGGGGTCGTCCCCGGCGCCGTGGTTCGGGTTGGTACAGATGGTGCCTTCACACGGCACCATCGACCCGTCGCCGTTGGGGTTGGGCATCATCGGGACCGTGGTCGTGCTGACCTCGGGAGCCTGCGGAGCTCCAGGCGACTGCGGCGCGTCAGGCGCCTGCGGCGCGCCGGGGGAGGGTGCCACCGTGGTGGGCGCGGGTACTTCTTCGATGGTCTCCGAAACACAACCGCTCAACGCGAGGGCCGCACCGAACACCAGGGGAGTCAGGAGCTGAAGTTTGCGGGGCAACGTCATGTGCGCCGACCATAGTCGCCACGCGCCCGATTGTGAACCAGCAGCACGGGGTGGAATTGCGCGCGAGCGGAAAGAGCTTGTGGAGCCTAGGAGATTCGAACTCCTGACATCTGCCTTGCAAAGGCAGCGCTCTACCAACTGAGCTAAGGCCCCTTACCTGACATTCAGGCGGGTGGCTGGTCCTCGACGGAGTGCCAGACCTCGGTGCGTTGTCGTGACCGTAGCACCGCGGCCACTGCCGTGAGCGCGAGCGCGACGATCAGCAGCCGTTTCTTCATAGTGGGCCTAGGAGGACTCGAACCTCCGACCTCTTCGTTATCAGCGAAGCGCTCTAACCGCCTGAGCTATAGGCCCGTTACCGAGCGACGAGATTACCGTACGCCTGCCCCGCCGCCCAAACCGGCGATCTCGGCGCGACCGCCGAGGCTCAATCCCGGTCGGCCAGCGTCACCTCGACGCCACCGACGATGTCGGTCGACAGGTTGTAGACGAACGCTCCCAGCGTGGCCAGTGCTGTGAACACCACGATGTTGACCAGACCGATCAGCAGCGCACCACCGAAGATGCTGCCGGCCGACACCAGTTCGCCGCCGCCACCGCCGGTGCTGGTCAGCAGGTCGCCGACGTTGCTGTTGAGCTTGGTCCACACGCCCATCCCGCCGAGCACCAGATACAGGAACGCGACGGCGATCATCCAGACGAAGAACAGCGCCACCGACAGCAGCAGCGACACCTTCAGCGTGCTCCACGGATCGACGCGTCGGATCTGCATGCTGGCGCGCACCGGGCCGGTCTTCGGGCGGGGACCCACCTGCACGCGGGGGGATCCGCCGGAGCGCTGCGTGCCCGCGGCCTCCGGACGGTCGGCACCCGGCCGGCGTTGCGGCCGCGCCTGCGGGCCGGACAGGTCCGGCAGTTCGCTGGCGTACTCCTTGTCCTTGCCGCGGCCGACCTCCGGGCGCGCCGACTCCCGGCGCGGGGCGGGGGAGTCCGGCTCGGCGCCGGACTGCTCGACGGCTTGCTGGGTCGCCTGTTCGGCGGCCTTGAGCTGCGCCGGGGCCGCAGACCCGGTGATGTAGCGGCTGGTCCGACTCTCCGCAGGTTTACCGGCCGGCCGCGCATCGGCTGGGCCGGAGCCCCGAGCCTCGACGGGTTTGGCCGTCGTCGGCTCGCTGCGCGCCTCGCTCCGGGACTCGCTGCGCGCCTCGCTCCGGGGCTCGGCCGCATGCTGGCCCCGGGCCGTCCCGGGCGGTTGGGCTCGGGCGGCGCCGCGCTGCCAGGGCGGCACCTCACCGGACTCGGTGAGACGGCCGACCGCAGCCCGGCCGGTCCGCTCGGCCGCGCCGTTCCCGGGTCCGGCGCCGTTGCCGGGTTCAGGTCGGCTCGGCTCCTTGGGTGAGGTCACACCTACTCCGCTCGTCCGGTTCCGTTACGCGTCGGCTTCGGTGCCTGCCGCGTCGTCCTCGGACTCGTCAGGCTCCTCGGACGCTTCGGCGTTGCGCGCAATGGCTAACAGTGTGTCGCCGTCCCCGAGGTTCATCAAGCGAACCCCCTTGGTCTGCCGGCCGGCCTTGCGCACCTGACGCGCGGCCGTGCGGATCACGCCGCCCCCGGAGGTGATGGCGTACAGCTCACTGTCCTCGTCGACGATCAGCGCGCCGACCAGGCTGCCGCGCTTCTTGTCGTACTGGATGGTGAGGATGCCCTTGCCGCCGCGGCCCTGCACGGTGTACTCGTCGATCGCCGTGCGCTTGGCGTACCCGCCTGAGGTCGCCACCAGCAGGTAGGTGTCCTCGACGACGACGTTGAGCGACAGCAGTCGGTCATCCTCGTTGAACCGCATGCCCTGCACACCCGAGGTGGCCCGGCCCATCGGCCGCAGCGCCTCGTCGGTGGCCGAGAACCGGATCGACTGGCCGTTAGCGCTGACCAACAGCAGGTCGTCGTCGGCCGAGCACAGCACCGCGCCCACCAGTTCGTCGCCTTCGCGCAGGTTGATCGCCACGATGCCGCCGGACCGGTTGGAGTCGAAGTCGACCAACTTGGACTTCTTCACCAGACCGTTGCGGGTGGCCAACACCAGGTACGGCGCGTCCTCGTAGCTCTTGATCTGGATCACCTGGGCGATCCGTTCCTCGGGCTGGAACGCCAGCAGGTTGGCCACGTGCTGGCCCCGCGCGGTGCGGGTCATCTCCGGCAGGTCGTAGGCCTTGGCCCGATACACCCGGCCCTGCGTGGTGAAGAACAGGATCCAGTCATGCGTCGAGCAGACGAAGAAGTGCGCGACGATATCGTCCTGTTTGAGGCCGGCGCCTTGCACGCCCTTGCCGCCGCGCTTCTGGCTGCGGTACAGGTCGGTCTTGGTGCGCTTGGCATAGCCGGTCTCGGTGATGGTGACGACGACGTCCTCGCGCTGGATCAGGTCCTCGTCGGTGACGTCGCCGTCGGCCGCGATGATCCGGGTGCGACGGGCGTCGCCGTGCTTGTCGACGATCTCGGCGAGCTCGTCGCGCACGATCCCGCGCTGGCGTTCCGGCTTGGCCAGGATGTCCTCGAGATCGGCGATCTCGGCTTCGATCTTGGCCAGGTCATCGACGATCTTCTGGCGTTCCAGGGCAGCCAACCGGCGCAGCTGCATGTCCAAGATGGCCTGGGCCTGGATCTCGTCGACGTCGAGCAGCTCCATCAACCCGGTGCGCGCCACGTCGGCGTTGGCCGACGCCCGGATCAACGCGATCACCTCGTCGAGCGCGTCGAGCGCCTTGACCAGGCCGCGCAAGATGTGCGCGCGCTCGTTGGCCTTACGCAACCGGTAGGTGGTGCGCCGGATGATGACATCGATCTGGTGCTCGACGTAGAGCCGGATCATCTGGTCCAGGCGCAGCGTGCGCGGCACCCCGTCGACGATCGAGAGCATGTTGGCGCCGAAGCTGGTCTGCAGCTGGGTGTGCTTGTAGAGGTTGTTCACCACCACCTTGGCCACCGCATCGCGTTTCAGCTCGATGACGATGCGCAGCCCCACCCGGTCGCTGGACTGGTCCTCGATGTTGGAGATGCCGGCCAGCTTGCCGTCGCGCACCTGCTCGGCGATCGAGGTGATGAAGTTGTCGTGGTTGACCTGATAGGGCAGCTCGGTGATGACCAGCGAAGCCCGGCCCTTGCTGTCCTCTTCGATCTCCACCACGCCGCGCATCCGGACCGAACCGCGGCCGGTCTTGTAGGCGTCCTGGATACCCTGGGTCCCGACAATCAGTCCGTGGGTGGGGAAGTCGGGCCCCTTGACCCGCTCCATCACCGCTTCCAGGGTGGCCTCTTCGTCGGCCTCGTAGTTCTCCAGACACCAGTACACGGCCTCGGCCAACTCGCCCAGGTTGTGCGGCGGGATGTTGGTCGCCATGCCGACCGCGATACCGCCCGAACCGTTGGCCAGCAGGTTCGGGAACCGGCTCGGCAGTACCGTCGGCTCCTGCACCCGGCCGTCGTAGTTCGGGCTGAAATCGACTGTCTCCTCGTCGATTTCGCGCAGCATCTCCATCGCCAACGGAGTCAGCCGCGCCTCGGTGTTGTGACTGACGAACCCGTTGGTGATGAATGAGTGGTCGTCGGTCTGCACCCGCAGGCTGTAGACGGGCTGCACGCCGGAGTCGGAGACCGATGCCACCCGCGCGTAGTAGAAGCGTCCGTCGGTCAGATCCGTTGCAACCGCACGTATTTCAGGATCAGCGATACGGCCGAGGATCTCAGAACCGTGGCTACGCCAACGAGCCAACCGGTCGATGTTGTGTTTCTGCAGCCACTCCTTGTCAACCCAGCGTCCGCCGGAGTGCTGGCGGACGAACGCGGCCAGACCCGGAACGAAATCGCCGTCGAGACCGGCTGCATGTTCCGGCAACGCTCCGAGGAGCGCCGTCAGCTTGTCTTGCTTGATGCCGCCGAACCCAATACGCGCCGCGAACATTTCCGCTTGTGCACGGCTGGTGAGCACCACCTTGTGCTCACCGGTCGCGTGACGGTATCGCCGGGACACCACGCCGAACTCCAGCAGCATCTGCTGGACATCCTTGGCCAGAACTTCACTACGGGTCGAGTAGGACACCTGAATCGTGTTGCGCGGCAGGGCCGAGCAGGATCCATCGCCTTCGAACAACGCTCCAAGGAACGCCCGCTTCACGACAGCTGGCGCCTGCCATAGCCATTCCGGCACGGTCTTTTGCACCGAACGCTGGCCAATCAACTCGGCCAGACACGACTTGCGCAGCGCCGTCAGATTGTGGATGTCCAACTCATGAAGAACTGAACCCGAAGCAACGGTGCGCGACGAGGTGTACCGCGCGCCGCCAACGACCGCGTCATAGGCCGCCAGCACCGTCGCGAAGAAGTCCCGGTCCAGATTGTTGAATCCGGCCCGATTCTCGGACACGAAGCCTGCGCTGATGAAGGCCCCGAGCAGGAGGGCTTCGAGCGTGGTCTGCCAGTCCGCGGGACCCAACTCGACGGGTGGAGTCCGCTGAATTGCGACTCGGTCGCCGGGCCCGATCTCCTCGATCAACTTCCACAACAAGGTTGGCACGCCGGCCACATCCACCAGGCAAAGCAGTGGGTGGTTGGCCGTCCCCGTGACCTCATAGCCCTCATCGGTCCGCACCGTGTAGGTCTGGTGCTCCCCGGAATGGAAGACGCGGTCGGCGAGGACGGGGTCGCCGTGGCGGTCCAGCACCTTGAGTTCCACGACGTTGTCGGTGTTGGGCCGGGCTCCCGGCGCCACATCGGCAATCCGAACCGATTCACCCAAGGGGAGCCGAACCAGCGCATCACCGGTCACGCAGTAGCGCATCGCGGCCGGCGGATCGTTGCCCGGCGAACCGAAGTTGCCCTGCCCGTCGACCAGCGGATAGCGCAGCGACCACGGCTGAGCCATCCGGACCAGGGTGTCGTAGATCGAGGAGTCGCCGTGCGGGTGGTAATTACCCATCGTTTCGGCAACCGAGCGGGCCGACTTGGCGTGGCTGCGGTCCGGCCGGAAACCCGAGTCGTACATCGCGTAGAGCACCCGGCGGTGCACCGGTTTGAGCCCGTCGCGGACCTCGGGCAACGCACGGCCCACGATCACGCTCATGGCGTAGTCGATGTAGCTGCGCTGCATTTCCTGCTGGATGTCGACCGGTTCGATCCGGTCGCCGGCCTCGTCGCCAGGCGGCAGCGTTGTGTCTGTCATTCGCTCCTCGTTTCGCAGCAGCGCGGTGATCTCCGGCGCCGCCGGCCGGGCGGCCTATGCCGGCCCCGCCAACCAGACCAGTCTAGTGGTTTGGCCTCGACGGATCCCGTTGCCCCAAGCCTGCCACCCGGGTGTGTCAGACTCGGCGACCCGGATTCGGGAAGGCGTCGGCCAAGGTGGCGGCCAGACCGAGGAAGGCATCCCGTGTGCGCTGGTCGAGTCGGCCGATGACCACCTCCGAACCCTCGGCCAGGTGCTCGTCGAACGGGATGAAGTGGACCGCGCGGGCGCGCTGCCGGAAGTAACCGAGCAAGCGGTCGATCTCTTTGCTGCGGGTCCCCGGCGCGGCCGCACTGACCACCACCGTCGCCGACGCCGCCAGTTGCGGATACCCGTGATAAACCAACCAGTCCAAGGTGGCCGCGGTGCTGCGCACGCTGTCGATCGCCGGCGAGGTCACCAACACCAACGCGTTGGCCTCACCGAGTACACCGCGCATCGCCGAGTGCACCAGGCCGGTCCCGCAGTCGGTCAAGATGATGTTGTAGTAACGGTGCAGCACCTCGATCAGCTGGCGGTAGTCCAGCGCCGAGAACGCCTCGGAGGCCGCCGGATCCCGCTCTGAGGCAAGGATTTCCAGGCGGCTCTCGGTCTGGGAGGTATGCACTTGCACGTCCGAGTACCGAATGATCGAGGTGTCGCGCAGCACGTCGCGCACGGTGGACCGGCTGCTGTCCGGGCCGCGCAACGCCAGCGTGCCGAAGTCCGGATTCGCGTCGACGGCGATCACCCGGTCCCCACGCACCGCCGCCAACGTGGCACCCAGCGCCACCGTCGTCGTGGTCTTGCCGACCCCGCCCTTGAGCGAGAGCACCGCGATGCGGTAGTCACCCACCACCGGTGCCGCGGCCCGCGCAGCGAGTTCGCGGCGCATCCGGTCCTTGCGGGAATCACCGAGATTGACCACACCGCCGGTGAGCCGATGCACCATCCGGCGCCAACCACTGCTGGGTCTGCGCCGCACCTGGGCGCGCGGCGGAAGGTGCTCGACGAGTTGGCCGGGTGGGTAACCGGCGGCCGGCACCGGACCCGGGGCAGCCATCGGGTAGGCGGTGGTCCGGGCGAACTCGGGGTAGGCCACACCGGCCGGCCAGCCCGGATCCGGGGCGGTTGAGGCGGATGTGGCCGGAGAGGTCGCTGGTGCCGGGGTGTCCTCGACCTCTACGCGCGGGATCAGCTGGGTGCGTTCCTCGTCGCGCTCGGCGGCGGGGCTCGGGGTCACCGCAGCGGCGACGACGGTGGCGTCGTCGGGTTCGGTTGGTTCGGCCACCTCGGCGCTCACCTGACCGGGCCCGCGGGGAGATCGGCGGCCCGCCGCGAGCCGAACTGCTCGGAGACCGCGGCGGCCAACTCCAGGTACGCCCGAGAGGTCGCGGGCTTGAGCAACTCGGACTCGAACTGACCACCCTCGGCCAGGTGCGGGTCGAACGGGATCAGATGCGTCGAGCGGCAGCGAGCCGCGAAATGCTCGCGAACCTTTTCCATCTGCAGACCCGAGGCTCCCGGTCGGGATGCGCTGATCACCAGGTGTGATTCCCGCGACAACGACGAATAGCCATGCAGGGTAAGCCATTTCAAAGTGGCAGCGGCGCTCTTCATGGAATCCAGGGACGGCGCGGAAACCACCACGACGGCGTCGGCCAGGCTCAGCACCCCCGCGGTCGCCGAATGCATGATGCCGGTGCCGCAGTCGCTGAGGATGACGCTGTAGTAGTTCTGCAGCACCTCGACTGCGTGCCGGTAATCGGACTCGCCGAACGCCTCGGCAACCGCCGGGTCGGGGTCACTGCCCAGCACCTCGAGCCGGCTCGATGACATCCGGGTGTAGGCGCGCACGTCGGAGTAGCGCTGGATCAGCGGGTCGGCGAGCAGCCCACCGACGGTCGCGGTTGACGGATCCTGCACGCGTTGGGCCAGCGTGCCGCGATCGGGATTGGCGTCCACCGCCACGATGCGGTCGGAGCGGATCCGGGCGAAGGCCGACCCGAGGCCGAGCGTGGTGGTGGTCTTGCCGACCCCGCCCTTGATCGAAAGCACCGCCACCCGGAAGTCGCCCTCGATCGGGCGGGCGATGCGGGCGAACAGATCCGCGCGTTCGCGGTCCCGCGCCGACTGACCGGGGGTGAACCGGCCGCCGGTCAGGGTGTGCACGGTCCGGCGCCAGCCCCGCCGCGGCGCGGCGCCCACGCGGTTGAACAACACGGCGTCGTCCAGCGGCGGCGGCACCCGGTAGACCGCGGCGCTGTGCGTGCTGCCGGCTCGCGCCGGTGCGGCGTGCCGACCGGGCCGTACCGATTCGTCGAGAAACGGCGCCGGCGGAGGCCAGCCGGCACCGAACAGTTCCGGGCCGGAGACAGGTTCGGGTCTGCCGTCAGGGGAGTGGAGGTCGCCAACCGGAACCCGGTAGAACTGCTCGGTCGGCGCCCCTGCGTCCTCGGCCACCCTCCCCACTGGTCCTTCCGCTTGGCACTCGAGTTGCGGTCAGCATCGTATAGAAATGCCGCCGAAATTTCCCTGCCGTACCGGCCCCACCTGGGCCTTTCCCCGGTTCGCGATCAGCGTCACTTCACACTGGTCGCTCACGTCTCGCCCGCCCCAACGGGCGCCGATCACACGTCCAAGAAGCGTACGTCCTTGGCGTTGCGGGTGATGAAGCTGCGTCGGGCTTCCACGTCCTCACCCATCAGCACCGAGAACAGCTCGTCGGCCGCCGCGGCGTCATCGAGGGTGACCATGCGCAGCACCCGCACCGACGGGTCCATGGTGGTCTCCCACAGCTCCTTGGCGTCCATCTCGCCCAGACCCTTGTAGCGCTGGATGCCGTCGTCGACGTTGATCTTCTTGCCGGCCTTCTTGCCGGCCTCGAGCAGCGCGTCCCGCTCCCGGTCCGAGTAGGCGAACTCCGGTTCAGAGCGCTGCCATTTCAGCTTGTACAGCGGCGGCTGTGCCAGGTAGACGTGGTTGTTCTCGATCAGCGGGCGCATGAACCGGAACAGCAGGGTCAACAGCAGCGTCGAGATGTGCTGGCCGTCGACGTCGGCGTCGGCCATCAGCACGATCTTGTGGTAGCGCAGCTTGGCGATGTCGAACTCGTCGTGAATACCGGTGCCCAGCGCGGTGATGATCGCCTGGACTTCGGTGTTCTTCAGCACCCGGTCGATCCGGGCTTTCTCGACGTTGATGATCTTGCCGCGCAGCGGCAGGATGGCCTGGAACATCGAGTCCCGGCCGCTCTTGGCCGAACCGCCGGCCGAATCGCCCTCCACCACATACAGTTCCGACTTGCTCGGGTCGGTGGAGCGGCAGTCCGCCAACTTGCCGGGTAGGCCGCCGATGTCGGTTGCGCTCTTGCGCCGCACCAACTCTCGCGCTTTCCGCGCTGCGACACGTGCCTGCGCTGACGAAACGGCCTTGTTGACAATGGTTTTGGCTTCAGCCGGGTTGGATTCGAACCAGTGGTTCAGTTGTTCATTGCAGACCTTCTGCACAAACGACTTGACCTCGGTGTTGCCCAGCTTGGTCTTGGTCTGACCCTCGAACTGCGGCTCGGCGACCTTTACCGAGATGACCGCGGCCAGACCCTCGCGGATGTCATCCCCGGTGAGGTTGGGGTCCTTGTCCTTGAGCAGCTTCTTGTCTTTGGCGTACCGGTTGACCACCGAGGTCAGCGCGGCCCGGAAGCCCTCTTCGTGGGTGCCGCCCTCATGGGTGTTGATCGTGTTGGCGAAGGTGTGCACCGATTCGGAGTAACCGGCGTTCCACTGCATCGCGATCTCGACCTCGTGGCCGGTGCCCTTGCCTTCGAAGTCCAGGATGCTCTGGTGGATGGGGGTCTTGGTCCGGTTGATGTGCTTGACGTAGTCGACCAGACCGCCCGCGTAGTGGAAGGTGCGGTGCTTGACCTTGTGCGGGGCCGCGGCTTCGGCGGCCTTCTCCTCGGCGCTCTTGGGCGCCTCGGCGTGGTCGCTGACCACCTCGTCGGTGACTTCTTCAGGGGCGACCCGCTGATCGTTCAAGACGATGGTCAAGCCCTTGTTCAGGAAGGCCATCTCCTGCAGCCGGCGGGCCACGGTCTCGAAGTCGTACGTGGTGGTTTCGAAGACGTCCGGGTCCGCCCAGAACCGCACCGTGGTGCCGGTCTTCTTGGTGGCCTCGCCCTGTTTGAGGGTGCCGGGCACCGAACGGTCGTAGTACTGGAACCATTCGTGGCCGTCCCGGCAGATCTCCACCTCGAGCCGGCTGGACAGCGCGTTGACCACCGAGACACCCACGCCGTGCAGACCGCCGGAGACCGCGTAGGCGTCGGATTCGAACTTGCCGCCGGCGTGCAGCACAGTCATGACGACGTCGACGGTGGGAATGCCCGAGGAGTGCATCCCGACCGGGATGCCTCGGCCGTTGTCGCTGACCTGGACGCCGCCGTCCTCGAGCAGGGTGACCTCGACCCGGTCGGCGTATCCGGCCATCGCCTCATCGACCGAGTTGTCGACAACTTCCCAGATCAGATGGTGCAGGCCGCGCTCGCCGGTGGAGCCGATGTACATACCGGGCCGTTTGCGGACCGCCTCGAGTCCCTCGAGGATGGTGATCGAGTCGGCACCATAGGCGGGTTGTGCCGGTTTCTTCTGGGCAGCCACGGTCGGACGGTTCTCCTCGGCGTTGGGTGCAGCACGGTTGGTGCTTGCGGCTCGAGCACCGCAGCAATCTCGTTGTGCAGTCTACCGCCACCCACCGTCAGGACCCACTCTGTGGCGACGTTTCCCGGTACCCAATTGCGTCGGACGCGGAATTTCTCAGCTTCAGCCACCGGAAAACGCTTGTCTGCGCCGCACGTGTGCTTCTGGCGCCTCTCAGCCGTATGTATCGCGTGGGCCGCGACCGGATACGTGCAAAGGTCCCTTACGCCACGACGGCGCCGTCGGTCCGGTGATCTTCAAGCTGGTCACCATGCCATCGCCGACCGCCGCGGCGATCTTGGCCAGCAGCTGTGCTTGCACCATCCGCAGCTGGGTGGCCCAGGCCGTCGATTCGGCGGTGACGCTCAGCACGCCTTCGCGCAATGCGGTTGGGTAGGCGTGCTCGGCGATCTGCTCGCCGACCACGGTGGCCCACTGACCGAAGATCGCTCCCTCGGAGACCTTGCGGTTCCAGCCGCGGGTCTTGGCCAGCTCATTGGTGGCGGCGCCCAGCAACTGGGGGTCCCGGCGATCCGGACCGGGCCCGGACCAACTGCGGCGGCGGCGCGATCCGGTGAACCGTTTCGGCGGCGGCGAGGTTCGACCACGCCCGACGTCCTTGCCTTGCTCGCGTGCTGCGCCGCGTGCTTCCTCGAGCGCGCGCCGCACCAGATCCATGCCTGCGATACCGGCGAGATGGCTTGGCGGGGTTGGAATGTCATCATCGCGCCGGCCCTGGTCAACAGGCTGTTCATCGGGGTCGTGGTTCATCGCAGCACCGATATCCGGCCGTGTTCACCGTCTTGCATGTCGACCTCGATCCGCCGGGCGTCCCAACCGTCCGGAATGTCCGCGCCGACCGCGGCGGTCACCAGCACCTGCTCGGCGTCGGCGGCCACATTCGCCAACGCCTGTCGACGAGCATTGTCCAACTCGGCGAACACGTCGTCGAGCAGCAGTACCGGTTCGGCGCCTTCGGCCGTGAGCAACTGGTAGGCAGCCAACCGCAGCGCCAGCGCGAACGACCACGACTCGCCGTGGCTGGCATAGCCTTTCGCTGGCTGGTCACCCAGAACCAGTTCCAGGTCGTCGCGGTGCGGTCCGATCAGACAGAGACCGCGTTCCAGTTCGGCGCTGCGTTTGTGCTGCAACGCGGTGTACATCGCTTCGCGCAGCGCCGATACGCCGTCGGCCTGACTTGCGGCCTGCTCGGCGTCCGGCACACTGCTGCGGTACCGCACCGCGGCCGGCCGCGACGCCGGCGCCAGCAGTTGGTAGGCCTTCTCGACTTCCGGTGCCAACGCACCGACCAACTCGAGCCGCGCTGCGATCAGTTCGGCACCGTGGGTGGCCAGGTGGCCGTCCCAGGCATCCAGGGTGTCGACCAGCGCCGGATCCGAACGGCCCGCCGACCTGCGCAACCCGGACGCCGACTTCAGCAGTGCGGTGCGCTGTTTGAGCACCTTGTCGTAGTCTGCACGCACCGCAGCCAGCCGCGGCCGACGTACCGTGGCCAGTTCGTCGAGGTAACGCCGCCGTTCCCCCGGGTCGCCGCGCACCAGCGCCAAATCCTCCGGCGCGAACAACACCGCACGCAGCACACCGAGCACTTCGCGGGTGGTCCGCACCGGGCTACGGTTCAATCGGGCCTTGTTGGCCCGGCCCGCGGCGAGCTCCAAATCGACTGCCATCTCCCGACCTTCGTTGACCACGATGCTCGAGATCACCGCGCGCTGCGCACCGGCCCGGATCAACGGCGCGTCCACCGCCACCCGATGCGAACTCAGGGTCGCCGAATACCACAGCGCCTCCAGCAAATTGGTCTTGCCGTAACCGTTCGGGGCGACGAACACGGTGCGCCCCGGGGCCAAGTCGATGTCAACGGACTCCCAGGATCGAAAGTCCCGGAGGTTCAACTGCCGAACGTACATTTGTCGGCTACCCGGACAGGCCGATCCGCTTGACAGCGTGCCCGCCGAACTGGTTACGGAGCGCGGCCACTGCCTTCATCGTTGGCGAATCCTCTTGGCGGGAACCGAATCTGGCGAACAATGAAGCCGCGATCACCGGCATCGGAACCCGGTGCCGGATGGCCTCTTCCACCGTCCATCGGCCTTCACCGGAATCCTCGGTGTAGCCCGAGATCTCGGCGAGTCCCGGATCTTCGGCCAGCGCCTTGGCCAACAGTTGCTGCAGCCAGGAGCGCACCACGGTGCCGTTGGTCCAGGCCTGGATCACCGCCTGCGGATCGGCGATCAGATCCTCGGCCGCCAACAGCTCATAGCCTTCGGCGTACGCGTTCATCAGTCCGTACTCGATACCGTTGTGCACCATTTTCGCGTAGTGCCCGGCGCCCACCGGCCCGGCATGCACGAAGCCGTCGGCCTCCGGGCCGGCCGGCCGCAGCGCGTCGAAGATCGGTTTGGCCCGTGCCACATCCTCGTCGCTGCCGCCGACCATCAGACCGTAGCCTTCGTCCAAACCCCAGACGCCGCCCGATACACCGGCATCGATGAAATGGATTCCCTTGTCCGCCAGGAGTTCTTGATGTTTGTGGTCTTCGGTGTAGCGCGAATTGCCGCCATCGATCACCAGGTCTTCGGCTTCCAGGACCTCCGCCAGCGAGGTGATGGTCTCGGTGGTGGCCGGCCCGGAGGGCACCATCACCCACACCACCCGCGGCGCGGCCAGCGCCGATGCCAACTCGGCGATGGTCGGCACGTCAGTGACATTGGGTCGAGGATCGTAGCCAATCACCTGATGGCCTCCGCTGCGCAACCGCTCGCGCATGTTGAAGCCCATCTTGCCCAGGCCGATCAGACCCAATTGCATGGTGTTCTCCAGCGTTCGATCAACCCGGCAGCCGCACCGGCATCAACAGGTAGACGTAGTCGGTCTGACCGGCCGGGAACGGTCCCGACCCCGAGGCCACGACGTCGTCGGCGCCGGCCGGACGCAACACGGCGGGCTTGTTCGGCGTGGTGAATCCGAACGCCACCTTCTCCGAATGCAGCGACCCCAACCCGTCGGTCAGGTAGGTGGGGTTGAACGCAATGGTCAACGGCTCACCGGCGAACTCGACCGGCAGGTCTTCCTCGGCGCGGCCGACGTCGTCGGCGCCGGCGGACAACCGCACCACCGAATCGGAGAATTCCATCCGCACCTGCGCGCCCCGATCGGCCACCAACGCCACACGCTTGATGGCCTCGGTCAACTCGGCCACACCGATGGTGGCCACCGCGGTGTGTTCGGCGGGCAGCAACTGGCGGAACTTCGGGAACTCGGCATCCAGCAGCCGGGTGGTGCTGCGCTTGCCGTTACTGCGAATGCCCAGCAGGCCGTCCTTGCCGACGGCTGGACCGGCACCGAGCGCCAAGTGCACATCGGCGCCGGATGCGCCGGTCTTGGCGGCCTCCGCCAAGGTCTTGGCCGGGACCAACACCGCGGCCTCGGTGTCGGCCGAACTGGTCGACCAGGTCAACTCGCGGACCGCGAGCCGGAACCGGTCGGTGGCGGCGAGCACCACGCTCTCCCCGGAGATCTCCACCCGGATGCCGGTCAGCATCGGCAGCGTGTCGTCCCGGCCGGCCGCGACGGCCACCTGACCGATGGCTTCGCCGAACAGATCCGCCGAAATCACACCGGTCTCGTCGGGCAGCGTCGGCAACGCCGGATAGTCCTCGACCGCCATGGTGGGCAGCGAGAACCGGGCACTTCCGCAGGTCAACGACACCCGGGTGCCCTCGACGGTGACGTCGACAGGTTTGGCCGGCAACGCCCGGGTGATGTCCGAGAGCAGCCGACCGGACACCAAAACACTTCCGGGCGAAGCGATTTCGGCTGCCACCTGAACTTCGGCGGACACCTCGTAGTCGAACCCGGAGATGGTCAGGCCCTCGTCGGTGCCGGTCAACAGCACCCCGGCCAGCACCGGCACGGTGGGACGGCTGGGCAGGTTGCGGGCCACCCAAGCCACCGCATCTGCGAAGTCCTCCCGGACCAGGCGAACCTTCAGATCGGTGCCAACAGTCGTTGCCACGGCCATAGCGTCCCTTCGTTGCCTCGCGCACCCTGAACAAAGCTCGACGTACGGGAATCAGCCGACCATCGACAGACGACAGTTGCTGTCCGTCCCCCGACCGTATCCGCACTCGAAGCACCACCGTAAGGGTTTCGCTCCGAACTTGAAAGCCGATCGAAGAGGGGTCCTCGGTGCGTTGCTGTCCGGTTTCGGACGGCGTTGCACCGGCTGTCCCCACGAGCCTTCTTCTGAGAAGAATTCTAGGTAGATATCGGAGTATCAGTATTAGGGGCTGTGCAAGCTGGGGATGACGGCGGGTCTGCCCAGATGGGACGGTGCGGCGGGCTGTGCATGTTCGGTGGATGGTTGAGTGCGCGGCTGTGTACGGATGTGGACAGGTCGGTCCCGGTGGAATTCGGCGGTCGCCATCCCCGGGGATGTGCGCATGTTGTGCACACCGTATGCACACCCGCCGGCTGTGACGTTTGAGACGGTTGGGTCCAAAGATTTTTTCGGATTCGCCTCGCTGAAGGCCGGCTGAGATTCGGATTCCGGCTGGCGGCGTGGCAAGAATGCGGCGTCCGCATCAGCGGTCGGGGATGACAAGGTGGGGCGCCGGCGACGGATCGGGTGCAGAACGGCGCGGCCCGGGCCGATCGGGCGCGGACTGGGGGAGTGCGCCGCTATCGGCGCGACGGTGCTGAGCTCAGCGTCCCTTGGAGCGCTGCCGAATCCGGGTGGTGAGTTCCTTGACGTGGTCGAAAACCTCACGGCGGTGGGCCATCTCACCGCGAATCTTCTTCTCCGCGTACATGACCGTGGTGTGGTCGCGGCCGAACGCCTGGCCGATCTTGGGCAGCGACAAGTCGGTGAGTTCGCGGCACAGGTACATCGCGATCTGACGGGACTGCGCCAGCGCGCGGGTCTTACCGGGACCGCGCAGTTCCTCGATGGTGGTGTCGAAGTACTCAGCGGTGGCGGCCATGATGGTCGCCGAGCTGATCTGCATGGTGCTGGCGTCGGCGATCAGATCTCGCAGCACGATCTCGGCGAGCGCCTTGTCGATCTGGGCTTTGTTCAACGACGCGAACGCGGTCACTCGGATCAGCGCGCCCTCGAGTTCCCGGATGTTGCGTTCGATGCTGCTGGCGATCAGCTCCAGCACGTCATCGGGTACATCGAGACGTTCCATCTGCGCTTTCTTGCGCAGAATCGCGATCCGGGTCTCCAGCTCGGGGGGCTGTACGTCGGTGATCAGACCCCACTCGAACCGGGTGCGCAGTCGGTCCTCCAAGGTGGCCAGCTGTTTGGGCGGCCGATCGGAGCTGATCACGATCTGCTTGTTCGCGTTGTGCAGCGTGTTGAAGGTGTGGAAGAACTCCTCCTGGATGCCTTCCTTGCCCTCGATGAACTGGATGTCGTCGACCAACAGCACGTCGATGTCGCGGTAGCTGCGTTTGAACGCCACCTTGCGGTCATCGCGCAGCGAGTTGATGAAGTCGTTGGTGAATTCCTCGGTCGAGACGTACTTGACCCGCATCCCGGGGAACAGCCGCTGTGCGTAGTTGCCGGCGGCGTGCAGCAGATGCGTCTTGCCCAGACCAGATTCACCCCAGATGAACAGCGGGTTGTAGGCCCGGGCCGGGGCTTCGGCGATGGCCAGCGCGGCGGCGTGCGCGAATCGGTTGGAGGCACCGATCACGAAGGTCTCGAAGGTGTAGCGCCGGTTCAGGCTGGTGCCTTCGGTCGGGGTGTTCGAGCTGCTCCGGCCCCGCTCGGTGAAATACGTCGGCCAGCTTTCGTGCGCACTGGCCAACGCTTCCTCGTCGTCGTCGACCTCGTCTTCGGCGTCCTCGGCGACGGGATCGGTGGTCGCCTGGATCGGGTCGGCCGGCTCGTCGGGCTCCTCGGCTGGCGGGGCGATCCGGACCCCGAGCTCGATGCGCTGCCCGAGCCGCCGGCTCAGGGCGTCGGTGATCTGGATGCGCAGGTGCCGTTCGATTTCGTTCTGCACGAAACTGCTCGGCACCGACAGCAACGCGAAACCCTCGACGATGGTCAACGGCTCGACCAATTTGAGCCAGGCACGTTGCTGCGGCGTCAACGGCCGGGTGGGTCCGTCGTCGTTGGCGCCGATAGACGGGGTGTCGCCGTTGAGTTCGGCAACGACTTGGTTCCAAACGGTGGCAAACGCGGAACCAGGATCATCGGTCAACGACGGATCCCCCTGCTTCGGACTCGGACTACGAACTATACGGCGGCGACAATTTGTCCACATGGTTATCCACAGATGTGGAAAGGGACGACTGTCCTAGCTGGCAGCCTACCGGTGTGGGCGAGTGCGCCCGATCCTGATGTTGTCTCGTCGTTCGGATTGGCTCTGCAGTCCGCTTACTGGTCTCTGGATGCATCCGGGGATGGCACTGCGCAGAAAGCTAACAGTTTTGCCTCGGTCTGCCAACCGTTCTGCAACATTGACGTAAAGGTTCCGTTTCCACGGCCCTCCTGCGCGAAGTTCGTCCGGTCAGGGCGCTGGTGGCGAACGGTATCGAAGTTTGACCCAGCGAACCGGGGTCAGTACCCTCGAACAGTCGCCCGCACGTGGCGATACGGCTGCGCCCAGGGTCGAAGGACCCGGTGGAAGCGCCGGTTACGAGCAAGACGCAGAGCTTATCAACGGCGACCGCGTCTGCCCGGGCATCTGAAGTGGATGCGCGTGGCGGATTCGGGGACCAACGTATTGAGGAGATACAGCCGTGGCCAAGGGCAAGCGGACATTCCAGCCGAACAATCGGCGCCGTGCACGTGTGCATGGGTTCCGCCTGCGGATGCGTACGCGCGCCGGTCGCGCGATCGTGTCCAGCCGGCGTCAAAAGGGCCGTCGCGCGCTGACTGCCTGATCGGGTAGGCAGCCCGCTGCGGTGCTTCCGGCGCAATACCGGATGACCCGGTCATCCGACTTCGGAGTCACGGTCAAGCAGGGGGTCCGGGCCACTGAGCCCGACCTCGTGGTGCATGTCCGTCGTGCCGAGGGCGCCACATCCGGTCCGCGGGTCGGGTTGGTGGTGGCCAAGTCCGTCGGCAACGCCGTGCAACGGCACCGAGTCTCTCGTCGCCTGCGCCACGTCGCGGCCAAATTGCTCCCCGACATCGACACCGCGGCCCAGATCGTGATCCGGGCACTGCCGAACAGTCAGCGAGCCAGCTCGGCCCGGCTGGAACGGCAGTTGCGCTCGGGATTGCAACGCACCCGGGTGCTGTCGGACCCCGACACGGTGGACGACGACTGATGGCCGTGGGTGCAGGTGTGCGATCGCTGCCGGTGCGGGCCGTCATCGCCGTGGTCCAGGCCTACCGTCACATGATCTCGCCGCTGCGCTTGCCGACTTGTCGGTTCATGCCCACCTGTAGCCAGTACGCCGTCGACGCGCTGTCCGAATATGGTCTGGTGCGCGGCGGTTGGCTGACGACGGTCCGGTTGCTGAAATGCGGGCCGTGGCATCCAGGAGGATGGGACCCGATCCCCGAACCTCGGTGCGCAGCGCACCACCAGTTGTCCGACCCGAACGCTGACACGGCGTAGAAACGAGTCACATGTTTAATTGGTTCAGCCTGGACATCATCTACTACCCGGTCTCCGCGATCATGTGGGTCTGGTACAAGCTGTTCGCCCTGGTCCCGTTCCTGGGGCCCAGCAGCTTCATCACGTGGGGCCTGTCGGTGATGTTCCTGGTGTTCACGCTGCGGGCGATCCTCTACAAGCCGTTCGTCAAGCAGATCCGCACCACGCGTCAGATGCAGGAGCTGCAGCCGCAGATCAAAGCGCTGCAAAAGAAGTACGGCAAGGACCGTCAGCGGATGGCGCTGGAGATGCAGAAGCTGCAGCGCGAACACGGGTTCAACCCGATCCTGGGCTGCCTGCCGATGCTCGCGCAGGTGCCGGTGTTCCTGGGCCTGTTCCATGTGCTGCGGTCGTTCAACCGGACCCAGAGCGGCATCGGTCAGCTGGGCTTGTCGGTGGAGGAGAACGCCTCCCTGGGCAACTACGTCTTCAGCGCCGAAGACGTCCGGCACTTCCTGGACGCCAACCTGTTCGGTGCGCCACTGGGCGCGACCATGGTGCAGCAGCACGGCATCGATGCGTTCACGCACTTCGATCGGTTGGCGGTGGTTCTGGTCGGTCTGCCGGTGATGATCGCGGCCGGTATCGCGACCTACTTCAACAGCCGGGCCTCCATCTCCCGGCAGAGCCCCGAGGCTGCGGCCAACCCGCAGACCGCGATGATGAACAAGCTGGCGCTTTACGTCTTCCCGCTGGGCGTGGTGGTCGGTGGGCCGTTCCTGCCGCTCGCGATCATCCTGTACTGGTTCGCCAACAACATCTGGACCTTCGGTCAGCAGCACTACGTGTTCGGCATGATCGAGAAGGAAGAAGAGGCCAAGCGCCAGGAAGTCATCGAGCGCCGCTCGGCCAATGCCCCGGCGCCCGGCGCCAAGCCCAGCCGGCCGGCCAAGGGCGGTGCCCGCGCGGCCACCGCGGACAGCGCCACCGAGACCGATGCATCGGCGGGCACCGAGGATCCGACCGAAGCAGCTCCAGAAGCTGAGCAGCCGACCGCGACCACGACGGCGAAGAAGACCAACACCCAACCAAAGGCCAAAGCGGGCGGAGCAAGCCGCACGCCCAGGCCCGGAACCAAACCGAAGAAGAAGAAGCGCTGACGTCGTCGTCGCGCACCGCGAGGCCGCCAGGCCCCGCCGCACAGACCTGAAGTTTGTACAGAGAGGGATGCACCAAGATGACTGACATGACCGACGCCGACACCACCGAAGAGGTCGCCGACGACCAGGCCACGGTGGAGAAGACCAACGACCTCGAGGAGCGGCTGGTGGCCGAGGGCGAGATCGCCGGCGACTACCTCGAGGAACTGCTGGACCTGTTGGACTTCGACGGCGACATCGACCTGGATGTCGAAGGCAACCGCGCGGTGGTGAGCATCGACGGCGGGGACGACCTGGAGAAGCTGGTGGGCCGCAAGGGTGAGGCGCTCGACGCGCTGCAGGAGCTGACCCGGTTGGCCGTGCACCAGAAGACCGGTGAACGCAGCCGGCTGATGCTGGACGTGGCCGGCTGGCGGCGCCGCCGTCGGGAAGAGTTGGCAGCGCTGGGCGAGAAGGTGGCGCGCCGGGTGCTGGCCAGCGGGGAGCGCGAGCAGTTGGCTCCGATGACGCCGTTCGAGCGCAAGATCGTGCACGACGCCGTCGCGGCGATCGACGGTGTGCACAGCGAGAGCGAGGGCGTCGAGCCGTCGCGCCGCGTCGTCGTCCTGATCGACTGACGCAGTTAGTTACACCTATGTAGTTCTCGGGCCGTCGGACGGATAGCGGAGGATGTTTCACGTGAAACATGACGCGGAACATCCGCCGCCCGTCGCGGAGGCGGTATTCGGCGCCGGCTTGCGCACCGCTCAGAAGTACGCCACCTGCTTGGCGACCGCGGGCGTCGAGCGCGGCTTGTTGGGCCCCCGCGAGGCGGACCGGATATGGGACCGGCATCTGCTCAACAGCGCGGTGATCGCCGAGGTACTGTCCCCGGCCGAACGCATCGCCGACATCGGCAGCGGCGCGGGGCTGCCCGGGATCCCGCTGGCGATCGCCCGCCCGGATTTGTCCCTGGTGCTGATCGAACCACTCCTGCGCCGCAGTACGTTCTTGACCGAAGTGGTCGAGGACCTCGCGCTGGCGAATGTGACCGTAGTGCGGGGTCGCGCGGAGGATCGACACGTGCGCGCCGAGCACGCGGACTTCGATGCCGTGGTGTCGCGGGCGGTCGCGGCACTGGACAAGTTGGCGCGGTGGAGCTTCCCGTTGTTGCGTGCCGGCGGGCGGATGGTTGCGCTCAAGGGCGACCGCGCCGAGGCCGAACTGTCCGAATATCGGAAAGTGCTGACATCACTGGGTGCCGACGACGCAAAGGTGATGAGATGTGGCGAGAACGTTTTGGAGGTGCCGGCCACCGTGGTCGTCGCGCGACTGGGGGAGCGACGCCCGGGCGGCGGTCCGCGGTCGGCGCGCCCGAAGGGTCGGCCAGCAAGCAAGAACCAACCGGGACGGTCACGGAACCGGGAACAGCCGCGCGAGCCGCGGGGGAAGGCAACATGAGGAGACCATTCGGATCCGGCTCGCAGCAGCAGCCGCCCCGGCGCGGCGATGTTTCACGTGAAACCGTTTCACGTGAAACCTGGGAAGGGGCGCCGCAGGCGAACGAGTTCGACACCCCGATCGGGGCCGCCGCCGAACGCGCCATGAAGGTGCTGCACACCCACAACCGTCTGCCGCGACCCACGCATCGCCGGATCTTCACCATCGCCAACCAGAAGGGCGGGGTCGGCAAGACCACCACGGCGGTCAACCTGGCCGCCGCTCTCGCGGTGCAGGGACTCAAGACGCTGGTGATCGATCTCGACCCGCAGGGCAATGCCAGCACCGCGCTGGGCATCGACCGGCGGGTGTCGGGCAGCCCGTCGTCCTACGAGGTGCTGATCGGGGAGATGAAGTTGCGCGACGCGCTGCGCCAGAGCCCGCACCACGATCTGCTGTACTGCGTCCCGGCGACCATCGACCTGGCCGGCGCGGAGATCGAATTGGTCAGCATGGTGGCTCGGGAGAACCGACTGCGCAACGCACTGGCCGAACTCGACGGCTCGGACTTCGACTACGTCTTCATCGACTGCCCGCCCTCGCTGGGCCTGCTCACCATCAACGCGTTGGTGGCAGCCCCGGAGGTGCTGATCCCGATCCAGTGCGAGTACTACGCACTCGAGGGCGTCTCGCAGTTGATGAACAATATCCAGATGGTCAAGGCGCACCTGAATCCGCGACTCGACGTGACGACCGTGCTGCTGACCATGTACGACGGCCGCACCAAACTCGCCGACCAGGTGGCTGAAGAGGTGCGGCGCTACTTCGGCGACAAGGTGCTCAAGACGGTCATCCCGCGCAGCGTCAAGGTCTCCGAAGCACCCGGCTACAGCATGACCATCATCGATTACGACCCGGGATCGCGAGGAGCGATGAGCTACCTCGACGCCAGTCGGGAGATCGCAGAGCGCGGCGCGGCGCCGGCAGGGAGAGGATGAACATGTCGCAACCAACACGGCGTAAGGGCGGTCTGGGTCGAGGCCTGGCCTCGTTGATCCCGACCGGCCCGGGCGACGACGCGGCACCGGCACCGCGGATCGGAGCGGCTGCCGCCGATGTGCTGCTGGGTGGTGCGCCCACCCCGGAACCAGTCAGCGATGTGGGTGCGGTCTACCGCGAGATTCCGCCCGCGGAGATCGAACCGAACCCGCGGCAGCCGCGGCAGGTCTTCGACGACGAAGCCCTCGCCGAACTGGTGCACTCGATCCGCGAGTTCGGCCTGATGCAGCCGATCGTGGTGCGTGAGCTGCCCGCCGACAGCGGCTCCGCGGTGCGCTATCAGCTGGTGATGGGGGAGCGGCGCTGGCGCGCGGCCCAGGAAGCCGGGCTGGCGGCGGTCCCGGCCATCGTCCGGGAGACCGCCGAGGATGATCTGCTGCGCGACGCGCTGCTGGAGAACATTCATCGAGTCCAGCTCAACCCGTTGGAAGAGGCCGCGGCCTACCAGCAGTTGCTCGAGGAGTTCGGGGTCACCCACGAGGAACTCGCCAGTCGGATCGGCCGCTCGCGGCCGCTGATCACCAACATGATCCGGCTGCTGCGACTGCCCATCCCGGTGCAGCGCCGGGTGGCCGCTGGGGTGTTGTCGGCCGGCCACGCCCGAGCACTGTTGGCGCTCGAGGGTGGACCGGAGGCGCAGGAAGAGCTGGCCGCCCGGATCGTGGCCGAGGGGTTGTCGGTGCGCGCCACCGAGGAGGCGGTCACGCTGGCCAACCGGGCGGATGCCCCGGCCGCCCCCGCGCATCGGCGCAAGCCGATCCAGATGCCGGGTCTGCAGGACGTCGCCGAACGACTGTCCGGGGCCTTCGACACCCGGGTGACAGTGAGTCTGGGCAAGCGCAAGGGCAAGATCGTAGTGGAGTTCGGCTCGGTCGACGACTTGCAGCGCATCGTCGAATTGATGGACGGCGCCGTCCGGGAATGACCGCGCGAACCGGCCAAAACTGGCGTCATTCGGACGTCCAGTGACACGCGGGAGAAACGTCACTGTGACGCCAGTGTCGTGCAGCGCCTCGGCTGCCGCCCGCATGGGGTTCAAAGCTTTTGTCCGGGAACGGAATTCGGCGAATGACAGGTGCGGGGCGGCCGAATTGGTGCGCTCTGGTCGGCCCGGGCGGTCCTCTCCTATCCTGGAAGGGTTGCCATTCCCGACGGCCCGGCACGGAGGTCCGAAGAACTAGTGTCTGCCCGCATCTCGGCACTGCGACTCGAGGCATTCGAGGCGTTGCCCAAGCACGCCCGCCGGTGCGTGTTCTGGGAGGTCGATCCGCAGACGCTGGCCAACGACCATCTCTTCGATCCGGAGTTCGACAAGGAAGCCTGGCTGTCGATGGTGATGCTGGAGTGGGGGTCATGCGGTCAGGTCGCCACCGCGGCACCGGCGCCGGGCAAGTCCGACGACGGCGAAGCACCATGTCTGGGTTATGTGCTCTACGCGCCGCCGCATGCCGTCCCGCGGGTGCAGCGGATGCCGACCGGCCCGGTCAGCGCCGACGCCGTGCTGCTGACCTCGCTGGGCATCGAGTCCGGTCAGGATGACGGTCTGCGGCACAGCTTGGTGGCCCAGGTGGTCAGTGAGCTGATGCGCCGCGGGGTGCGAGCGCTGGAAGCGTTCGGCCGCAGCGCCGACGCTGCGGAGTTCGCCGATGCGGCGGCCGGCGAGCCGGAGCTCACCGCGGCCGTCGAGGCGTTGGGGGAGTGTTCCTTCGATCAGTGCATGATCGACACTGATTTTCTGCTCGAGGTGGGCTTCGAGGTGGTGGCGCCACACCGGTACTTCCCGCGACTGCGACTCGAGCTGGACCGCGGCCTGGGCTGGAAGGCCGAAGTGGAAGCCGCATTGGAGCGACTGCTGGTGGTCGAAACCGTGCAAACCGTTGGGGCAGGCGCACTTTCGGCATCGCGCTGATCAGGTTTCGGTGCCGTACCGGGCCGGGGGCAAGTGCTTGACCGGAATCCGGTGCGCAGCGGTTCATCTGGCGTCGGGGCTGAGCCGGGTGCCGGTAGGTCGACGGCGGGCTGCAGCGCTCAGGTGCCGGTGGCGCGACCGGCCTGCTCCACGGCGAGTTCGTGGGCGAGCAGTTCGGCGAAGGTGAACGTTCCGGTGGGGCGGTCGTTCTTGCCCAGCAGATAGAGCCGTTTCACGGCCGCGAGGATGCCCTCGGCGATCGCGTCCCGGGTCTGGGTGGAGGCCAGCATGGATGAGTCGCGCGGATTGGTGATGTAGCCGACGTCGACCTGGACCGTGGGCATCCGGGTCAGCCGGAGCAGATCCCACGTCCGCCCGTGCGTGCGGCAATCACGTAAACCGGTGCGTGCCACCACTTCTCGGTCGATGAAGTCGGCCAAATTGCGTCCGATGGTGGAGACCGAGCCGTGCGCGCTGCCGAAGTGGAAGGCGGCCAGACCGTTGGCGGCCGGGCTGGACTGAGCGCAGCGCAGGCTGATCATCAGATCGGCGCCCACCCCGTTGGCGGTGGCGGCGCGTTGCGCGTCGGTCGGGCTGGTGTTGGCCGGCCGGGACTTGAACGTCTCCATCCCGATCGCGATCATCCGGCCTTCCAACCGGCTGGCCAGATCCCACAGGATGTCGGCCTCGCTGATCGGGCCGTCCGGGCCCGCCACGATCAGGCCGTGATCGGATCCGCCGCGGCCCGGGTCGATGATGATCCGCTTGCCGGACAGCTTGGGTCCCGATTGCCGCACCATCTCTTCCTCGTGGATCGCCTGCGGCGACCCGCCGGTGACCCGGGGACCCAGAAAGTACAACGAGCGCAACGTTTCCGGGCCGCAGATGCCGTCGGCGGCCAGTCCGTACTCGCGTTGGTAGGACATCAGTGAGTTGTGCGTCTCCAGACCGAAGTGCCCATCCACCATCGAGGTGTAGAACCCGAGGTCTTGCAGCCGGGCCTGCAGCGTGGCCACGTCGTCGCCGTACATCGGGGCGCCGAACTGATGATGCAGAGTGCGCGCGCCCAGCCGGTAGGAGGCTTCCTTGATGGCCCGGTAGGTGGCCTCGCCCACGATCCCGTCGACCAGCAGACCGCGGCGCTGTTGGAACGCCCGCACCGCTTCGTCGAGGTCACCGTCGAACAGGTCGGCGGCGACGTGCCGGCCCGTGCTGAGCTGCATGTCCGGGTTCTCCAGCAGTCCCAGCGCGGCCAAGGCGGCCCGAATCTCGATGACGGCGACTCCGCGGTCGCCACGACGCCAAGCATCGCCGGCGTTTCCGCGGCTCCAACTCGACATCCGATGGTCCTCCGTCAAAGCGGTCGGACGCCTCGCACGCGCCGACCAAGGCTAGGGCTCATTGTCGCAGACGCCGCTGGATTTTCGGAAAACCCCAGGCCAACACGCGAGCCTGAAGCCATCCGGTGATCCGCCTGCGCCTGCGCCGGCGGCCGCGGGCCTGCGGGGGCAGGTCAGCTCAGCTGACCACGTCGGCGATCTCGCGCAGCAGCGCTGCCTTGCCCTTGGCGCCCACGATCCGCTTCACCGGGGCGCCGTCCTGGAACAGGATCAGGGTGGGGATGGACACCACGTCGAACTGCTGGGCGGTGGCCGGGTTGGCGTCCACGTCGAGTTTGGCCACCGTCAACGCGCCGGCCTTCTCCGCGGCGATCTCTTCGAGCACCGGGGCGACCATCCGGCACGGGCCGCACCACGTCGCCCAGAAGTCCACCAGGACAGGGGTTTTGCTGCTCAAGACGGCATCCGGGAAGGAGTCGTCGGAGATGTTGATGGTGGCGTGGGTGTCAGCCATGGGGAGCTCCTTGAGGAAATCGGTGCGGTGGGAGGGGTCAGGCGGGATTTTCGGCCAGCCAGCGTTCGGCGTCGATGGCCGCCGAACAGCCGCTGCCGGCGGCGGTGATGGCCTGGCGATAGCTGCGGTCCACCAGGTCGCCGGCCGCGAACACGCCGTCGATCGAGGTGGCCGTGGTGCGACCCCGAACCAGCACGTACCCGTCGGCGTCGACCTCGACGGCGTCGCGCACCAGTTCCGAGCGCGGGTCGTGGCCGATCGCCACGAACACGCCGGTGACCGGGAGCTTGCTCTCTTCGCCGGTCACGGTGTCGCGCACCCGCAGACCCGTCACGGTGCTCTCGCCTTCCACGGCTTGCACCGCGGCGTTGGTCAAGAAGGTGATCTTGTCGTTGTCCTTGGCCCGCTCCAACATGATGCGGGAGGCCCGGAACTCTTCGCGGCGGTGCACGATGGTCACGCTGCGGGCGAACTTGGTCAAGAACGTGGCCTCTTCCATCGCGGAGTCCCCGCCGCCGATCACCGCAATGTCCTGGTCCTTGAAGAAGAACCCGTCGCAGGTGGCACACGAGCTGACCCCGCGGCCCAGCAGGTCCTGCTCGCCGGGGACGCCGAGGTAGCGGGCCGCTGCGCCCATCGCCAGGATCACGGCCCGGGCCTGGTGGGTTTCGCCGCCCGCGGTGGTGACGGTCTTGACCGGCCCCTGCAGCGAGACCGATTCGACGTCCTCCATCTGCAGGTCGGCGCCGAACCGCAGGGCCTGCTCGCGCATCTCCTCCATCAGGTCCGGTCCCTGGATGCCCGCCCGGAAGCCGGGGAAGTTCTCCACCTCGGTGGTGGTCATCAGGGCACCGCCGAACGACGTGCCCTCGAACACCAGCGGCGACAGTTGCGCGCGGGCGGCGTAGATGGCGGCGGTGTACCCGGCCGGGCCGGAACCGATCACGATCACGTCATGGAGGGGCGTACTGGCGGTCATGCGGGCCTTCCTGCAGCTGGCGCCGGCACCGCAGTCGGGCGCGGCCGGCATGTATTCGAACACCAGGGTAGGCGTCGGTGTTCCCGGCCCGCGCACTGAGTCAGGCTGCGCCGGCCGCCGGGTCAGCCTTGGGTGGGCCGGGTCACGGTGGTGGCGGCCAACAGTCCGGTGTCAGCGGCGCTGCAGTTGGGCGCCACTGCGGTGGCGACCAGGGTGTCGGGCTGGTCACCGGCCAGGACCAGCAGAATTGCCGGCTGGCCGTCGACGGTGAGGGGGCGGGCACCGAGCACCGGGGTGCGGGCCGGGTAACCCAGGGCGGACAGGCAGGCGGCCCGGCGCCGCGGCTCGCTGAGCGCACCGTAATCGGGTGGCCGGGTGATCAGGGCGATCAGTTCGTCGGCCGGCGGCAACACCGGCGCGGTGCTGGTGATCTGCTGAATCGACGGCGGCGCGCTCGGCGCCGACGACGGCGTGCGCCACAGCGCGTAGCCGCCCAACCCGGCGCCGATCAGGACCGCACCGGTGCCGACCACAGCGGCGATCCGCCGCGGTGCGATACCCGGCCGGGCCCGGTGATCGGTGCGGGCACCGCGCACCGGACCGGTCACCTGATGCGACGGTGTCGGGGTTGCGGGGTCCGGGCTGGGCACGCGTCCAGTGTGGATCACCGCGGCCGCCCGACGGCGAGGTGGGCCAGCGCATCGGACAACCGGGCCCGAGCCCGGGCCCGCCGACTCTTGACGGTGCCCTGCGCCACGCCCAGCAGACCGGCCGCATCGGCGATCGAATAGCCGTGCAGATCGACGGTCACCAGCGCGGCGCGCTGATCGTCGGGCAAGGCGCGCAGCGCTCGTCGGACGTCGAGCAGCAGTTCCAGATCCAGAGTGCGGCCGGCGAACGCCGCGTTGTCGTCGTCGTACGGAACTGCGGCTCGTACCGCGTTGCGGCGCAACCGGTCTCGGCAGGTGTTGCTGACGATCCGGTACAGCCAGGTGCCGACTGCGGCCTGGTGTGCGAAGCCGGCGGCGCAGCAGTAGGCCGCGAGCATGGCGTCTTGCAGCGCGTCGGCGGCATCTTCGGGATTGCGGCAGCCCAGCTGCGCCAGCCGTTGCAGCCGGCGGCGGTGCCGGCGATAGAGCTCGCCGAACGCGTCCCGGTCGCCGGCGACGTGCGCGGTCAACAACTCGGCGTCGGTGCGTTCATCGATCCCCGCGGTGGTCATGCCGGGAAGGTATTCGCGGTCCGGGTGGGCGGCACTTCACCGCGGCGCGCGGCTGTGCACTACTGCCTCGGGGGCAGAACATGCTCAGGACGTGGCGTTGACCGTGACTTCGCGGATGTCGGTGCGGTTCTTGCCGCCCTCGGTGCCCAGCGTCGTGATCCAGACCAACAGGTAGGAGGTCGGTTCGGAGGCGTTCACCTCAACGGTGTTCTCACCGCGGCGCAACTTGGTCGGCTCGGTCAACGCCTTGGTGTCCTCCAGCGAGGACGGGTCGGCCGTGGTCGCCGAACGGATCTGCACCGCGGTCCCGGTACTGGTGAGATCGATCCCGACGGTGCCGACCGTGGTGGGCTTGGGCAGCTGCAACATCAGCCCGACGCCGTTCTTGAAGTTCGGGAACGGAGTGGAGTCGGTGTAGTCGTCGGTGGGCCACACGGTCGAGGAATCACCGTCGACGGCGAGCCCGGCCAGACTGGGGTTGTCGGCGCCGCCTTCGGGCGAAAACACAGTAGCCCGAACAGGTTTGACTTCCGCTCCGGGCGGGCTGGACTCTTCCTCGGCCGGCGCCGAGGTGGCCGGGTTCAACCCGAGCTGATCGCCGTCGATGCTGCCACCGACATCGCCGAAGATCCGGTTCAGCACCGACGCCAAAACCAGCAGCGCCACCAGCACGACCGCACCGGCCACCCCCAAGCCGATCAGCAGGGCGCGCCGCTTGGCCTGCTGCGCGGCTTGCTCATCGTCGACGTCGTCGTCGGCGCCGGACGTCGTGGACCGGGTCTCGGTGCGGCCGCCGTCGGCGCTGGAATCCAGCGGCCCCATCAGCTCGGTGCGATCGGCCAGCGCGGTGGCCTGCTGCAGCAGGTTCAGCAGCGTCGGTGCGGTTCGGATGCCGCCACCGACCTGCACCGAACGCGCCGCCGCCGCCGAGATCTGGAACGGAATGGCGCGGTCCACCGTGCGCGGCTCCACCGGCTGACCGGCCGAGTCCACCGCGGCCGGCGCAAAACCGCTGGCGGTGCCGGACTCCGGCAACGGCCACAGGTCGATCAACAGCGCGTACAGCGCCGCGCCGATCCCGCGGATGTCCTCTTCCGGATTCGCGGTGGCCAGCGTGGCCGGGAACGCCAGCACCACATCGCCTTCGACGCTGACCCGGACGCGCGCGGGATGGTCGATCGACAGCGCGACACCGGCTTGATGTGCGGCGTCGGCGGCCGACGCCAGCGACTGGATGGCCCGGGCACCGCCGATCGGCGACGGGGAGGTCTCGGCGACCTCGCGCAACGAGCCGCCCCGGATCCATTCGGCTACCACCAGGCCACCGGCGCCGGTATGGGCGACGTCGAGCACCCGGGCGACGCCGGGTGCTTCCAGCCGACTCAATTTCATCGTGCGGGTGAGGATGTCGCGTACTTCCTGGTCGGACAGCTCACCGGCGGGGTCGACGAAGGTCAACGCCACCTGCCGGTCCAGCGCGGTGTCGAGCGCCTGCCAGAACTGCAAATGTGTTGGGCCGCCATGGAATACCAGCAGCCGGTAGCGGCCGCCGGAGATGCTGGCGCCCGGCACCAGATGGACATCGTCTTCGGCGGCCGTGGTGGCACCCGGGTCGCGGGGTGCATCGAAGGCCAGCGGATCCGGACCGGAGTCGGTCGGGCCGGCCGGGGCTGCCCGGCGCGCGGCGTCGTCTGCGCCCTCGGGCTGGCGATCAGGCTGAAAGTCGTCGGCGCTGTGTTGCGACAACTTGGCCGTCGCATCCGCCACGGGGCTGCCCGAAGGGTCGTCGGTCAACGCCGGTCCTTTCGCCGTCCCGGTACCGGCAAACGATGCCGGCGGTTCGCTTCGGTCCGCTGCCCGAGTCGGCAGCGGATCCGAGCCGGGCAAATTCCTGTGCACAGGGTACGTGACCGCGCCCCCGGGTCGGCCCGGGTCGGCGGACGGGACCGGGTCGGGCGCGTCGGCCGGGACCCGTCCCAGCTTGCGCAGTACCGCGTTCTTGGCTGCGACGGCGTCGGGCACCTTGGCCTTGAGCAGTACCGCGACCATGATCGGCAACATGATCGAACCGAGCAGCAACAACCGCAGCAGCGAACCTGCTCCACCCCAGTTCTCGGTCAGCCAGGTCAAACCCGTCAGCCGGTCGACCAGGTGCGCGAGCAGGCCGGCCAGCAACGCCGCCGCCGTGGTCACCAACAGCGTGCGCCACACCGGCAGACCCAACAATCGGCCGTCCGGGGGCTGCAGTGCGCGGCGCAGCAGCAGATACCCGGCCACCGCGCCGGCCAGGAAGCCCAAACCATTGGCCAGGCCCAGGAACCCGGCGACCAGTTCCGGATCCGAGGTCATGTGCGGGGCCAGCAACGAGCCGATGATCTTCACCACGGTGATCACCACGATGACCGCGATCGGCCACCACGGTTGTTCCCGCGCATAGAACACCCGCAGCACCAGCAGCACCAACGCGTAGGGGATCAGCGTGAAGGCGGACAGCGAAATCGACAGGCCCAGGTAGTTGGCGTCGACCGCGCCGAAGTTGCCGTAGGCGAACAACGCGTTGCCGATCGCGGGACCGCCCACCGTCATGAACGCCACCGCCGGAATCAGCGTGATCATGGTCAGTCGGGTGGCCAGCGCCAGGTCGGCCAGCACGGCCGGGGTGTCGTTGGCCGCGGCGTTGCGGCTGAGCCGGGGCATCACCACGGTCAGGATGGTCACGCCGATCAAGCCGAACGGCAGCATCAGCATCAGCCAGGTGTAGTTGTAGATGGCCGGGCCGGACGCGGCGGCGGTGCTGGCGATCTGGTTGCCGACCACCAAGCCGATCTGGCTGATCAACACGTAGAGCACCATCGCGGCGGCCATCGCGCCGAACCGCTTGAGCCGATCGTCGATGCCCCACAACGGTTTCAGGCTGATTCGTTCGCGCCGGATCGCCACCAGCAGCACCGCGGCTTGGGCCACCACACCCAGCGTGGTGCCGATGCCGAGCACCAACAGTTTGGCGTTGCCCATCTGCACCGGGTCCACCGACAGCTCGCCCGGCACGATCAGGTACAGCCCCAGGGTGCCGATCGCCACAACGTTGTTGACCACCGGGGCCCACGCCGGTGCGGCAAAGATGTTGCGGTTGTTCAGGATTGCCATGAACACCGAGGACAGGCCGTAGAAGATCACCTGCGGCAACAGCAGGTAGGCGAACGCGACCGTGAGCGCCTCGTTGACCTGCGGGTCACCGCCGAGCATCAGCCGCACCAGCGCGGGTGCGGCCAGCACCGAGGCGATCGTGGTGACCAACAGCAGCGTGGTGGCCAAGGTCACCAACCGGCGCACGAACGCGGTGCCGCCGTCGGGGTCGTCGCGTTCGGCGCGGGCCAGCACCGGCACGAAGATCGCGGTGAAGGTGGCCTCCAGCACCAGGGCCGCCACCAGGTTGGGCAATTGGTTGGCCACCGTGAACGCACTCGACAGGGCGGCACCGAGGATCGCGGCCAACAAGACGATCCGGATGAAGCCGGTGATCCGGCTGATCAGCGTGGCAAACGCCATGCCCCAGGACCGGGACACCACCGCGGAGTCGGTCAGTTCGGGGCGCACCGGCCCGGACGGGCGCGGTGGGCCGGGCTGGCGGCGGGAAGTACTCATGGCTCTCGTCGGTCCGGGCGGTAGAGGTCGGCCCGGTCGGGCTGGCCCCGGAAACGATGCCACAGTCGCCGTCCGGTCAGGGTCACCAGGACCAGGCCGGCGGCCAGTGTGATGAAGAACAGCACCTTGCCGTAGGCGTTGGAGTGCACCGACAACCGCACCGGTTCACCCAGCGGCAGCCCGTCCGGGGTGGACAGCGCCACGTCGACCGCGACCCGCTGGGTGAAGTGCACCTCGATCGGTACTCGCAGCGGCAGGTAGCCCGGCGGCAGCATCTGCTCGCCGACGTCGGTGACCGTCATACCCGGCGGTGCATCGACGACCAGGCGCACCCGGATCGGCACGGCCAGGTCATTGCGCAGTGCCAGCGGCAGCGGGCTGCGCTCGGTGGCCAGCGTGTAGGAGCCGCCGGGGTTGACGATCGTCACCGCGCCGAACAGGTCACCGATGGTGGTCGTGACCGCGGCCAGCCGTTGCGCGGCCAGCCGGTTGCGCAGCGGCACCGGCTCGGCCTGGCTCAGCGCGCGCAGCATGTCCTCGCGTAGTGGTGCGGTGTACTGCACACCGGTCAGGCCGGTCTGGTCGTTGGTGGCCAGCGCCGCGGTCAAACCCCACACCCGGTTGACCTGGCCCGCGATCTGGCTGAGCAGGCCGTCGTTGAAACTGACCTGCGTGGTGTCGGGCAGATCGGCGCTGCCCGGTGCTGCGCCGGCCGCTTCGGCAACCACGGCCGGCAGCGGGCGCGGGAGCGCCAGCCCGGAGCGGATGGTGGTGGCCAGGGTGCTCAGCACGGCTTGCGCGTCGTCGGGGGAGAGGTCCCAGGTCAGCGGCGGCACCATCAGTTCGGTGCGGGGTTCGGCCGTGGGCTGCAGGCTGCGCCACAGCATCGCGCCCAGCGCGTTCTGCCGACGCGCGGTCGAGGAGTCCGCCGAGTCCGGCACCTCCAGGTCGGGATTCAGGTAGGCCGGGTTGGTCGGGCTGTTGCCCAAACCGGCCAGCGCGGCAGCCACCGCGGGGTCGAACGGCGCGGCCACCACCTGATCGTTGACCCGCTGCGGACGCAACTCGTCGTCGTCGGCGTCGCTGTTGGGTGCCGTGATCGCCACGGTGTTGCCTTGCGCGGCCAGCAGTTCGGCGGTCTGCGCGGTGAGCTCGCCGTCGCCGATCAGCGTCGCCCCGGGCAACGAGGTCACGCCCAGGATCTGGTCCACCAGTGCGGTGGCACCCAGCGTGGCGAAGGAGGCGAGTTGCGGATCCCCGACGCGCTGCAGTGCATGCAGATCGGTCTGGGCGTACGGCGTGGCGATCACGCACAGCCGGCCGGCCAGGTCGCGCAGCCGGTTCAGCCAGTCGGTGGCCGCGGCCTGCCCGGTGCCGGGATGGCTCTCCGAGCCCAGCCCGTCGGGCGAGTCGGCCACCACGTAGCCGCCGGTCATGGCGTTGACCGTGACCAGCAGATCGGGGTCGACGGCCAGGCACAGCGCTGCGGCAGTGCGACCGTCGGGGTCCACGTCCGGGCGGGTGGCGAAGTCGGCGGCCGCCAGCAAGGTGTCCAGCCGTCCGCCCGGGGCCAGCGAGGTGGCCAACTCGTCGTCCATCAGCCGCACCGGTGTGGTGCCGCCCGGGACCCCGGGGGCCAGTCGGGGCCGATCCCCGAGCGGCCACAGCATGGTCAGACCGACCGGCTTGCCGATGTCGGGCGCGACCACGCCGCCGGGACCGCTCAAGTCGGCACCCGATCCGTTCGCGGCGTCCGGATCGGCCGGTACTCCCACCACCGGCAGCAGGAAGCGGGCCACGTCGAGGCGGGCCGGGTCGCCGTAGTCCGGGGTGCCGTTGACGTTGACCAACAGCGGGTAGATCCCGGGTTTGTCGATCTGCAGCTGCGGACCGTCGCTCGCGCGCAGTGGGTAGCGGAACGTGAACGGCGCGCTTTGACCGCGTTCGAGTTGGTCGGCCAGGGTGACGAACTCGTCGACCGCGGCGAACTGCGGGGTGTCCCCGACCAGGTCGGTGCGCAACGCGGCCGGGGTGGTCACCGCGGGGGCGTGCTCGAGCCGGGCGACGACGTCGCGCACCGGGCGGTCGCCCACGTTGTCGACCGTCCCGGAGACCGTGACCACCGGGCTGTCGCCGGTCGCGACGACGGCCGGGTCGACGGTGTCGATGCGGATCTGAAGGAAGGTGTCGTCGTCGGGTTCGGCCGCCGCCCGGGGCAGTCCGGGGCCGCCGAGCAGGGCGGGCAACAGCGCGACCAGCAGCGCGACGACGACGGTGAAAGTGTGCGACGCGGCCTGGTGAAGTCGCGCGGACGCGCTCACGGCGACGACCCGCGACCGTTCGGTCGGCCGGATGTGGACTCGTCTGAGCGTCGGTTGCGGGTACGCGAGTGGGTCTGCGGGTGCCGGCGCGGAGCCATCCGCGGCAGCGGCGGCAGCGCCGAGGGCCCGTCTGTCTGCAGTTTGTGGATCAGGTCGTCGGCGACCTGGGCGAGCCGGCGTTCGTCGGCGTAGGCCAGTCGGGCCGGCAGCTCGGGCAGCGGCACCCATGCCACTTCGCTGACTTCGACGTCGTCGTCGGACAGCTCGCCACCGGAGAACCGCAACAGGTAGTGGTGCACGGTCTTGTGCACCCGCCGGCCCTCCGTGACGAACCAGTAGTCGATGCTGCCCAGCGAGGCGAGCACCTTGCCCTCGATGCCGGTTTCCTCGGCGACTTCGCGGATCGCGGTCTGCTCGGCGGTTTCGCCCTGTTCAATGTGCCCCTTGGGCAGTGACCACAGCATCCGGCCGCGCCGATCCACCCGGCCGATGAGTGCGGCCACCTGTTCTTCACGCGGACCGTCCAGGCCGTCGATCACCAAACCCCCGGCCGAGGTCTCGTGCACGGTGCGCAGCCGGTCGCCGCCGCGGCGGTTACGGGTGCGCCGCGACGAACCCTTCTTCGGTGTGGCCGGCTTCGCGGACGGTGCGGGCCCCGGGGTGGGCCCGGAGCCGGCGGGCGCGGTGGCGCCGTCCGTCGTGCGCGGCTCGGCCTTCGCGGTGTGTCCGGTGTTGCTCTGCGGGGGTCCGGCGGCACGACGACCACGACGACGGCCTCGGCGTCGTCGTGGTTTGGGCTGTTCGCCGTCGGACACCCAAGCGATAGTAGTTGGCGGCAGCCTCGGGCTTCTTTGCACTCGCCGACGTGCGGACCGGGTTCCGGCGCTGCTCGTCGTCCATTAGGAGCGCGCGCGTGATCCGATTAGGCTTCTCGAACGTGCCTGACCCGAGTTCGAGCGCCGAGCAGTCCCGCCCGGCAGCCGCCGTCGACCCAGCGTTGTTGGCCCGTGCGGCCGTGGCGCTGAACCGGTCCGCGGGGCCGTTGCGCGAGCTGGGCGCGTTGTTCGACGCCGCGGGTCGACAGTTGTATCTAGTTGGCGGCAGCGTGCGCGACGCGCTGCTGGACCGGCTGGGCACCGACCTGGACTTCACCACCGACGCCCGCCCGGACGAGGTGCAGCGGATCGTGCAGCCGTGGGCTGAGGCGATGTGGGACACCGGCATCGAATTCGGCACGGTCGGCGCGGCGCGGGGTGGGCAGCACGTCGAGATCACCACCTTCCGCGCCGACAGCTATGACCAGACCTCCCGCAACCCGCAGGTCCGGTTCGGCGACCGGCTGGAAGACGATCTGGTGCGCCGGGATTTCACGGTCAACGCGATGGCGGTCCGGATTACCGGCGCCGGGCCGGGGGAGTTCCTGGACCCGCTGGACGGGCTGACCGCGCTGGGCGCCAAGGTGCTCGATACCCCGTCGGCGCCCCAGGTGTCCTTCGGTGACGACCCGCTGCGGATGCTGCGCGCCGCGCGCTTCGTCTCCCAGTTGGGTTTCACGGTGGCGCCGCGGGTGCGGACCGCGATCGAAGAGATGGCCCCGCAGTTGGCTCGGATCACCGCCGAGCGGGTGGCCGCCGAACTGGACAAGCTGATGTTGGGTGCCGACCCGGTGGCCGGGATCGACCTGATGGTCGAGACCGGAATGGGTGAGCAGGTGCTGCCCGAGATCGGCGCGATGCGGATGGCCATCGACGAGCATCATCAGCACAAGGACGTCTACCAGCATTCGTTGACCGTGCTCAAACAGGCCATCGACCTGGAGGACGAACCGGATCTGGTGCTGCGCTGGGCCGCGCTGCTGCACGACATCGGCAAGCCGGGCACCCGCCGGCACGAGCCGGACGGCGGCGTCAGCTTCCACCACCACGAGGTGGTCGGCGCCAAGATGACCCGCAAGCGGATGCGCGCGCTGAAGTACTCCAAGCAGATGGTCGACGACGTCTCGCAACTGGTGTACCTGCATCTGCGCTTCCACGGCTACGGCGAGGGCCGCTGGACCGACTCGGCGGTGCGCCGCTACGTCACCGACGCCGGGCCACTGCTGGGCCGGCTGCACAAGCTGGTGCGCGCCGACTGCACGACCCGCAACAAGCGTCGTGCGGCTCGGCTGCAGAGCGACTACGACAAGCTCGAGCAGCGCATCGAGGCGCTGCTGGCCAAGGAGGACCTGGCCCGGGTGCGGCCCGACCTGGACGGCAACGAGATCATGGAGCTGCTCGGCATCCCGGCCGGTCCGCAGGTCGGTCAGGCCTGGCGGTTCCTCAAGGAGCTGCGCCTGGACCGCGGCCCGCTCGAGCCCGAGGAAGCCAAGGCCGAACTGTTGGCGTGGTGGCGCACCCAGGACCAAACACCCGCGGACTGATCCCGGCTCGCGCGCACCGCTTGGCGGGTCCCGGCGCGCACCCGACTTCTCCCGATTGGCGGGAACCTGCGCGGGGGCTGGTGCGTCTGAGTTGGCATGGAGTACTGCTTGGGATCCGGGGACGGGACGGCCTCGGTGTGGAGTCAGCCGCCCGATGTGGACGTCGACGGCGACGGCATCGACGACGGTGTGCTGTTGGACTTCGACGGTGACGGGTTGCGCGACGATGCGTTGGCCGACCTCGACGGCGACGGCAGCGCCGATCACGCGGTGCTGGACGTCGCCACCGATCCGCACTGGTTCACCGACGACGGGTCGGGTACCTGGGCGATCACCGCGGCGCCGGCCACCGGGCCCGGCCCGTCGCTGCGTTGGTTCGGGTTGGACGGCGCCGAACACACCGCGGCCGGCCCGGTCGACTTCGACGGCGACGGCACCGAGGACCAACCCGTGGACACCGACGGCGATGGTCTCGCGGACCGGATGATCGGCGCCGACGGGCGGGTCGGTTACGTCGACGTCGACGCCGATGGCCGGTTCGACGTCAAGCTGGTCGATGCCGACGCCGACGGTGCCGCCGACGGCGCCGGCCCGCTGTAGCGCGCGTGGCCGTGCCGCCGTGCCTGCGGTTTCATACGCGACGCGCCGAGGGGACCGTATGAAACCGCAGCCGCCACGCCCGACCGGCCCCGCCCCGCCGTCGTGCCTGCGGTTTCATACGCGACACGCCGAGGGGACCGTATGAAAACGCAGCCGCTAGGCAGCCGCTATGCCCGACCCGCCCGCGCCAGCCCGACCCCCGTCGAAAATTGCTGCGCAAGCACCCCATCCGCCCGTGCGAGGCTCGGTGAGTGAGCACTCCACCCAACCCGCCGGTGCGATCGCAGCGCCGCGATGCCGTGCAGTTGGGTGTGCAGATCCTGGCTGGCGTGTTCGGGGCTTTGGCGTTGCCGATGTGGGGGCTCGGTGCCTTCGCCGCCGCGGCGTCTGCCTTAGCCGACATGCACTCCGACCCACATGGCTACGGCCAGATCTTCGGGATGCTGATGTCGCTGTTCTTCGGCCTGATCACCACGGTGGTGCTGCCGTTCGCCTGGCCGCCGGGCCGGCGAGTCCGGGCTTTCCTGATCTTGATGGCCATCTACCTGCTGTCGCACGGGGTGCTGATTGCGATGCTCTCGGCCGGCTGACACCTCAGCGGCCGGCGCCGGGCGGGCCGGCGAACGCCTGCGCGATGGTCAACCAGTGCTGCGCGTCCGCCCCGTGCGCGACGACGTCGAGGTCGGCCAGCGGCCGCCGCTGAGTTACCAACGCGCAGAAGTCTTCTGCCGAACCCGTCACGCGTTGCTCGGCTGAGTCCGGTCCCCAGCACCACAAACTGCCGTCGGGTGCGCGAAGTTCCACGTGAAACGTTGCGGCCGGCGGGGTCAACCCGTGCACGGCGTAGGCGTAGTCGCGGGTGCGCACACCGATGTGCGCGACCGCGCGCAGTCGAGCGGTGGGCGCGCGGGTGACGCCCAGCGCATCGGCCACGTCCAGCCCATGCGCCCAGGTCTCCATCAGCCGCGCCGTCGCCATCGAGGCCGCGCTCATCGGCGGACCGAACCACACCAGTTTGCGACCGTCGGGCACGGCGCGTAACGCGTCGTGCAACTCGGCGCGTGTGCGCCGCCACCGGGCCAACAACTCGTCTGGCGCCAGCGCAGCCAACTCGGCGGCGGCCGCGTCCACGAAGCCACCCGGGTTGGCCGCAGCGTCGGCCAACACGTCGGCGAAGGCGGGTTCGTCGGTCACCGAGATCAGCGCGACCCGGTCGGTCCACAACAGATGCCCGATCTGATGCGCGACGGTCCAGCCGGGCGCCGGGGTGGGCCGGCGCCAGTCGGCGGCCGCCAGGTTCGCGACCAGCGCGTCGAGGTCGTCGCTCTCGGCCGCCAGGTCATCGATCAGGGACGCGACTGCAGCCATGGCGGTCACGGTAGCTCTGATGCGGCGCCCGGCGTCGGGAGTTCGGGCCGGAACCGGTCAGGCCTCCAGGCCGTCGCGCACAGCGCGATTGCCCAGGCCGAGGTGCACCAGCAGGCCGAGCAGGTAGATCGCCGAGCCGGCCAACGCCAACACGGGGGAGTGACCGTCGACCGGGATGACGACCGCGGCCGCCGCGATCGCTGCGATGAACGCCATCCAGAACAGCGAGTCCTGCACCGCGAACACGTGCCCGCGCAACGCGTCCGGCACCTCCAGTTGCATGGCGTTGTCGGCGCACAGTTTGACCATCTGGCCGAGCGCGCCGAGCAGTAGCCCGCAGCCGATCATCACGGTCAACTGCAGCGTCGCGCCGAGCACCTGCACACCGGCGGCTGCGGCCAGTGCTCCGTTGGCGGTGGCGAAGCGGCCCCACCGTCGGATGGCGGCCGGCGTGATCACGGTCGCCAAGAACGAGCCCAGGCCGGTCGCGGCGACGAACAGCACCACGGTGCCCAGACCCAGCCCGGGCACGTCGACGGCGGGGGAGTCCGGCCGGTGCCGGACCAGCAGCAAGACCAGCAACGTGTTGATGCCGAACGTCATCCGGTGCGCGGCCAGTCCGCTCAGTGTCGCCGCCACCGCCGGTACCGCCGCGACCGTACGCGCGCCCTGCCACCAGCCATGTGCGACCGAACCCAGCGCCGAACCCGACGTGGTCCCGACGACGTCGTCGGGACCCAGCGCGCCCGGCGCGAATCGCCACGACAGCAGCAGCGCCACCGCGACCGGGATCGCGACCAGCGCGATGTTGGCCGCCGAGCCGAGGTCGCCGGCGCCGAACAGCCAGCGCGGCAGCAGCATGAAGTTCGCGCCGACGAACGCGGCCACCGCGCCGGTGGCGGTCGCCACCGAGTTCATCGACACCACCTGCGGTGCGGGCACCACATGCGGTAGCGCGGCCGACAGCCCGGAGGCGACGAACCGGCTGAACCCGTTGGCCACCAGCGCACCGCACAGCACCGCGAGATCGCCGGCGCGCACGGCCAGCAGCAGCGCCACCACGAGCATCAGAGCCAGCCGGGCCAGGTTGGCGCCGATCAGCACCAGGCGGCGATCCCAGCGGTCCAACAACGCGCCGGCGAACGGACCCAACAGCGAATACGGCAGGAACAGCACCGCGAACGCGCCGGCGATCGCCCACGGGGTGGCCGCGCGCTCCGGGTTGAACAGCAGTGCGCCGGCCAGCCCGGCTTGGAACAGACCGTCGCCGAACTGGCTGAAGATCCGCAGCCGCAGCAACTGCGCGAAGTCCGGCAGTGCGTGCACGGCACGCCACACCGCCAACGATGCCCGCGCGTCAGCCACCGAACGCCTCCCGTTTCGAGGTGCTCATCGATCCGCGACCGGCCCCCGCCACCCGAGGCCAGCGTACAAATACCGGCCAGGACAGCGCACTTCTGCCACGCGAACGCCGATGGGTGCCATGATGGATGGGTGCCACCGCCTGAGGATCCCGAGGACTTCGTCGCACCCGCGGCACAGCGGGTGCGCGCCGGTACGTTGCTGTTGGCCAACACCGATCTGTTGGAGCCGACGTTTCGGCGCAGCGTCATCTATGTCGTCGAGCACAACGACGGCGGAACCCTTGGCGTGGTGCTGAACCGGGCCAGTGAGACCGCGGTCTACAACGTGTTGCCGCAGTGGGCCAAGCTCGCCGTCAAACCCAAGACCATGTTCGTCGGCGGGCCGGTCAAACGGGATGCCGCGCTGTGCCTGGCGACGCTGCGGGTGGGTGCCGAGTCCACCGGTGTGCCCGGCCTGCGGCACGTCGCCGGCCGCATCGTGATGGTCGACCTGGACGCCGACCCCGACGTGGTGGGCCCAGTGCTGGAGGGGTTGCGGATCTTCGCGGGCTACTCCGGTTGGACCATCGGCCAGCTCGAGGGCGAGATCGAGCGCGACGACTGGATCGTGTTGTCGGCGTTGCCATCCGATGTGTTGGTCGAGCCCCGGGTGGACCTGTGGGGTCGGATCCTGCGGCGTCAACCGATGCCGTTGTCGATGCTGGCCAGCCATCCGATCGACGTCAGCCGTAACTGACCCGCAGCGGTTTCTGCGGCGGTCTAGAAGACGATGGTTTCGTTACCGTGCTGCACGATTCGGTCCTCGCAGTGCCACCGCACCGCCCGGGACAACACCAAGCGCTCGACGTCGGCGCCGAGCCGGCGCAGATCGTCGACGTCGTGCCGGTGATCGACGCGCACCACGTCCTGTTCGATGATCGGGCCCTCGTCGAGTTCCTCGGTCACGTAGTGCGCGGTGGCGCCGACGAGTTTGACGCCGCGTTCCCGGGCCTTGCGGTACGGCGCCTCCCCGACGAAGGCCGGCAGGAATGAGTGGTGGATGTTGATCAGCGGGCAGCCAACCTGTTCCAGGAAGTCTCGGGTCAGCACCTGCATGTAGCGGGCCAGCACCACCAGATCGACGTTGCCGCGCAGCAGATCGAGTTGGCGGGCCTCGGCTTCGGCGCGGATGTCACGGTTGGCCGGAACATGGATGAACGGCACGTCGAACGGGCGCACCTGATCGGCCAGGTCCGGATGGTTGGAGATCACCATCATCACGGTCATCGGGAGTTCGCCGCGCCGGTTGCGCCAGAGCAGATCGAGCAGGCAATGGTCTTCGCGGGAAGCCAGTAACGCCACCCGTTTCGGTTTGGCGGCCTCGGTCAGCCGGAACTCCATGCCGAACCGGTCGGCCACCCGTTCGCGGAATTCGCGCTCCAACTCAGCGCGCGCGGCGGCCAGCCCGGGCAGGTGAAAGATGGTGCGCTGCAGGAATATTCCGCCGGTTTGCTGGGTGGAATGCTGATCCAGCGAGATGATGTTGGTGCCGGCTTCGGACAGGAAGCCGCTGATCGCCGCGACCAGCCCGGGCCGGTCCGCGCAGCGCAGCAGCAACCGCCCGACATCGCGGTGGGCGTCAGCAGACATCGCGGGCTCCTATGTGTGGCGGTACCTCGGGGTGTGACGTTTCCGGTGACCAGAACCTGTTAGTGGCACGACAGGGTGCAGGACGCGCAACTGCCGGTGCAGTCGTCGGGCGGCGGGGGAGGGGTGACCAGCACGCGCGCGCTCTGCCAGGCTCCGGCGGCCACGGTGCCGAGCGCGCCGAGCACGCAGACCACCAGCACCACCAGCGCGCCGCGGTGTTCGCTGAATCCGGTGACACCGCCGGCCGCCAACATCGCCGCGGCGGCCAGTTGGGTGGGCGCCATGGCCCGACGGGCCAGCTGGCGGGGTTCGGTTCCGGCCGGTCGGGACAGCGCCCACAGCCCGGCGCCGCCCGCCGCTACGGCGGCCAGCAGACAGAGCACTGCCGCGATGACCATGAGGTCACTTTACGAGGCCACCGGCGTGACCGGAAAATCCGTCGGGTGCTCGATCAGCTGGCCGGCACCACCGGCACGGCCGGTGCGACCTGCGCGACGGGCACTGCGGGGACCGCCGGAGCCGCCACCGGGACGGCCGGTGCGGCGACTGGAGCGGCGGGCGCCACCGTCGGGGTAGCCGGCGCGGCCGGTGCCGCCGGAGCGTGCGCGGTCGGGTCGGTGACCTTGAAGCCGTTGAGGATGGCATCGGTGGCTTCGGCGTTGGCCACGGCCTGCCCGACCGAGGACGACACCGACAACGTCACCAGGTACTTGTCCGGCCCGGCCGAGGCGATGACGTGCCGTTGCGTCGTGTTCAGGCCCAGATCGTTGTCGCGGTAGGCCCCGGAGATCAGCGAGGACGGGAAGCCGCCGAACTCATCGAGCGACGCCGAGGTGGTCTGCCAGTTGGTCAGTTGCTGACTGTCGATGAAACCGTGCGTGATGGCTTCCCGCGGGTCGAAGTCGCCGACCAGCTTGTAGATCACCACCTGGGCGTTCGGGGTGTAGAGCCCGTCGCCGCCACCGCGGTTGGCGATCACCGCGAACGCGTCCGGCACGTTGGGGTCGGGCACCCGCGACCAGCCGGCCGGCATCGGCAGCGTGATGTGCAGCGCCTGGAAGGTCCGCGGGTCCTGCGCTTCGAGCTGGACCCCTTTCTCCTGGAAGTACTCGCGCAGGGTGCCGGAGGTTGCCGGCACCAGCGCCGGCTGCGCCGGGACCGCGGCCTGCGGCGCCACCGGGGTGCCCGCGACCGGGGCGGCGGTGCTGCCGGCCGGCCCGGCGGCGGCGGGCGCGACGGTGACGGTCTGCGTGACGGTGACCGGAGCCGGTTGCGGCGGCACGACCGGGGCATCGGGCTCGGCGCCGGCGCTGGCCCCGGACATCCCCAGCACCCCGGCCACTGCAGCGGCGAACCCACCTGCGATCAGCCGCCGGCTACGGGTCGTTCCGAACATGCTTCGATCCTTTCCTGGTCCGGGTCTGTGCTTTGCGGGTCGACTGGGACGCACGCCACCCCACGTCAGGTGGCGAATGTATCCACCCGGCAGCTGCGCAGGCCAGGGCTGTAGCAGGCTGGAACACACCTGGAACCAAGCCCTGACGGGCTCGCAACGCAAACGAGACCAACCCGTTGCCGGAGCAGCGCTGCAGCAGCGATTTCCGGCCCGGCAGCCGCCCCTTATACCCTGTTTGGGTGACTGACCCCCAGACCGCCGAGTCCGAAGCCCCGCGCCACCGCTACACCGCGGAGCTGGCGGGCCGGATCGAGCAGGACTGGCAGCAGACCTGGGAGCAGCTCGGCACCTTCCACGTGCCCAACCCGGTGGGCTCGCTGGCGCCGACGGACGGCAGCGCGGTACCCGCCAACAAACTGTTCGTCCAAGACATGTTTCCGTATCCGTCCGGCGACGGCCTGCACGTCGGGCACCCGCTGGGCTATATCGCCACCGACGTCTATGCCCGCTACTTCCGGATGACCGGACACAACGTGCTGCACGCGCTGGGCTTCGACGCCTTCGGTCTGCCCGCCGAGCAGTACGCCATCCAGACCGGCACTCATCCCCGCACCCGGACCGAGGCGAACATCGTCAACTTCCGACGGCAGCTGGGCCGGCTGGGGCTGGCGCATGACGCGCGCCGCAGTTTCTCCACCACCGACGTCGACTACTACAAGTGGACGCAGTGGATCTTTCTGCAGATCTACAACGCCTGGTTCGACCCGGAACTGGGCCGGGCGCGCCGGATCAGCGAGCTGGTCGCCGAATTCGACTCGGGCACCCGGACTCTGGCCGACGGCCGGGACTGGGCGACCCTGAGCGCGGGTGAACGCGCCGACGTGGTCGATGCGCACCGACTGGTCTACCGCTCGGATTCGATGGTCAACTGGTGTCCCGGCCTGGGCACCGTGCTGGCCAACGAGGAGGTCACCGCCGACGGCCGCAGCGAACGCGGCAACTTCCCGGTGTTCCGGAAGCGGTTGCGGCAGTGGATGATGCGGATCACCGCCTACTCTGATCGGCTGCTCGACGATCTCGAACTGCTGGACTGGCCGGACAAGGTCAAGAGCATGCAGCGCAACTGGATCGGCCGCTCCACCGGCGCGCAGGTCAAATTCGAGACCTCGGCCGGTGCCATCGAGGTGTTCACCACCCGGCCCGACACACTGTTCGGCGCCACCTACATGGTGCTGGCACCCGAGCATGACCTGGTCGACCAACTGGTCGCTGCGCAGTGGCCCGAAGGCACCGACCAACGATGGACCTTTGGTGCGGCCGCACCCGCCGAAGCCGTTGCCGCCTACCGCAAGTCGATCGCGGCAAAGTCCGACCTGGAGCGCCAGGAAAGCAAGTCCAAGACCGGTGTCTTCCTGGGCGCCTACGCCACCAACCCGGTCAACGGGCAGCAGATCCCGGTGTTCATCGCCGACTACGTGCTGGGCGGCTACGGCACCGGGGCGATCATGGCGGTGCCCAGTGGGGATCAGCGGGACTGGGAGTTCGCGACCGCGTTCGGTCTGCCGATCGTCGAGGTGGTCTCCGGCGGCGACGTCACGCAGGCCGCCTACACCGGTGACGGCACGCTGGTGAATTCGGACTACCTCAACGGCTTGGGCGTGGCCGAGGCGCAAGCCGTGATCACCGAGCGGTTGCAGGCCGATGGCACCGGGCAGGCGCGGGTCGAATACAAATTGCGGGATTGGCTGTTCGCGCGGCAGCGGTACTGGGGTGAGCCGTTTCCGATCGTCTACGATGCCGACGGCCGGGCCCACGCGCTGCCGGAAGCCGCGCTGCCGGTGGAACTGCCGGACATCGAGGACTACTCGCCGGTGCTCTTCGATCCCGACGACGCCGCCACCGAACCGTCGCCGCCGCTGAACAAGGCGGTGGATTGGGTGCACGTCGAGCTGGACCTCGGTGACGGCCTGAAGCCCTACAGCCGCGACACCAACGTCATGCCGCAATGGGCGGCTAGTTCCTGGTACGAGCTGCGTTACTGCGATCCACATAATCCAGATACGTTCTGCGACAAGGAGAACGAGGCTTACTGGATGGGCCCGCGGCCCGCCGAGCACGGCCCGGACGATCCCGGCGGCGTCGACCTGTACGTCGGCGGCGTCGAGCACGCGGTGCTGCACCTGCTGTATTCCAGGTTCTGGCACAAGGTGCTCTTCGACCTGGGTCATGTCAGCTCCAGTGAGCCGTACCGACGGCTGGTCAACCAGGGCTACATCCAGGCCTTCGCCTACACCGATGCGCGCGGCGCCTACGTTCCGGCTGCCGAGGTGGTCGAACGCGAGGGCAAGTTCTTCTGGCCCGGACCCGATGGTGAGATCGAGGTCAACCAGGAGTTCGGCAAGATAGGCAAGAGCCTGAAGAACTCGGTGTCCCCGGACGAGATTTGCGACGCCTACGGCGCGGACACCCTGCGGGTCTACGAGATGTCGATGGGGCCGTTGGAGGCATCCCGGCCGTGGGCGCCCAAGGACGTCGTTGGCGCGCACCGGTTCCTGCAGCGGGTGTGGCGGCTGGTGGTCGATGAGGAGACCGGCGCGAACCGGGTCAGCGAGGACAGCCTCGACGAGTCGACGCTCAAGGCGCTGCACCGCGCCATCGACGGTGTCTCGGCGGACTATGCCAACCTGCGCAACAACACCGCCGCGGCCAAGCTGATCGAGTACACCAACCACTTGACCAAGACGGGTGTCAGCGCACGCGCGGCGATCGAGCCGCTGGTGCTGATGCTGGCACCGCTGGCCCCGCATCTGGCCGAGGAACTGTGGCGCCGATTGGGCCACGACACCAGCTTGGCGCACGGCCCGTTCCCGGTGGCCGACCCGGCGTTGCTGGTGGAGGACACCGTCGAGTACCCGGTGCAGGTCAACGGCAAGGTGCGCGGTCACATCACGGTGAGCACGGACGCCGACAAGGCAGCCCTGGAAGCCGCGGCCCTCGCCGACGAGAAGGTGCAGGCCTTCCTGGACGGTGCGACGCCGAAGAAGGTCATCGTGGTGCCCGGCAAGCTGGTCAACCTGGTCGTCTGACCCCGGCCGCCGCGTGCCTCAGCGGGGACGAACGACGACCTCGTGCACGTCGCCGTCGGCCGGCGTGGCCACCACATTGGCCACCACCTGCGCGACGGTCTCGGGCTTGAGGAAGTGGGCCGGGTCGTAGTCGCGGCCCTCGTAAGCCACCAGCTCGCGCTGCATGTCGGTGTCGATCCGGCCGGGGTACACCGTGCTCACCCGCAACGCGGGTTCGTCGGCGCGCAGCGAATCCGCGAACGCACGCAGCGCGAACTTGCTGGCCGAATACGCCGCCAGACCTGCCGACGGGGTGCGGCCCGCGCCGGAGTTGATGAACACCACCTGCCCGCGGACTGCTCGCAGCTGCGGCAGCAATGCCAGCGTAAGAGCTACGGCACCAAGCAGATTCACCTCCATGGTGGCGCGCCACTCCTCGATGTAAGACTCACCGACGCGGCCCGGGCAGACAACACCGGCGCAGTGCACCAGCACGTCGAGCTCGGCCAGCACCTCGGTGCAGGATTCGATGCTGGCCTGGTCGGTCAACTCCAGCGGCCAGGTCGGCGCACCGAGTCGCTGCGCGACGGTGTCCAGCTCGGCCGACGGCCGGCCGGCCAGCAGCAGGGTGTGGGTGGGGGCGAGCGCTTCGGCGATCGCGGCGCCGAGCCCGCGGGAGGCTCCGGTGATCAGTGCAGTGGGCACCCGTCCACCCTAACCGCGGAGGTTGTCGCGCAAATCGGGTCGCCGCGCCGCAGAATGGTCAGCGTGGCCCACGACCCCAGCTTCACGCCGACCCAACTCGCGGCGCGCGCCGCCTACCTGTTGCGCGGCAACGACCTGGGCACCATGACCTCGGCCGCGCCGCTGCTCTACCCGCACATGTGGAGCTGGGATGCGGCGTTCGTCGCGGTCGGGTTGGCGCCGCTGAGCGTTGAACGCGCGGTCGTCGAGCTCGATACGTTGCTGTCGGCGCAATGGGCCAACGGCATGATCCCGCACATCGTGTTCGCCAACGGCGTCGACGGCTACTTCCCCGGACCGGCCCGCTGGGCGTGTGCGGCACTGGCCGCCAACGCACCCCGCAACCGGCACACGTCGGGCATCACCCAGCCGCCGGTGCACGCGATCGCGGTGCAGCGCATCTTCGACCACGCGCGCCGTCGTGGTCGCTCGACCCGTGCGGTCGCCGAGGCGTTCCTGGATCGGCGCTGGAGCGACCTGGTGCGCTGGCATCGTTGGCTGGCCGAACAACGCGATCAAGACGAACAGGGTCGGGTCACGCTGTATCACGGCTGGGAGTCCGGGATGGACAACTCACCGCGCTGGGATGCCGCCTACGCCAACGTGATTCCCGGCCCGCTGCCGGAATACCAGCGCGCGGACAACACCATAATCACCGACGCCACGCAGCGGCCCACCGATCTGGAATACGACCGCTACCTGTGGCTTCTCGAGGAGATGAAGACCGCCCGCTACGACGACGCGCTGCTGCCGAAGGCGATGAGCTTCGCGGTGCAGGACGTGTTCGTCTCGGCGATCCTGTCGGTGGCCTGCACGGTGCTCGCCGAAATCGGCGAGGACTACCGACGCCCGCACGCCGATGTGCGCGACCTCTACGAGTGGGCCGACCGGTTCCGCGCCGGCGTCGTTGCCAGCACCGATCAACGGACGGGTGCGGCAAGGGATTACGACGTCCGGGCGGAACGCTGGGTGGTCACCGAGACGGTGGCGCAGTTCGCGCCGCTGTTGTGCGGCGGGTTGCCGCACGACCGGGAACGCGCGCTGCTGAAACTGTTGGAGGGACCCCGGTTCTGCGCGCATCCGGACCTGGCCTACCCGCTGATCCCGTCCACGTCGCCGGTGTCGCGAGACTTCCGGCAGCGCGAGTACTGGCGCGGGCCGGTGTGGCCGGTGATGACGTGGTTGTTCTCCTGGGCGTTCGCGCGTCGAGGCTGGGCCGAGCGCGCCGAATTGCTGCGCCGCGAAGGCCTGCGGCAGGCCAGCGACGGCAGCTTCGCCGAATACTACGAACCGTTCACCGGTGAACCGCTGGGCAGCATGCAGCAGTCCTGGACCGCTGCGGCGGTGTTGGACTGGCTCGGTTAGTGATTGGCGAGTCGTTCCAGCGGGCCGAGCGCGGCCTCGAGCGCCGCGAGGTCACCCGGAGGTAGCGCGCGCAGCATTGCTGCCAGCGCGGCCCGACGGTTGGTCAGCGCCTCATTGAGCACGGCGTCACCCTGCGGGGTGATCTCGACCAGAACCGCCCGCAAGTCCGAGGGATCCTTGGCGCGCTTGACCAGGCCCAGCTTTTCCAGCCGGCGAATCGCCACGGTCGTGGTCGGGGTCCGAACCCGCTCGTGCGCGGCCAGTTCGGTCATCCGGATCGGGCCCTGCTGCATCAGCGTGGCCAGGATCGACACCTGAGCCAGCGTCAGATCGCTGGTTGCTTCCTGGTTCGGTTCCCCCCGACGCAACACCGAGAACAGCTTGGACAGCGTGCGGTGTAGACCTTCCGCCAGTTCCGCCACATCAGTGACGACGGCTTCGCCCTCGACCATAGTTCGCTAGTCTAACCTGTCTGTCTCTGACAGAAGTGCTGAGCGAGCGAATAACCGCCCGGACGTAACCTGTGTCACAGCACCTGGGACAGGAACTGCTTGAGCCGCGGGGTCTCGGCGGCCTCGAAGATCTGCTCGGGCGGCCCGTACTCGATCACCCGGCCGCGATCCATGAACACCACCGAGTCGGCCGCCGAACGCGCGAAACCCATTTCATGGGTGACCACCACCAGCGTCAGCCCGGCTTCGCCGAGTTCGGCGATCAACGACAGGATGCCCTTGACCAACTCCGGGTCCAGCGCCGAGGTGGCCTCGTCGAAGAACATCACCTGCGGCGACATCGCCAGCGCCCGGGCGATCGCCACCCGCTGCTGCTGACCACCGGACAGCGTGCCGGGCCGCACATCGGCCTTGTGCCGCAGGCCGACCCGGTCGAGCTGATCCAAGGCGAGCTCGCGGGCCGCCTGATCGGAGAGCCCCTTGAGCTTGCGCGGCGCCAGCGTGACATTGTCCAGCACACTGCGGTGCGGAAACAGGTTGAACTGCTGAAAGACCATCCCGATCCGTTGGCGCAACAGATTTGGGTCGTCGCGCAGCACCGAACGACCGTCCAGCAAGATGTCGCCGGCATCGGGTTCGTAGAGCCGGTTGAGGGTGCGCAACAGCGTCGACTTCCCGGAGCCGGACGGCCCGATCACGGCCGCCGTGCGCCCGGCGGCCACCTCCAGGTCGACGCCGCGCAGCACCTTGTTGGGTCCGAACGACAGCTCGATGCCACGGCAGGCCAGCGACACCGGCTGCGCGACGGATTCGGCCAGGGTCATCAGATGATCTCCTGTCGCAGGGCGGGATCAGTGGGATCGAGCGGATCTTCGGCCTCGGCCACGGTGCGGCCGCGGCGTAACCGGGCGTCGATCACGTTCACCAGGTGGGTCAGCGGAATGGTCAACGCCAAATAGAACAGGCCGGCCGCCACCAGTGGAGACAGGCTGCCGGTCTGCGCGTTCAGGTCGCGGCCCACCTGGAACAGCTCACGCTGGCTGGCGATCAGACCCAGGAAGTAGACCAGCGAGGAGGCCTTGAGCAGCGAGATGAACTGATTGACCAAGGCCGGCAGCACGCGCCGCACACCCTGCGGGATGACCACCAGCCGCATCGACGACGAATAACTGAAACCCAGTGCACGGGAGGCCTCGAGCTGACCGGACTCCACACTCTGGATACCCGAGCGCAGGATCTCACCGACATAGGCAGCCGCCATCAGGCCCAACGCCGCGATGCCCAACGGATATGGGTTGTTACCGGTCAATCCGCCGACCACCGGGCCCAGACCCAACCCGATCAGCAAGATGATCACCACCTCTGGCAGGCCGCGGAAGATGTCGGTGTAAACCCTTGCCGGCCAGCGCAGCCAGCGCGATCCGGAGATACCGGCCACGGCCAGCAGCATGCCCAGCACCAAACCGATCACGGCACCGCCGGCGGTCAGGATCAACGTGTTGGGCAGGCCCGTGCGGAACAGGTCGGGGATCGCCTGGCGGTACAGGTCCCAGTTGAAGAACGCCGAACCCAGCTGGGCCAGGGTGGATTTCGGTGCGGCTGCGGCGGGCGCGTCACCGGTCTGCTGGGCGGCGGCGATCGCTGCGAAGTCAGGCAGTCGGGGAGTGGGCGCGGCCTTGGAACCGGGCTTCCAGCCGGGCGGCAAGGCGCGCGGCACCCATTCGGAGTACAGCCGTGACCAGGTGCCGTCGGCGATCACCGCGTCCAGGCCGGAGTTCAGCGCGGCGATCAGCGGCGCGTTCTCCTGGGCCACCGCGTAGGCCACGAAATTGTCCAAGCTGAACGTGTTTTCGATGATCACCGCGGGATCGCCGGGCTGCACGGTGCCGACCGCCTGCTGTGAGGGCGCCACCCACGCGTCGATCTGCCGGGTCTTCAGGCTGGCGTAGAGGGTGTCGTAGGTAGGGAACTTCACCGGGTCCAGCCGCAGCGTGTCGACCACGTAGGCCTCCTGCACGGTGCCCTGCACCACGCCGATTCGCTGGCCGCGGGCCAGCTCGGAGAACGAGGTGATGGCCGAGCCGCTGGGCACCACCAGCGAGAAGTAGCCGAAGTCGTAGCCGTTGGTGAAACCGACCGTGCGGCGCCGGGCGTCATTGGTGGTGATCGACGACGACCCGACGTCGAACCGGCCGGAGGCCACCTGCGCGAGCAGCCCGGAGAAGTCGGTCCCGACGAAGTTGATCTGCAGGCCCAGCTTGGCGGCGATCGCCCGCAGCAGTTCGTTGTCGAATCCGGTGAACTGCCCGCGGGAATCGATGCAGACGCTCGGCGGCGCGTCCGACAGGGTGCCGACCGTCAGCGTGCCGGGGGTACTCAATCTCAGTGCGCCGACGTCGATGTCACTCAGCGGCGTGACGTCGGCGGTGGTGTAGCGATCCTCCTCGGGTCCCTGCGCCGCGGCGGCCAGGTTGGTGGGCAATGCGCTGGCGCTTTCCACACCCGGCGGCGCACATTGGTCGGCGCGCGCCACCGGCGCCGTCCACAGCCCGAACGTCAACGGAGCGGTCACCGCCAGACAAAACACGACGGCCAGTAGCACCGGAACGCGTAGCGGTCCACGGCCGGAAGCGAGCAACCTCATGGGACGAAACTAGCCGTCGGCGTCCCCGCGGTCGGGTGCTTCGACTCAGGGCGACCGTAACTCGCCCAAGACCCCGCGGCGGCGCAGCTCACCGATCATGATGCGGCCCATCAGGTCGGCGCGTTCGGCGTTGGCGGTGCGGGCCGCGTCGGGGTCGCGGTCGTGGATGGCCGCGGCCTCGGCGAGGTAGAACGGCACCAACTCGTCGCGGCTGCTGGTGTAGGCGGCCCAGAAGTTGCGCGGGATGAAGCTCTGCGAGCCGCGGATCAGAGCCTGTAACCGGGGTCCGGCGTAGTCCTCGTTGATCGCGGCCCGGAAATCCCAGCACACCTCCTGGAAGGACCGGGATTCCGACGACGACCGCAGGGCCCGCAGCAAGGAGTCCAGCCGGCCGAGCAGTTTGGGCGTCGGTGCGTCGGCCGCCCGGGCCGCGGCGAGCCCGTTGAGCAGACCGTACAGTTCGTGGTGCTCGGCGATGGCCGTCTCGTCGAAGCGTTCGACGAACGCGCCCCGGTGGTACTGCGTGCTCAAGATGCCGTCATGCTCGAGCTGGATCACGGCCTCCTGCACCGGAACTCGGCTCAGGCCCAGGTCCGCGGCGATCTCGTTGCGGTCGATCCGGTCGCCGGTGCGCAGCCGGCCGGTCAGGATCAGGTTGACCACGTGCGCCACCACCTGGTCCTTTTCCTTGATCCCGTAGTTCTTCGGCATCGGTCAGCCGCCGTCCCGGATCAGGACGTAATCGGGTGCATGCTGACGGTGCAGTTGCACACCAATCCGGACGGCACGGCTCACACCGTCAGAGCGTAGCGATTTCGGTGCGCCAGGGGGCGCCCACCGCCCCTGAACGCACCGAAGTCAACGACTCAGAGACCGATCTGACCGTCCGGACGCCAGACCGCCACGACCGCGGGCCGCGCGGGAGTGCTGCCGCCGCCCGGCCAATGCGACAGCGGATTCTGCAGGCTGTGGTCGTCGCTTTCGCCGGGGTGCTGCACGCACACCGTGACGACGTCGTCGGTCACCACCGGCCCGCAGGTTTCGGCGCCCACCGGCACGGTGAGGAACTGTTTGGTCTCACCGCGGTTCGGGTCATCCAGTGCGACGGCGAATAGTCCGTCGTTGGAACCCAACGCATTTCCGTCGGTCGAGATCCACAGGTTGCCGTGGCTGTCGAAGGCCAGGTTGTCCGGGCAGGAGATCGGGCTGACCTTGGACTTGTCGAATCCGCCGTAGTAGCTGTCGGCGGCGTTGGGGTCACCGCAGACCAGCAACAGTTCCCAGCTGAAGTGGGTGCCGGCGTGGTCGTCGGTGATCTCGAGCACCTGGCCGTTCTTGTTCTCGGTGCGCGGGTTGGCCGCGTCGACGGGCGGTTTGCGGTCGGTGCCGCGCCTGTCGTTGTTGGTCAGTGCGACATAGACCTTGCCGGTGTGTGGGTTGGCTTCGAAGTCTTCCGGGCGGTCCATCTTGGTGGCGCCCACCTTGTCGGCGGCCAACCGGGTGAACACCGCGACCTCGGCCGCGTCGGCGCCGTCGACCAGTGATTCGCCGGACCCGTCGGGGCCCGAACGCAACAGCGGGAGCCAGCGGCCGGAGCCGCGGAAGGTGCCCTCGCCGGGCAGCTTTCCGCTGCCGTCGAGTTCGGCGGCCGGGATGTCGCTGGACAGTTTGGCGACGTACAGCGTGCCTTCGTCGAGGATTGTCATGTTGTGTGCCATGGCCTGTGGGCTGTTGCCCGGCTGGACCTTCTTGGCCGAGACGAACTTGTACATGTAGTCGAAGCGTTCGTCGTCGCCGGTGTAGACCACCACCGTGCCGTCTTCGGTGACGTAGACGTTGGCGCCTTCGTGCTTGAGCCGGCCCAGCGCCGAATGCTTGACCGGGGTGGATTGTGGGTCCCACGGATTGAGTTCGACGACGTAGCCGAACCGGTTGACCTCGTTGGGGGTCTGATTCAGGTCGAAGCGCGGGTCGAAGGTCTCCCAGCGCAGTTCCGAGGTTTCGTGCAGGATGCCGTAGCGGTCGAACCGGTCGGCGTCCACCGGTGCGGGCGCCGGGCCGGCGGGGTCGGCGCCGAAGTAGCTGTGGAAGTTCTCTTCGCCGGAAAGGACTGTGCCCCAAGGGGTTACACCACCGGCGCAGTTGGCAAAGGTGCCCGACACGGTTCGGCCGGTCGGGTCGGCGGAGGTCTTGACCAGATCCGATCCGGCGGCCGGCCCGGTCAGCGTGAACGGGGTGTCGGCGGTGACCCGTCGACCGAATCGGCCCAGCACCGGGGTCAGTGCACCGTCGGCGGCGCGTTCGACTTCCACCACACCCATGCCCAGCGCGGCGATTTCGACGTCGAACTGTGCTCTGGTCGGGGCCTCGGGGTCGTAGTTCTCGAACATGAACTGCGGGGTGACGTACTCGAAGTTGGTCACCAGCAGGAACCGGTGATCGGCGTCGGGCACCGGCAGCAGCGCGGCGAAGTCGTTGTTGAAGCCGAACTGTCGACGCTGTGCTTCGGCGGTCTGCGCGGAGATGTCGAAGGCCGGGGCGCCGGGCAGTACCGGATCGCCCCAGGCGATCACCACCTGCTGCCGGTAGCCGTCGGGGACGACGACGGCGTCGGCGGTGTTGGGTGCGACGGTGACGAAGTCCATGCCGGGCCGCGGCGGCAGCACAACGCCGGCGGTCGCGGTGGGTGCCGCGGTGTTGCCGCATGCGGCTAGCGCCGACCCGGCCCCGGCCGCCAGCACCGTGACACCGGTCAGCTGCAGCATCGAGCGCCGGGAAACCCGCGCGGCGACGTCGCCGAAGTACTCGTTGGAGCTGGTGTTGGGCGCCGGTTTGGAGCAGGCGTCGCCGCAGCGGTAGCGGCAGGTCACATGCTGTCGGGATGACGTCCCGCGGTGCGTGACGAGCAGGTTCAACGGTACGAGCGCCATCCGCGCAGATCCTTCCGGTCCACACCGGGCCGCGGGGCTGGACGGCTCGGTCGGTGCGGAAAGCTACGGGATCAGAACCAGCAGCAGGTGAACAGCAGGCAACAGCCTGTGATTTCGGTGCGCCAGGGGGCGCTCACCGCACCCCAACGCACCGAAATCACAAGAGGCCGCGCAGGATCTCGATCAGCCGCAGCGGTTGGTCGCCTTGCACCGAGTGTCCGGCGTCGGGGACGACGATGGTCTCCCGAAATCCGGGGGCGCCCTTGGCGAACGTCTCGGCGTCCTCGTCGTTGACGAAGAACGAGTTGGCTCCGCGAATCAGCGTGGTGGGCATGGTGATCGAGGGCACGTCGTCCCACAGCCCGTCGAACCCGTCGCCCTTGCGGAAGGAGTCGTAGCGCCAGGTCCAGCTGCCGTCGTCGAGGCGTTTGGCGTTGTGGAATACCCCGCGGCGCAGCGAGTTGCGGTCCCGGTGCGGTGCCGCGGCCACGGTGGCCTCGACCATGTCGGAAAACGACGCGAAGGTGCGGTTCTGCTGCACCAGTGCGACGGTGCCCATCTGCGCCTGGGTCATCTGGGTGTGCCGCTCCGGCGCCGACGGCGTGACGTCGACCAGACCGAGCCGCGGAACCAGCTGCGGTTCGGTGGCCGCGATCCGCAGCGCGGTCAACCCGCCCAGCGACATGCCGACCACCAGATCCACCTCGTCGGCGAACTCGTGCAGCACCGGGCGCAGCGTCTCGGCGTTCAGCTTCGGGCCGTAGTCGCCGTCCTCGCGCCACGCCGAGCGGCCGTGCCCGGGCAGGTCGACGGCCAGCGCCGGCAGCCCCAGCCCGAGGATCACGGTGTCCCAGGTGTGCGCGTTCTGGCCGCCGCCGTGCAGGAACAGCACCCGGGGTGGCTCGGAGCCGAACTTCAGCGCACTGATCGAGCCGTGCTCGATGCGGGCCACCGGCGGCAGTTCGGACACCCCGGCCTGCTCGGCGTTCTCGTGCAGCAGGGCGAACTCGTCGAGTTCGGGGAGATCTTCATCGGAGACCATTGGTCCATCTAACGCGAAACTGCGGCGGCTGCGAACCTCTGGGGGTTCACGGCCACCGCAGTAACGGTGAAGCGAAAGGATCTAGCCGACGATGAAAGATTCCAGCTGAGCGCGAGCGATGTCGTCGGGCAGCTGCTCCGGCGGGCTCTTCATCAGGTAGGCCGAGGCCGGGATGATCGGGCCACCGATGCCGCGGTCCTTGGCGATCTTGGCCGCGCGCACCGCGTCGATGATGATGCCGGCCGAGTTCGGCGAGTCCCACACCTCGAGCTTGTACTCCAGGTTCAGCGGGGCGTCACCGAAGGCGCGACCCTCGAGGCGCACGTAGGCCCACTTGCGGTCGTCGAGCCAGGCGACGTGGTCGGACGGACCGATGTGCACGTTCTTGTCCTCGACCTTGCCGGCCAACGAGCCGGTCAGGTTGGAGGTCACGGCCTGGGTCTTGGACACCTTCTTGGACTCCAGGCGCTCACGCTCGAGCATGTTCTTGAAGTCCATGTTGCCGCCGACGTTGAGCTGGTAGGTGCGGTCCAGCGTGACGCCGCGGTCCTCGAACAGCTTGGCCATCACGCGGTGGGTGATGGTGGCGCCCACCTGGCTCTTGATGTCGTCGCCGACGATCGGCACACCGGCGTCCTCGAACTTCTTGGCCCACACCGGATCCGAGGCGATGAACACCGGCAGCGCGTTGACGAAGGCCACGCCGGCGTCGATCGCGCACTGGGCGTAGAACTTGTCGGCGTCGTCGGAGCCCACCGGCAGGTAGGACACCAGCACGTCGACCTTGTTGTCCTTGAGCACCTTGACCACGTCGACCGGCTCGGTGTCGGAGATCTCGATGGTGTCGGCGTAGTACTTGCCGATGCCGTCCAGGGTCGGGCCACGCTGCACGACGACGTCGGTGGGCGGCACGTCGGCGATCTTGATGGTGTTGTTCTCCGAGGCGAAGATCGCCTCGGACAGATCGAAGCCGACCTTCTTGGCGTCCACGTCGAAGGCGGCGACGAACTTCACGTCGCGCACGTGGTACGGGCCGAACCGGACGTGCATCAGGCCGGGGACAGTGCCGTTCTCGTCGGCGTCCTGGTAGTACTGCACGCCCTGCACAAGCGAGGACGCGCAGTTACCGACGCCGACAATGGCGACCCGCACATCCGTCGACGCAGTCGCGTTGTTCTCACTCATGGGTTCTCCTCAATATTTCCGGTACTGCGGTACTTCGGTTCACTGTTGTTCGGTGCGGGTTTGGGCGACCTGCTCCGCGGCGATCAAGTCGTTGAGCCACTTCACCTCGCGCTCGCTGGATTCCAGTCCCAGCTGGTGCAGCTGCTTGGTGTAGCGGTCGAACGAATTGCTGGCCCGCGCGATGGCCTCCCGCAGACCGTCGCGACGCTCCTCGACCTGGCGACGGCGACCCTCCAGGATCCGCATCCGGGCTTCGGCCGGAGTGCGGTTGAAGAAGGCCAGGTGCACACCGAAGCCGTCGTCGGTGTAATTGGCCGGGCCGGTGTCGGCGACCAGTTCGGTGAAGCGCTGCCGACCGGCGTCGGTCAGCTGGTACACCCGACGGGCGCGGCGCACCTTCAACGTGCCCTCGGGGGCGGCGTCCTCGACGATCAGGCCGTCGGCCTGCATGCGCCGCAGCGCCGGGTAAAGCGACCCGTAGGAGAAGGCGCGGAACGCCCCCAGCAGACCTGTCAGCCGCTTGCGAAGCTCGTAACCGTGCATCGGCGATTCGAGTAGCAGACCGAGAATCGCAAGCTCGAGCACTCGAATCACCTCCGTCAACACATCACGCCGTTAGGGCGGTCCAACACCTCGCGCAATAGTATCGCGCCGATATATTGGCCGCATCCTCGCCCCCACAGCAAGGTGTCCAACGGGTGCTTCGAGCCGAAACTCGACATGAAATTTCACCGAAACCGGGGTGCGGGCGAAAATCGACCGCCCGGCTCAGTTCGGGTAGCTGATCCGTTTGACGCTGCCGTCCGCAGCCAGCTTCATCCAGCCGCTGCCGAACTCACTCGAGACGTAGACCGAGATCTGCACCGCGTCGGGCGTGGCCGGGTCGTCGGACGGTTCGATGATCAGATAGGTGGTGTCGACGTCGGCGGGTTTGATGCCGACGGTTTCCGGCGCGCCGCGCAGCACCCCGACCACAGCCCGGTGGTCGAAGGCGCTCAGGTCCACCACCCGGGCGTCCGAGGACCGCGCGCTGGTGCTCGGATCGTCCCAGCCGCCGCGGTAGCTGTAGGTGAACATCCGGCGTTCCTCGGTGGGATCCGGCCGATCCAGCGAGGCGTAGTCCGGGTAGATCACCATCCGGTAGCCCAACGCATCGCCGAACTTCTGCTTGGTCTGGTCGAACAGCCCGGTCAGCCCGCCGAGCGAGTGCAGCTCCCGCGGCGGGGTCAAGACGACGGGCGCGACGCCGTCGGGCTGGGCGCCCGGGTCGCGGGCCGCACCGCCGTCGGTCGGTGCGACGGGTGAGGAGCTGCTGAACAGTCCCCAGCCGACCGCGACGCCGAACAGCACCAGCGCCGCGGCGATCCCCGCCCGGGTCCACCAGCCGGCCCGGTCCGGCCGCGCCGGCCCGAGTTTGGGCAGCCGCACCGGTGCGCTCCCGGTCTGCAGATCGGCGACCAACGCCCGTAGGTCACCCAACGTGGTGGCTTTGGTGGCCGTCGCGACGCGCTGACGGTGTTCCTCGCCGGTGAGCTGGCCGTCGGCCAGTGCGCTGTCGAGCACCGCGCAGGTGTCGTTGCGGTCACTGTCCTTGGCTCGGGTATCAGGGGTCTGCCTGGTCGCCACCCGTCGATCGTAGGAGGTCATTCGGGTGTGCACCGGGTGTCCGCACGGCACCGCTCGGCCCGTCACCGCATCGCCGCTCGGTGCGCCGACGTACTCTGGTCAACGTGCGATTGCAGCGACAGGTAGTGGACTATGCGCTTCGGCGCCGGTCACTGCTGGCCGAGGTGTATTCCGGGCGCACCGGCGTCACCGAAGTGTGCGATGCCAATCCGTACCTGCTGCGCGCCGCGAAGTTCCACGGCAAGGCCAGCACGGTGATGTGCCCGATCTGCCGCAAGGAACCGCTCACGCTGGTGTCCTGGGTTTTCGGCGACCATCTCGGTCCGGTGTCCGGATCGGCGCGCAGCGCCGAAGAGTTGGTCATGCTGGCGGCGCGCTACGACGAGTTCGCGGTACATGTGGTGGAGGTATGCCGAACCTGCAGTTGGAATCACCTGGTCAAGTCATATGTGCTCGGTGCCCCGCGCCCCACGGGGACCACGCGGCGTACCCGCGGCACGCGGACGGCGCGCAACGGCGCGCGTACGGCCAGTGAATAGCGAAGGTCGCCATCACGACCGGTCAGCCCAGGACGCCCAGCGCGGCGGTTTGGGTGACGGCGGGAACGGCGCGTCCGAGAAGCCGGCTGCTCGGCCCAACGGCTCCGCCGACAAACCAGCGGCGCGGCCCAACGGCCCGCTGAAGCCGTCCGCGGAGGGCCCACCGCGCCGCACCGCGCCGACCCGCTCCGGTGCCCGCTCGGCCGTGCCGCCCGACCCGCGTCCCACCGCGGTGATCCCGCCGGTGCGCGACGACGCTGACCAGTCGCTGCGTGATCCGATCGACGTGGTGAAGGCCGCGTTGGACGGCACCCCGGTACCCAAGCCGCGCGAACCCAAGCCGGCACCCGGTCGCGGTCCGGACCGCGCCAGAGCGGGCGGTGGCGGTACCCGGCCACCCGGGCGCACGCACCGGGCCGGCGCCGGTCCGCGTGGCTTCAAGCCCAACTGGAAGTTGGTGCGACGAGTCCTGGTGATCTGTGCCGCGCTGCTGATCGTGCTGCCGTTGATCACCTTCGGGATGGCGTACTCGATCGTCGACGTGCCCAAGCCGGGCGACATCCGGACCAACCAGGTGTCGACCATCCTGGCCAGCGACGGCTCTGAGTTGGGCAAGATCGTGCCGCCCGAGGGCAACCGGGTGGACGTCAGCATCGATCAGATTCCCGAGCACGTGCGCAACGCCGTGATGGCCGCCGAAGACCGCGACTTCTACAGCAACCCGGGCTTTTCGTTCACCGGGTTTGTGCGCGCGTTGAAGAACAACCTGTTCGGCGGGGACCTGCAGGGCGGGTCGACCATCACCCAGCAGTACGTCAAGAACGCCTTGGTCGGCGACGCCCGCTCCGGTGTCGGCGGGGTGGTCCGCAAGGCCAAGGAATTGGTGATCTCCACCAAGATGTCCCGGGAGTGGTCCAAGGACCAGGTCCTGGAGTCCTACCTGAACATCATCTACTTCGGCCGCGGCGCCTACGGCATCGCGGCGGCCTCGCGGGCCTACTTCGACAAGCCGGTCGAAGAACTCACGGTGGCCGACGGCGCGCTGCTGGCCGCGCTGATCCAGCGCCCGTCGACGCTGGACCCCGCGGTCGACCCGGAAGGTGCGCTGGACCGCTGGAACTGGGTGCTCGACGGCATGGTGACCATCGAGGCGCTGTCACCCGAAGACCGTGCCGCGCAGGTGTTCCCGACCACCGTGCCGCCCGAGCAGGCCCGTGATGCCAACCTGACGACCGGGCCGAACGGACTGATCCAGCGGCAGGTGATCAACGAACTGCTGGAGTTGTTCAACATCAGCGAGCAGCAGCTCAACACCGAAGGGCTGCAGATCACCACCACCATCAACCCGGCGGCGCAAGCCGCCGCCGAAGAAGCGGTGGCCGAGGCGCTCGACGGTCAGGACCCCGACATGCGGGCCGCGGTGGTGTCGATCAACCCCAAAACCGGTGGCGTGGAGGCCTATTTCGGCGGCACCGACGCCAACGGCTTCGACTTCGCCCAGGCCGGGTTGCCCACCGGGTCGGCGTTCAAGGTGTTCGCTCTGGTGGCCGCGCTGGAACAAGGCATGGGTTTGGGCTACCGGATCGACAGCTCGCCGCTGACCGTCAACGGAATCGAGATCAACAACGTCGAAGGTGAGGGCTGCGGCACCTGCAACATCGCCGAGGCGCTCAAGCGTTCGCTGAACACCAGCTATTACCGGTTGATGCTTGAGCTCGACAACGGCCCCGAGGACGTCGCCGACGCTGCCCACCGGGCCGGCATCGCAACCAGCTTCCCGGGCGTCGAGCACACCCTGTCCGAGGACGGCCAAGGCGGTCCACCCAACAACGGAATCGTGTTGGGTCAGTACCAGAGTCGGGTCCTGGACATGGCCTCGGCGTATGCCACGCTGGCCGCCTCCGGGGTGTACCGCTCGCCACACTTCGTGCAGAAGGTGGTCAACGCCGACGGTGAGGTGCTCTTCGACGCCGGCAACCAGGACAACAGCGGTGAGCAGCGGATCGACTCGGCGGTGGCCGACAACGTCACCTCGGCCATGCAGCCGATCGCCGGCTGGTCGCGCGGGCACAACCTGGCCGGCGGGCGCCCCTCGGCAGCCAAGACCGGAACCAACCAGCTCGGCGACACCGGTGACAACCGCGACGCCTGGATGGTGGGCTTCACGCCGTCGCTGTCCACTGCGGTCTGGGTGGGGACCGTGCGGGGCGACAAGCCGCTGCGGAATCAGTGGGGCGGCTCAGTCTACGGCTCGGGTCTGCCGTCGGACATCTGGAAGGACACCATGGACGGTGCGCTCGACGGCACCGAAAACGAGTCCTTCCCCAAACCGCCCGAGATCGGCGGCTATGCCGGTGTCCCGGCGCCGCCGGCCCCGCCGCCGTCGGCCAACACGCCCGCCCCGGCCGAGCCGGCACCGTCACCGGAGGCGCCGGTTCCGGGCACCGTGATCCAGCCGAGTATCGAAGTGGCGCCGGGCATCACGATCCCGATCGGCCCGCCCACCACGGTCCCCGCCGCGCCGCCACCGGTCGAGCCCGCGCCGGTCGAACCGGCTCCGCCCGTCGAACCCGCGCCCGCGCTGCCGCCACCGTGACGCCGGTCGACGCCGACGACGAACAGACGCCGGAGCCGCCCGCGGATTCGGCGCGCCCCGACACGCCGACGACGGTGTCACCGATACCCCTGGCCGCCGATCGGCGCAGCGACGACATTCGCGACTTACCCAGTCGCACTGACCATTTGGGTGGTGCGCTGGCCGAGGTGATCGGCGGACCGGTGGGCCGGCACGCGCTGATCGGACGGACGCGGTTCCTGACCCCGCTGCGGGTGATGTTCGCGATCGCGTTGGTGTTCCTGGGGTTGGGCTGGACCACGAAATCGCCGTGCCTGCAGACCGTCGGCACCGGCAGCCCCGACGAGTTGGTGGCCAACTGGTCCAATCAGCGCGCCTACTTCCAGTTGTGCTACTCCGACACCGTGCCGCTGTACGGCGCAGAGTTGTTGAACCAGGGCAAGTTTCCCTATGCGTCGAGTTGGCGAGAACTCGACGCGACCGGCGAACAACGAATCCAGTACGACGGCACACCGGCCGTGCGCTACATGGAGTACCCGGTGCTCACCGGGCTCTACCAGTACGTGGCGATGGCGATCGCCAAGACCTACACCGCGTTGAGCAAGTCGGTCACGCTGCCCAGCGTCGCCGAGGTGGTGGTGTTCTTCGACATCGTGGCGCTCGGGTTGGCGATGGCCTGGCTGGTCACGGTGTGGGCCAGCGCTTCACTGTCCGGACGACGGGTGTGGGACGCCGCCTTGGTGGCCGCCTCGCCGATCCTGATCTTCCAGGCGTTCACCAATTTCGACGCGCTGGCAACAGCTTTCGCGATGGGCGGGTTACTGGCCTGGGCGCGCCGAAGACCCGCGCTGGCCGGTGCGCTGATCGGTCTGGGCACCGCCGCCAAGCTCTACCCGGTGCTGCTGCTCGTGCCGCTGCTGCTCCTCGCGGTGCGGAGCGGGAGGTTGGCCGAGGTGCGTCGCACGGCGGTGGCCGCGGTGCTGACCTGGTTCCTGGTGAACCTGCCGATCATGGTGACCCATCCGCGGGGGTGGTCGGAGTTCTTCCGGCTCAATACCCGTCGCGGGGACGACATGGATTCGATCTACAACGTGATCAAGTCGTTCACCGGATGGCAGGGTTTCGACCGCGACCTCGGCTTCTGGGAACCGCCGGTGATCCTCAACGGCGTGGTCGCCGCACTGTTCATCCTGTGCTGCGCGGGGATCGGCTACGTCGCGCTGACCGCGCCGCGCCGGCCCCGGGTGGCCCAACTGGCGTTCCTGGTGGTGGCGGCGTTCTTGTTGACCAACAAGGTGTGGAGTCCGCAATTCTCGCTGTGGTTGGTTCCGCTGGCGGTGCTGGCGCTGCCGCACCGGCGAATCCTGTTGGCCTGGATGACCATCGACGCCTTGGTGTGGGTGCCGCGGATGATGTATCTGTTCGGCGAGGCCAACAAGGGCCTGCCCGAGCAGTGGTTCACCGCGACGGTGTTGGTGCGCGACCTCGCGGTGCTCGGCCTGTGCGTCCTGGTGCTGCGTCAGATCTACCGGCCCGAGCAGGACCTGGTGCGCTGGCACGGCCGCATCGACGATCCGGCGGGCGGGTGCTTCGACGGCGCCGCGGATGCGCCGCCGGGGTGGCTGCCGGCCTGGCTCCGGCCCCGACCGGCGGTGCCGGGGACGCCCCGTCGCGCGCCGGTCGACGGGGACTACCTATCGGATGCGGTGCCGAGCCCGCGGGCCGGATAGCGAACGACGATTTCCCTGATCACGGCCCGTTCCTGTAGCCTGGGCCGGTTGCCGACGCAGGCGACCCTCCTGCCGCGGAACACGCCGCGGCCGTGACGACCATAGGAGGTGATGAGGTTCTAATGCGTCCATACGAAATCATGGTCATTCTCGACCCCACACTTGACGAGCGCACCGTAGCCCCGTCGCTGGAGACGTTCCTGAACGTCATCCGCAAGGACGGCGGCACTGTCGACAAGGTCGACATCTGGGGCCGTCGTCGGCTGGCCTACGAGATCGCCAAGCACGCCGAGGGCATCTACGCCGTCATCGACGTCAAGGCTGAGCCCGCCACGGTGTCCGAGCTCGACCGTCAGCTGGGTCTGAACGAGTCGGTGCTGCGCACCAAGGTGATGCGGACCGACAAGCACTGAAGTCCGGTGTTCGTCACAGCGTTTCCGTAGGCTCGCCTGCGGCAAGCTTGCACGCCCATCGTCGCTCCACCAGGACTTGAGGAGGATCCCGTGGCTGGTGACACCACGATCACAGTCGTCGGAAACCTGACCGCCGACCCGGAACTGCGCTTCACCCCGTCGGGTGCGGCCGTCGCCAACTTCACCGTGGCGTCGACTCCGCGCATCTACGACCGGCAGAGCGGGGAGTGGAAGGACGGCGAAGCGCTGTTCCTGCGGTGCAACATCTGGCGGGAGGCAGCCGAGAACGTCGCCGAAAGCCTGACCCGCGGATCGCGCGTCATCGTGACCGGTCGGCTCAAGCAGCGTTCGTTCGAAACCCGCGAGGGTGAGAAGCGCACGGTGGTGGAGGTCGAGGTCGACGAGATCGGCCCGTCGCTGCGTTACGCGACCGCCAAGGTGAACAAGGCCTCCCGCGGTGGCGGTGGTGGCGGCGGCTTCGGTGGTGGCGGCGGCGCACGTGCCGCTGCGGCGCCGGCTCCGGCGGCAGCGGCTCCGGCCGAGGATCCCTGGGGCAGCGCCCCGGCGTCGGGATCGTTCGGTGGCGCCGATGACGAGCCCCCCTTCTGACACCTGAACTCGATATCTAGAAACTGAGAAAGAGAACAACCCATGGCCAAGGCCAACAAGCGGCGCCCCGCGCCGGAAAAGCCCGTCAAGACTCGCAAGTGCGTGTTCTGCTCCAAGAAGGGCAAAGACCAGAACATCGACTACAAGGACACCGCGCTGCTGCGCACCTACATCTCCGAGCGCGGCAAGATCCGTGCCCGTCGGGTGACCGGTAACTGCGTGCAGCACCAGCGCGACATTGCGGTCGCGGTGAAGAACGCCCGCGAGGTGGCGCTGCTGCCGTTCGGCTCGAGCACGCGCTAAGGAAGCAGGAGTACCAACAATGAAGCTCATCCTCACCGCCGAGGTCGACAAGCTCGGTTCGGCCGGCGACGCCGTCGAGGTCAAGGACGGCTACGGCCGCAACTACCTGCTGCCCCGCGGGTTGGCCATCGTGGCCACCCGGGGCGCTCAGCGTCAGGCCGACGACATCCGTCGCGCCCAGGAAAGCAAGGCCGTCCGCGACTTGGACCACGCCAAGGAGCTCAAGGCCGCGCTCGAGGGCCTGGGCACCGTCTCGCTGCCGGTCAAGACCGCCGGCGACTCGGGCAAGCTGTTCGGCTCGGTGACCGCCGCCGACGTGGTGGCCGTCATCAAGAAAGCCGGCGGCCCCAGCCTGGACAAGCGCACCGTGGTGCTGCCCAAGGCGCACATCAAGGCGCTGGGCAGCCACCCGATCGAGGTGCGGCTGCACCCCGAGGTGACCGTCAAGATCGACCTGGACGTCGTCGCCGGTTAGTCCTGGCTTAGCTCAAAACAGCAATCCTCCCCGGTAGTCGCGCTTTGGCGCGGTTGCCGGGGAGTTGCTGTATGTGCCAGCGAACGGTTTGCGCGACCCGCGCCACAGCGAACGTAACCCGCCGTTCATCCCACCCCCACACCAAGGCAACCCAACACGCCCGAGACGGCAACCCGGCACGACACGCCGTGCGGATTGCCATCCACAACAATCCGGGTGCCCTGTGGTCCGCTTAACTGCGGAAACAGCTGAAATCCGAGGATTGCTCCACAGGTTCTCCCCATAGCGCCAACATGGTCGTCCCGCACTATCCACACGGCATGCACAGCTTCATCCACAGGGGTGGTTTCGCTGGGTGCCAGCAACCGTCTACGGTCTATCCGGCGCATGCGGCACGGGGGAACGACAGCCAGGGTTTGTCGGGGACCTTGCGTACGGTGCGAGCAATAACTCGAAAGCACGTTCGACCTCTCCGGGGAGGAAGGCAGCAGCCGTATGGCCGTCGTTGACGATCTCGGACAGCCTGGGATGGACGCTCCGCCGCCCAATGAGGACTTCGGCCGTCAGCCGCCGCAGGACATGGCCGCCGAGCAGTCGGTGCTGGGCGGGATGCTGCTGTCCAAGGACGCCATCGCCGACGTGTTGGAGAAGCTGCGGCCCGGCGATTTCTACCGTCCCGCACACCAGAACATCTACGACGCGATCCTGGACCTGTACGGCCGCGGAGAGCCGGCCGACGCCGTCACCGTGGCCGCCGAGTTGGACCGCCGCGGACTGCTGCGCCGGATCGGCGGGGCGCCCTATCTGCACACCCTGATCTCGACCGTGCCGACCGCGGCCAACGCCGGCTACTACGCCGGGATCGTGGCCGAGAAGGCGCTGCTGCGCCGTTTGGTCGAAGCCGGTACCCGAGTGGTGCAGTACGGCTACGCCGGGGCTGAGGGCGCCGATGTGGCCGAGGTGGTCGACCGCGCCCAGGCCGAGATCTACGAGGTCACCGAGCGGCGCAACTCCGAGGACTTCGTGCCGCTGGAAGACCTGCTGCAGCCCACCATGGACGAGATCGACGCGATCGCCTCCAACGGCGGCATCGCGCGCGGGGTGCCGACCGGGTTCACCGAACTCGACGAGGTGACCAACGGGCTGCACGCCGGGCAGATGATCATCGTGGCGGCGCGGCCCGGTGTCGGGAAGGCGCTGGCGCTGGACACCCCACTGCCCACTCCGCGCGGGTGGACCACGATGGGCGACGTCGGGGTCGGCGACCTATTGCTCGACGGGCAGGGTCAGCCCACGCGGGTGTTGGCGGCTACCGAGGTGCTGCTGGGACGCCCCTGCTACGAGATCGAGTTCGCCGACGGCACGGTGATCGTCGCCGATGAGCAGCATCAGTGGCCGACCACCTTAGGTGTGCGGACCACCGGGATGCTGCGCGCCGGCTCGGACACGGTGGCCGCGGTCCCGCAGGCCGTCGGCGCGGGCGGCGCTGCCACTTTGGTCAGGCCACGTACGGCGGTAGGCATCAACTGGATTCGCCGGGTGTCCACGGTGCCGGTGCGCTGCGTCGAGGTCGACAATCCCGACCACGTGTACCTGGCAGGTTCGGGCATGGTGCCCACCCACAACTCCACGTTGGGCCTGGACTTCATGCGGTCCTGCTCGATCAAGCACCAGATGGCCAGCGTCATTTTCAGCCTGGAGATGAGCAAGTCCGAGATCGTGATGCGGCTGCTGTCGGCCGAGGCCAAGATCAAGCTCGGCGATATGCGTTCGGGCCGGATGAGCGACGACGACTGGACCCGGTTGGCCCGCCGGATGAGCGAGATCAGCGAGGCGCCGCTGTTCATCGACGATTCGCCGAACCTGACCATGATGGAGATCCGGGCCAAGGCGCGTCGGTTGCACCAGAAGGCCGGTCTGCGGCTGATCGTCGTGGACTACATGCAGCTGATGACCTCCGGCAAGCGATTCGAGTCGCGCCAGCAAGAGGTTTCGGAGTTCTCCCGAAGCCTCAAGCTGATGGCCAAGGAACTCGAAGTCCCCGTCGTCGCGATCTCGCAGCTCAACCGTGGACCCGAGCAGCGGACCGACAAGAAGCCGATGGTCTCCGACCTGCGTGAGTCGGGCTGCCTGACCGCGGCCACCCGCATCCTGCGGGCCGACACCGGCGCCGAGGTGACCTTCGGTGAGCTGATGGCCAGCGGTGAGCGGCCGCTGGTGTGGGCGCTCGACGAGCGCAACCGGATGGTGGCGCGGCCGATGACCAACGTCTTCTACAGCGGCCACAAGGAAGTGTTCAAGCTGCGCCTGGCCTCCGGCCGTGAGGTCGAGGCCACTGCCAACCACCCGTTCCTGACCATCGACGGTTGGGTTGCGTTGGGCGAGCTGAGCATTGGGGACCGGCTGGCGGTGCCGCGCCGGGTACCTGAGCCGGTGCAGACGCGGCGGATGGAGGATTCCGAGGTCATCCTGCTGGCGCACATGATCGGCGACGGCTCGTGCGTCAAGCGCCAGCCGATCCGGTATGCCTCCGTCGACGAGGAGAACCTGGTCGCGGTGACCAATGCCGCGGCACACTTCGGCGTGACCGCGGTGCGCGACGAGTACCCGGCCGCGCGGGTGACCACGCTGCGGATGCCGGCGCCGTACCGCCTTGCCCGGGGCAAGCGCAATCCGATCGCGGCGTGGCTGGACAAGCTGGGTCTGTTCGGTCTGCGCAGCTACGAGAAGTTCGTTCCGGCCGAGGTTTTCGCGCTCCCCAACGATCAGGTGGCGTTGTTCTTGCGGCATCTGTGGGCCACCGACGGCTCGGTGCGGTGGGATGCGAAGAGCGGTCAGGGCCGGATCTACTACGCGTCGACGAGTCGCCGGTTGGCCGACGACGTCATGCAACTGCTGTTGCGGATGGGTGTCTTCAGCCGGGTCAAGCGGGTGAAGAAGTCCGGCTACCGGGACTGCTGGCATGTGTACATCTACGGCGGCGGGAACCAGAAGCGCTTCCTGACCCATGTCGGGGTACACGGCGAGCGGGGAGTGAAGGGCCGTGAGGTACTGGCCAATCTCGAAGGGCTGGTACGCAATCCGAATGCGGATACCGTGCCCGCAAAGGTGTGGGACCGGGTGCGGCAGGCGCTGACGCAGCAGGAGATGACACACCGTCAGTTCGCGGCGGCGATGGGCACCGAGTTCTGCGGTTCGACGATGTGGAAGCATTCGCCGAGTCGATCCCGGCTACACCGGGCCGCGGCGGTTCTCGAGGACCGCGCGATTCACGACATCGCCACCGACGACGTGTTCTGGGACGAGATCGTCGAGATCACCAGCATCGGTGCGCAGGATGTTTACGACGGAACGGTGCCGGGTCCCAGTAACTTTGTGGCACAAGGGATTTCAGTGCACAACTCACTAGAGCAAGATGCGGACATGGTCATACTCTTGCACCGTCCGGATGCGTTCGACCGTGACGATCCGCGTGGTGGGGAAGCGGACCTGATCCTGGGTAAGCACCGTAACGGTCCGACGGCGACGATCACGGTGGCGCACCAGTTGCATCTGTCGCGGTTTACGAACATGGCGCACTGAGGCTGCTGGTTGTGTAGGGTCTCACGCTCGACTTCAAAATCTCACGGGTGACTTCAAATGGATTTCAAATTTGATGTCGGAGTGAGAGACACGCCGATGCGCCTGCGGAGCACTCGGGCGAACGGGTGTCACGCTGTGGACATGACTCCGAGCACACCTCTGACCGAGCGGTAGTAGAAGGAACATGGTTACGGCGGCCGGGACCGCTGCGACCACAACGGTACGGTTTCGAACCGCGCCGAAAGGTGATGAGTCCTCAGTCGCCCTGGCTGATGCCGATCCAGACGTACTTGCCAACGCCCATACATGGCGGGAATTCCGCTGGCGCGCTGGACAGAAGCACTACTCAGGCACCTACTGGTCGGCAACCGAAGGCCGACACGTCATCTATGAATCGCGGCTCGAACTAAGCAGCCTGCTGTTCGCCGACTTCGACCGGTCAGTCCGCCGCATCTGCGCCCAGCCGTTCCTCCTGAAGCAGGAGTCAGGAACGACGGTAGGCAGGCACATCCCCGACTTCTTCCTGATGACTGACCGGGGGCCGAAGGTTGTAGATGTCAAGCCTAAGCGCCGACTAACGCAACCGGAGGTTGAAGCGACTTTCGCTTGGACGCGAACAGCCATGGAAAGCCGCGGATGGATCTACGAAGTAAGGACCGAGCCAGAACCATTGCTGCTGAACACTATTCGTTTCCTTGCGGGGTATCGCCGGGCAGCGCTGTTCGACCCATCACTACTTGAGGTGCTGCGTGGCAGAACGATTGACGGCCTTTCTATCGCCGAGGTGCTTGACGAGGTATCGGGCTGGCCACGGCCGCTCATGAAAGGAGCGCTGTTCCATCTGTTGTGGTTGCAGGACCTTCACGTCGACCTGCACCAGCCACTAACGCCAAGATCGGTCCTGAGTCGGGAGAAATGACGAGATGACAGACACTGCTATTCGGATCGGAGTTGGGACACGGATCGTTTTCGAGGGCGAAGCGGCTGAGGTCGTCGAACTGCACCCGAGCGAGGCTGGAGTGAGCCTCACGTTACGCATTGGATCTAGAAGACGACTGTCACGCATCGCATTACGGGAGCTCCTTGGCAGCGGTAATGCCCGCATCATCGATGATCACGTCGATGTCGATCCTTCGTCTGAGGCGGCTGCTGTAACCCTTGGCGGCCTCACCGATACGCAGTTGGAGACAGTGCGAACGCGATCCGCACACGTTCGTGAAGTACTGACGGGATATCGATCCGGGCATCCAGAACTCGCAGCCGCCGGCGAGCCGCGTAAGGAATTCGACCCAGGTCTCCCGCTAATGGAGCGATACGCAGCAAAAGCGGCCGAAGTAGGCGTCACGGTACGAACGATCAGTCAGTGGGTCGCAGGTTTCCGAGAGAACGGCGAGGCCGGGTTAGCGCCGAACTCGAGAGATCAGTTCACGAGTATGCGTACGAACGTCGACCCGCGGTGGGCTGAGATCGCGGTCGAAGTGATGGTTGAGCACGCTGACCAGTCGCGTCCGTCACAGACAGCAGTAATCAAACGAACCAACGCCAGGGTTGCGGCGCGTTTTGGTGCAGACGTGGTGCCGCTACCGTCTCGGGCAACCGCATTCCGCGCACTCGCCGAGTTGGAGAAGCGGTATCCGACCTTTCGTCTGAGCACGAAACGCAACCGCGACATCGCCGATCGGCCTGATGGCGTTTACGGGAAGCTGCGGCCGACGAGGCCCGGTGAATACATGCTGATGGACACCACGCGGTTGGATGTCTTCGCCTTCGACCCGATTACCTTGCGCTGGTTACAAGCTGAGCTCACCGTTGCTATGGATTGGTACACCCGCTGCATCACCGGCATTCGTGTGACGCCGGTATCGACGAAGTCAGTGGACGCGGCCGCGGTCTTGTACCAGGCATATCGACCGCGGGCTGCTGGTAACGACTGGCCCGCGTACGCGGTCTGGCCCGAGCACGGCGTGCCCAGATCAGTGTTAATCGATATCGAGGCAGTTGAACGGCCTGGTGTCTCCGGACCTGCGATCGTGCCGGAAACGATCGTGATCGATCACGGCAAGATCTACGTCTCGGAGCATCTGACGAGTGTGTGTCAGCGGATGGGGATATCGATCCAACCAGCGAGGTTGAGGACCGGCCGCGACAAGGGGCCGGTCGAGCGGTTCTTCCGCACCATCCGCGAGGACCTGCTGCAGAATTTACCGGCATACAAAGGGCCCGACGTCCACTCCCGCGGGTTGGACCCCGAATCAGAGGCTTTCTTCTACCTCGACGAGCTGGAACTGATCATCCGTGAGTGGGTCGCCCTGGAATACCATCACCGCCCGCACGACAGTCTGATCGATCCGCACGTTCCCGGGTTGAGGATGTCCCCCGCGCAGATGTTCGAGCATGGGGTTGCACGCGCCGGCTACATCGAGGCTCCGCGTAGCCCCGATCTAGCCTATGAATTTCTGAAGGTGGAGTTCCGGACGATCCAGCACTACGGGGTGGAGCTTGGCCGCCGCTACAACGGCCCCGGCCTGGATCCGTACCGCAATATGAAGAGTCCGTACGGCGGGAAAGCCAAGGGTCGCTGGCCGATTCACTATGACCCTGATGACGTCACTCGCGCCTACTTCCGCGATCCCGAAACCCGTGAATGGCACACCCTGACGTGGGAGCACGCGCCATCAATCCAGATGCCTCTCAGCGAGGACGCCCTGAAGTACGCGCGCAAACTCGCAGCCTCGAAGTACACCTATCCCGACGACCGGCTTGCAGTCGCAGACCTCTTGGAGCGGTGGAACCTCGGATTGGGGACGACCCTGGCGGAACGCCGCATGGCCTTGCGGCTGTCGCGCGAAGACTCTCTGCTAGACCGAGCCGAGGAAGGGGATCTGATTGCCGCACTGCCGTCTGTTGCACGGGTGCTCGCCACATCTGAAGGTCCACTGTCAGGCGATGAACATGGCGATGAGTCGGACCCAGAGCTGGGAGACGACGATATCGAGGATGAACTTGACGACCCCGACTCCGATTTCTACTCAGACGCCCTGGATTCGCTATGACGGTACTCGGGACGATACAGCGTCAAGCTGGTATGGCTGACGAGGTCGGCCCGCATGCGTGAATGGCGCTCGTTGCCCTTGCGGGTGGCTCCGCAAGCGGACGAACCGTTGGACTCGTGGCTAGAGCGGACTGCTGCTCGGCTGGGTATCTGCGTCGCGGATTTACTTCATGGCATGGGGTTTGGACCTCCTCACTCCAGCCTATGGCGCGATATTGTTTTACGACTTAGCGACGATGAGGTCGCGGCTATCGCGGTTGCGACCGGGGCTGCACCGGTCGATGTGCGGGCGATGACCCTCAGCCGGTACGCCGACATAGCTGTCGGAATCGACAGTCAGACGGGCAAGTTGGTGCCCGCGACGCCGTGGAGCCGTATACGCGGATCTCGATTCTGTCCGGACTGTCTGCGTGATCGTGGCGGGGCGTGGAAACTCCAGTGGCGATTGCTATGGACCTTCGCTTGTGTGGAGCACCGATGCCTACTCGTTGACCTCTGCGCCGAATGCTGTGGACCCCAACGCTATCGCTATGGAATCGGCACTCCTCGACCAGGATTCTGCGACAACACCGTCGTCGCGGTCGAAGCGCCGCACGGGAAACGGCTCTGCGAGGGTGTTTTAGCCGATACTCCGACCGCTCGACTTTCGTCGGACAACCCCGTCCTGAGCGCTCAGACGACCATTTCAGCCGTCATCGAATCTGGCAGAGCCAACTTCGGTGTCTATAACCAATATCCACTTCCAGCTGCGCGCGCACTTGCGGACATACGCGCCCTCGCTCAAGGGATTCTATCCGGACTCGGCGAACGCAAGATCGCTGGTCTTGTTCCGGACGACGTCGCGTCAGCCTACAACCACGCGCGTGCCGGCGGTCTGCTGACCGGCTATGGCCGGTACTTATCGGAGCGGAAATATCGAGACAAGCCGCTGCCAGCCTTGACTACCGCCGTCGCGGTCACTGCCGCGTACTCGGTGCTGGGACGGCCAGATATCAATGCAGCCGCCCACGAACTCAAGGCCGCGCACAAGCATGTGGATCGTCGCGCAATTCAGGCGGTGGTCACCGGAAGCCTAAACGCGCGTCGGGGGGAACCGAGCCCGGTCCTGCGGGCAGTGCACCTAACCGCCCTTGGCGATCGTCTTGGAGCTCCGGATCAGTTGCGCTGTCGAATCGGTACTACATTTCCGAGCCGGCCCGCGGGCGATTCAGACCGGCGGGAGCGGATCGCGTCGGGCCTGCCGACGATGATGTGGCAGTCCTGGTCACTGCGTCTATGCCCGGCGGATCTCTTTCAACGGGGTGCACGACTAGCGTTGTCCGTCGGGGTTCTGCTTGTCGGCGATACAGTCGACTGGGCGCAAGCAAGCGCACTGCTCGGTGCGCGAGCCCGCACGCAACACGTCGTCACGGTCCTCTGGCGTTTGGCGAAAACCGAATCTTGGCAGCAGATCCGCTCGGCACTCATCCGGCTCAACGACAGATTGGCGGATTGTCCACCGCCAATTGATTATCACCGCCGCCGGATGTTGGACTATTCAAGCTTGCTCCCCGATTCGACCTGGGGGCATCTGCACCGGGGACGGACGCGATCTGAGGGGGTCGCCACTGCCCGCAGGTACCTGCGTGAACGACTCAGTGGTCTGCCAGCGATTGACAATCCAATTCCGGCCAATGACGAATCAGCGATGACGGGACTTCTCTTGTTCCCGGGACGGCTAACGCCCGAGCTCAAATCCGCTCTAGATGCGTACAGCCTAGAGTTTCTTGCAGATCAGGGTGTGACCGATGAACCGGTGCACTGGCAGCCCCCGATGGAGTTGCTCGACGACCTGCATTTGCCAGGGTTTGATGTTCGCAGCCTGGATATTTCGGGAATGCACCGAATGATTCGCGAAGACCAGCTGGACATCTATGATGCCGCCAAGCATCTGTCGGTCAGCGCTGACACGGTGAGGCTCGCACTCGAAGAGCACCCGGCGCCACGCCCGCCGCGCCAAGCACCAATCCCTCCGGTCACTGTCCGACGAGTTGGCCCCGCCTACCAGCAGGCGAATCTGGCACTGCCACGCACACGGTTCGTCGAACTCTACGAAGAGCAACAACTCAGTCTGCGTGACATCGCCGATCTAGCAGGGGTAAGCAAGGCGACCGTGACCAAACTAGCCCGTGACTACCAGATTGCGTTGCGTCCGGCGCATGCGAAGCGCAGGTACACATTTGATCAAGCGTGGCTATACCGGGAACACGTCCTCAACGGACGGTCGCTGTCTGAACTGGCCCGCGAACGTGGGGTCAGCGTCGCAACCATGTCCAAGCACGCAAACCAGCAGATCTCCGTCCGGCGCCTCGGCCGATACTCACGGAATGAGATCGATAACAATGAGAACGTACCGGAGGTGTTGCGGCCGGCGCTGGCAGGACAGGGTGGCTGGGAACGTCTCCAACGTCTGGTGGCCATTGCTCGGTTCGCCAACCTAGCCACTGCCTCAAAGCATTTACACATCCATTTGTCGACTCTGTGGAATCAGGTCCGACTCATTGAGCGGGACCTGGGACGGCCCGTCTTCGTTCGGGCAGACCGCAACAGCCCACAGAAACTGACCGCGTTTGGAGAGGACATCGTCGCGGCCACAAAGGTATTAGCTGAGCGTGGTGGTCCCGCTGGCCCGACCATTTCGACGAGGCGCAGCATCCGAAAGCTCCCCGCACGTGGGTTGCCGGCATACGTAAGAACCCCGCCTCCGGCGTCAGGACCAGTAGACCTCACGGTCGAGCCCGATGCCTAAGGAGGCATAGATGTGAGAGAGCAGCAGCCAGTAGTTGGGGAAGAGAGCGCGCTGAGGCTCGACAACTTGACCTTGGCGCGGAAGGAGGGCTGGCAGCGCTTCGTCAACACGCCGGCGCGAGTTCCACCCGAGAGGCTCACACGAACTGAACTCGATGCATTGGGGGACAAGGCCACCGAAGACTACAACCGGCAGCGCCGTGAGTGGCATGCCAACCTCGGCCCCATCAAGACCCCACAACTCGAGGCACTGCACGAAGACCTTTGGGACATCATCGACAGCAATGCCCAAGACGGCGACAAAGCTAAAGGCGCCGTCGCGATCGACGCATTCCCGGGACTTGGAAAGACGACCGCAGTCTTGGCCTTCGCCCGCCAGTATCATCGCAGGGAGATCGCCGAACTAGGTACGACCACTGACTCCGGAGACGAACGGTGGCCGGTCTGCCGAGTTGGACTCACGGGCAATACCGGGATGAAAGAATTCAACCGGGCGATGCTGGAGTTCTTCGCACACCCAGGATCGCGCAGAGGGACCGCGGTCGACTATGCCCGGCGAGCCCTTGATTGCGTGCTCTCTTGTGAAACAAGACTCTTGATTATCGACGACCTGCATTTCCTGCCCTGGCGCAACAGTTCCGGAGTTGCGATCAGCAACCACTTCAAGTACATCGCGAACGAATTCCCCGTAACGATGGTCTTCATCGGTGTCGGGCTTGGTGCCCGGGGTCTGTTTTCCGAAGGCAGCGACTACGAAGACGCGGTGCTCGCCCAAACAGGCCGCCGGACAACCGCATTGAGTATGGAGCCGTTCGCGGTAGACAACAAGAGTGGGCGGCGTCAATGGCGACAGCTTCTCCTAGCTATCGAGCAACGCGTGGCATTGGTCGATAGCCGCCCCGGCATGATCGCGGACGATCTCTGTGACTATCTTTACGCGCGGTCCACCGGCCACATCGGATCGCTCATGACGTTGATCAACCGAGGCTGTCAACGTGCCGTTCGCAGCGGTGAAGAGAAGCTGACCGCTGACCTGCTTGATCGAGTGAAAGTCGATGCGGCTTCGGAGAAAGCACGTCACGAGCTCGACCTTGCGATCTCGACGGGCAAGCTCCGAACCCGGCTCAAAGTGGGATAGGAGGAACCCAGTATGGGGCACCCGTGATGGAGAGAACGGTCCGCACGTTGCCGATCCGCCTGACACCGCTCGCAGGAGAGGCACTGGACTCATGGCTGGACGCTCTCGCGCACCGAGCTAACGCCGCGTTCGGCGATCTTCTCACCGCACTTGGCCTCAGCACCGGTCACGGTGCGGTCACCAGCCCCTGGATGATCCAATTGACACCTACGGAGGCGGTGACAATCAGCGCGGGCACCGGAGTCTCAACCGATGTCCTCGAAGAGATGACCCTTCAGCGCTACGCAGGACGGGCACTGCGAGTCGAGCCGGACGAAAGGAGGAAGCTGAATCGAGCGTTTCCCTGGGGCCCCGGCAGAGGATCACGGTTCTGCCCAGCATGCCTTGCGTCGACTCAAGGGCGTTGGCAGTTGAAGTGGCGATTGGGTTGGACCTTCGCGTGTACGGTCCACAATTGCTTGCTCGCCGATACCTGCCCGGCCTGTGGATCAGTTCAGCGGCGCCGGACGAGTGTCACAGATATCGTGCCAACTCCCGGTCGCTGCGCTCACCGAGCCGCTGAAGCGGCGGGGCGCACGCCCAGAAGGTGCGGTGCGGACCTAACGACCGCGACCGTCGGCCTATTCGATGAGGCGCACCCAGTCATTCGTGCCCAGCACAGGGTGGACGACGTCCTCGACCGAGTGTCGACTGCTTTCGGGGTGTACCAAATTTCGCCGCAGCCTCGATTACGTGTCCTCGCAGACCTTCGTGCCATCGCTGGGCGTGCGTTGGCCTATGCGACGCCGGACGAGCTCGAATCAGTCATTCCCGACGACCTGAACCGCATCTACGTCGAGACGGTGGACCGTGCTGGGCAATCGACTGCGCGTGGTCCAGGCGTTGCCAAACCCGGCCTGGCGGCGCCGGCTCACGCAGTGGAGGCCGCCGTTGGCGTCGTAGCTGCCCTGCATACTGTGGAACGCGGCGACGTGGAAGCTGGTGGCACCGCGCTGCGTTGGCTCGTGGCAGCCTCTCGAAAACGGGGTTCCACGGTCCGGGCCACCAACGCCGCATGGGGCAAGAACACCTCGCCGGTCCTCGCGGCCGTCCAGCTTGCTGCGCTCGGACCGCTGCTCAAGCCCACTGATCAACTGCGGTACCGCATCGGTACGCCCTTGCCTGCCCGTCCGATACGCGGCTCGGGATTCGCGAGCAAGCTGCCAACGAGAATCTGGCAAGCATGGTCGCTACCCATGGCTATCCCGAACTGCCACCAGTGGCAGCTCCGGTCAGCTCTGCCGGTGATCCTTCTCTTGGTCGGCAGCAGACTTAGCCTCGGCGAAGCTGCACGCTTTGTTCGCAGCCCTATTGATGGTCACGCCGTCTCCCGAGTACTTCAGCTGCTGGAGAAGCAGGACAAGTGGCCTGATCTCCGGGTGGCACTTATTCGGATGGCCGACTACCTCGTCAGCAATGACGTTCCGATCGACTACGGACGTCGTCGGCGGATCGACTACAGTCCGCTGTTGCCGGACCGGGTCTGGAAACACATCTGCCGCGCCACATCCACGCCAGGACCTCACACTGCTCGGCTCAGAATTGCACGGCGGTTCCTGTTCGAACGGATCAGCAGCCAGCCAGCTTCTGCGTCACCGTGGGGCCCCGAGAACGGTGCTGCACGCACCAAGGTTGCCGACTTTCCTGGTCACCTCACTCCTGAACTCGCCCAGGCACTCGATCAACACGCACACGAATTCCTCGCTAACCAGGGCATCCGAGAACCAGTTTGGTGGCAACCGCTCAGCGATGTGTTCAAAGGTCTAGACCTCCCTGGGACGGATCCTTCACGTGTGCCCGTCGTCGACCTGCATCGGCTAGTCGTGAACGAAGGGCTGGCGCTTGGAGCGGCGGCACTCCGACTGAATACCAGCCTCGATACCGTCCGCCATCTGCTGGAGTTCCAACCCGCACCTCGGCTGTCGCAAGAGCCGGGTCCCTGCACTCCCGCCAGCAGGCAGCGCGCCTATGCGAGGGCACGAGCGGCGTTTCCGAAGGAGCGCATGGTGCACCTCTACGAGCGGGACGGTATGGCGCTCAAGGACATCGCGGAGGTGGCTGGAGTCAGCCGCCAGACGATCACACGCCTCATCCGTGACTATGACCTGCCGCTACGCGAGCCCGGAAGACAGGCAAAGGCAGTCATTGATCCGGTGTGGCTATACGACCAGTACGTGAATAACCTCCGACCGCTGTCTGATATCGCCCAAGATGTCGGACTCAGCACCGCCAGTGTTGCGCGATGGGCGAAAGCGTTCTCCATCCCCATGCGTGGCAGAGGTGGGGCCAGTCACCGTGGCGCACTTGCGGCTACCGCTCAGGCCCTGAAGGATCGCTGAGTACCTACGCCGGAGGCCACTTGTCGGGAACGGCTTGCCTGCTTATCACCGTGCACCGACCATGGACCCATGGCATTTCACGGTTTAGTGGCCGTCCAGGCCCGAGGAGTTGTTGCACTGCCGGCTGACGTACGGCGGCGTATGCACCTGGATGAATCCGGTGCTCAAGTCGAGACCACCGAACGCGAAGATGGTGTGCTGGAACTTCGGGCCGTGCTGCCGGTGCCGGCCGACCAACGATGGTTCTGGGAGGCCCGCCAGCAACAGCGTGAGAAGGAAGTCGACGAGCATGTGACCGCCGGCCGGATCGACGTCCACCAGGACGGTGAGGCGCTCCTCGGCCACCTCGATCGGCTTGACGAGGCCGACCGCGAGACCCCGCCGCAGTTGTGAAATTCGAGACGACCCCAGCCTTCGATGCCGACTATCGAAGGCTGAAACCAGAACACAAAGCGGCATTTCGCGACGTGACGGAGAGCGAGTTCATTTTCTGCCTACGCCGCCGATCCCACGAACCGGCCAGCGAGGTCCGCGACCACCGCAATGACAACACCCAGCTCCGCAACACTGGCACAGTAGGGAAAAGAGCCCTCTACCCTTCCTAGCTAGAACGGGTTCGGAGCCCGTCTAGCGAACCCGTGTAATCGACCATTACAGCTGCCCGGTCAGTGTCGCCCAATGCCGCGCGCGATGGCTTCCAGCGCCTTCACTTCACGCCGCTGCATCCCCTTATCGTCGGTGTTGCTGGGATACGCAGCGGTGTGACCCCGCAGGACTTCCATCGTGAAGTCGTAGCTGTCCCTGTACTTGTGCCCGTGCATGTCGTAGTAAGTGATCGTGACGGCGAAGTCGTCGGGCGTCGGCTCGTCGTTGTCGTTGGCGTCTTGGTACGAGTTGTACAGTTCCAGCCCTGGTGGAAACGTCGGGATGGTCTGCCTGTAGCGCCGTTGCAGGTACGGAGTCGTGAGTCCCACGGCATCATCCCCCTCCAGGACGGGCAGTGGCGGGTCGAAGTCCACCTTCACATCCCTGGCGACCGACTGACCCACGTTCCTCACGATGAACTCGGCGTCACGGGTGAGCACCGCCGCACGCAGCTCCGCGAGGATCACTGGACGGGTGCGGTCGGCGCTGTCACGTTTCAGCGCGACGAGAGTCCCTATCGCCACCACGGCGGCCGTTATGGTCGCGAGAGAACCGAGCGCCGTCCAGGTTGTCGCCGCGTTCGCCACGTCATTCGCCGACAACCACGCGACACCACCCAACAGCGCGGCGAGGCTCACCAACGCCGCTGCCGAGACCTTGGCGACCGTCTCCTTGCTCCTAGACATCGGACGATAGCCCGTCCAAATCAGATGCGAACACCGACAGATCGTATGCGTCACCGCGGTCTGCCCTACCCCACCGCGTTCCGACCTGTGCGACTGTCAGTAGGCGCATGGGTCAGATTTCCAGTAACGGGCTGCCACGTCAGGGTGGGTCACTTCGGACAGCTTGTACACCTTCTGTCCCGCCCCCAGGCTGAACGATGTGTCCATCGTCTTCGTGATGCGGAGCCCGTCCGCAAGCGGTTTCAGTGTCGGGTCGTTAGTCGAGAGCTTGTCCCAGAGCGCGCCGATGAAGTTGGTCAGTGGGGACAGGTTCTGCTGTTCGTAGTCGCGCCCCAGCCCCGAGATGACGCGGGCATCGTCGCCAACCGGGCCCATCGAGTACACGCCGACAGAGTCGGTTCTGACGTTCTTGTCTAAGAACTGCTGCGGCAGCGCGATGGTCTTCCGAGTCCATGCCCCGAGGTCGGCAATGCACATGAAGTCCAGTCCCTCACGCGGCGCGGTGACGATCTTGTTTTCCAACTCGATTGAGATGTCACGAACGTTCTCATCCGGTGTGCTCGAAGGCGCTTTCCACTCATGGGACTGCCCGAGCAGCCCGTAGAACACGGGCGGAACCAGATGATCCTGCAGTTTCCACCATCCGCGCAGCCGCATCCCGCGACGGAGCGCTATCGCATCCTTGTACGCCTCAACGATGTCCTTGCGTCCAACGGTGCGCTTGATGCTGAACGCGGCGGCGACGCCGGACGCGAGTACGTGATGCTTCTTGCGCAACTTGGTCGGATAGTGCGGATGGAAGATGACGAGGTCGGTCTCCTTCGTGAGCGGCGCGCCGTCCTCCGTTTCGAGCATGAGGTACTTCCGTTTCCCGATCTCATATTGCGGAGGCAGCCAGTCGGTGAGCACCTCATCCCAGTTCGACTCGACGCCGTGACCTGTCTCCTGGGTACGTCCCCTCTCACTCGCGGTGGCTTGCTCACGCTGGAACGACTCCACAATGGAGTTGTTCACGTCCGTCAGCCACTCATGGTGTTCGTGGATCATGAGCTGAGCGTAGACACGGGCACCGACACGTCCCTTGTGGGCAGATGTTTGCGGGACGTCCGCCGCAGCGTCGTGAAGAAGTCACCTTGGACACGACACGGTCGCGAAAGCGGCTCCTGAGGTCTCTAAGGCTCATTCCCACCGTAATCTGCCTGCCATGGGACGGGCGCGGCTCTTCGGGCGGAACACGGTGCGGGAGCGAGCGGAGGCTATCCCCACATCGGACATCCTCAACGGCGTTGAGGTCGCCCAGGCATGGCTGGACGACTTCCGCTATGGCTCGCTGAAGACCGACAAGGAGACGGGGCGGGAGCAGGGGTACAACTACGACTTCTTCATCACCATCCTCGGTTACGCCGAGAAGAAGTACGGGTTCCCTCACACGCTGGAACCGAAGGCGACCACCGACAAGAGGCAGTTCCCCGACGTGCTGCTCAGCTACAGCGACCCCGCCAAGGGCATCGAGAATGTGGCGGCGGTTGTCGAACTCAAGGACGCCTCCACACCGCTCGACCGTCCGCAACCCCGGGACGGGAACCTCAGTCCCGTCCAACAGGCGTTCAAGTACAAGCCGCAGTACCGCTCCTGCCCGTTCGTCATCGTCAGCAACTTCTACGAGTTCAGGCTGTACAACGACAACCAGCTCGACTATGAGGTCTGGACTCTGGAAGACCTGGTTGACCCCACAGATGACTACATCAAGTTCAAGACCTGGTACCTGCTGCTGCGCGCGGACAACTTCACGACGGCAGTGGGCAAGTCCACCACCGAACAGTTGCTCAGCGCCATCCGCCAAGAGCAGCAGGAGATCGGCGAACGTTTCTACGCCCAGTACAAAGCCGCGCGGGAGAACCTGCTGCGAGACATTTGGGAGCGCAACCCGAAGACCCGCCCGAGGTTCGAGCTGGCTATCGAGAAAGTTCAGACCATCATCGACAGGGTGGTCTTCGCTTGCTTCGCCGAAGACCGCGGGCTCTTGCCCGACGCCATCCTCGCCGAAGTCGTGGACTACGCCAAGAAGTCACCCGTCAACGAGCCGCTGTTCCATCACCTCAAGGGTTTCTTCAACGCTATCGACAAAGGCAGCGACCGCCTCGGCATTCCCACCGGATACAACGGCGGGCTGTTCGCCAAGGACGAGTTCGTTGACTCGCTAGATGTCTCCGACGCACCGCTACTGCTGTTAGCCGAACTTGGCGGGTACGACTTCCAAGAGGACTCACTCAGCGTCAAAGTGCTCGGGCACATCTTCGAGCAGTCCATCACCGACATCGAGGAGATCCAGCGGAAGGTAGCCGCAGGGCATCCCATTGAAGACTTGACGCAACCGACGATCCCGAAACGCGGGAAGCGGAAGCGTGACGGCATCTTCTACACCCCTGACTACGTGGTGCGCAGCATCGTGGACAACACCCTCGGCGCTTGGCTGGGTGAGTTGGAGGAACGGCTGAAGGTCGAGCATCGTCTCAAGCAGGCGCGTTCGGACAAAGGCTTCGAAAAGCGGGAGAAGACCGCGTATCTACGCTTCCAGGACGCATTGCGGAAGGTCAAGGTGTTAGATCCGGCTTTTATGCGAAATCAGCGTGTCTCACGAGACACTCTTTTCCAGGAGCCGCAGAGCTCGCGGCAAGCTGCCTAGACCTCGCTTTGAAGCTGGCCGTGCTTCGCGTTGGCCACGGAGCTATTCGGTTGCATCTAGATATTTCTTGCGCGCATCCTGCAGTTCCTTCCAGTGAGCTTCAAGGCCGGACAGGCTCGGACCGACTCCAAGGGTGAGTAGTGGTTGGGAATGCGCTGCGATGTATCGGCAGGCGTCGTCAAAAATGCGGGCCACAACCTCGGAGGCGGCTGGCAACGCACCTACCTTGATGTCGCGGAGCGTCGTCATTCGGATGTTGGGCTGTAGCCGCTGGGATACGCCCTTCAGCAGCTCCGTTTCGGTGAATACCTCGCACCAAGACCTGATCCATCCATAACCATCGCGGACCAACGCCGCCCGAGCTTCGCCATCCACGGCGCGGGCGGCCTCGATCGTTTTGTTGATGTTGGACTTAAGGTTTCCGAGCGAATCCCAGCGGGGGCCAGACGCTCTCGTGACTTTGCCCTTCCCGTCCTCATCAGTCACGTGGAAGTAGGTACATCGCTTCGACGACTCGAAGAGTGCCAGCAACGTGGCCGCAAAGAAGACATCGTGCGTAAAGACGATGACCTGATTATGTTCAGCAAGGTTCGCGATTCGGCGGGCAACCTCGTTAATGCGCCGATGATCCAGACTGGACACAGGGTCGTCGAAGATGACTGGCGCTGTGATCCCCGCCAGGCGCGCCTCGGCAAGGAAATCGCTGAGCGCCAGTACTTTTTGTTCTCCCTCGGACAGGATCTTGGAAGGTTTGTGCTGACCCGCCAACGTCTTGCGACGTTGCGCTCGGCCTTGCCGGCCGACGAATTCAACTTGGAGGGCGGGGGCCCTGAGTGCGGCGCATTCTTCAGCGAATAGCTTGTCAAAGCTTTGATTAATGAGCTCGTCGCTCGCGGCTTTTGCGAGCTCAGTCACGGACCGACCCAGGGCGGAGAACTTGCCGGCCAGAACTTGTAGCTTGTCCGATTCCTTGGCACGTTCTACCTGAGTCTGGATCGTTGTCCACGACTTGGCTAGTTCTCCCGACGCCGTTAGCTCCACTAGCTCACGCTTCTTTTCCTGCAGAGCATCGGCGCGATTCGCTGCCTGTGTCTTCAAGTCCGCGATCTCTGCCTCGATGGCCCTATGCGCCGTCGACGCCTCAGAAGTTAGAGCCGATACGTTGGTCATGGTTGACTCGTCGATAGGCCCTGATGTGCGAAGCGCTTCCGCTGCAGCAGTTGCGGCATTGCTGATGCTGGAGATTGCAGCGAAGAATGACGGCCGGTCGGCTTGAGTCTCGTGCTCATCTATGAATGCGTTGACCTCGTTGAGTTGGATTGCCAGGATCGGTGCAGTCACGCCTCTGATGCTTTCTTCCACGGCAGCGATATCGGAGCTGATTTTGTCGGTGAGGTACTCACCGTACTTTGAGATCAGGGCCTTGGCGGGATCCGCCAGGGGCTGGCGGCAGTAGAGGCAGCGCTCCGCGTCATGCGCGCCAAGCGATTCCAGGTGCACCCTGTACCGGTCGCCGCTTGATACGAACGCATCCCAGGTGTCTTCGGGGTCTGCCGGGAGGTCGGCAGCTGCGAAGAGATCCGTGCGGAAGCTGCGATAATCAGTCCGGAGTTCCTCGAGTTGCTGGAGCTGCATATTAAGTGCTTGAACGTTTAGCGAGCCGAGCGTGGTGATAGCAAGCACTGCTTGCCGCAGTACTCTCTCGCCTCTTTGTCGCTCCGCGATTTGCGCGGTGAGAGTATCCGCTTCGAGAGCGGCTACTGCGCGGCGCAGGACATCGCCCCGCTGGTCAATGTCGGAACCCCGATCCGCCCGTGCGTTGAGTTCAGCCAGGTCCGTAGATGCGCCGAGTGTTTCCACGAGGGGATAGATCGTCGAGTCTCGCGGAAAACGATCTAGCAGTGTTGTTGAGCCGGATGATAGGTTCCCAATGGAATTTCCTATGCGCTCATGTACGCCTTTAATGGCGGTGTTCACATGATTGAACAGGGCAAGGACGGTCGGGACGTAGACGTATTCCAGATCGTCGTCTACGTGGAAGTGCACTGCGGGACTGTCGAAGATCGACATCCGCGTGAAGGGGGCTTGTCCCTGCTCTCCGGTCCACGCAAATGTCTTGACTTCAGGTCCGACGGTGTACTCAACCTTCGCCGAAATCGGTACGTCTTCGCTCACGGCAATATCGCCAAGGATCGCATCTGCTGTGCGACTTCCTGCGAGCGCCTTGAAGATTCGTGCATAACCAGTTTTTCCGGTGCCGTTCTCACCAAACAAGATGGTCATTCCGGCATGGGGCTCAATCACAGAACCCGTCACGATCGCATTGACACCTGTTACCTCGGAGATTCTGGTGATGGCAAGCGGGAGTTCAGCATCCTCCTCTAACGCCTCCACCGTGAGTCCGGGCTCCGTTGGGAGAGTGCGCTCATCGAGTCCCTTCTCCTGTCGAAAAAGCGCATATGCGGCATCGAGGTCGTCGCTTGAAAGGGCTCGGCCAGTGCTCAAAACACTTCGGACGATCGAGCGGACCCATCCATCCTGCTCGTTGGCCCATTGCGCGAGAGTTTCACGCGGGTCCGGAGGATTCGACTCCTCCTGGCTGACAACCTGGGATTCCATTACCTCGTCTGACATTTCGCCGGTCCGCCGTTCACGCCGTCACGAGTTGCATCAGCTCGGTGTAGTTGGTTACAGCGTGATACATGACGTCATGACCGTTCTTTTCGTTGACCGACGTAAAGAACTTCCGGGCGCATTCAATCTTGGCCTCCTCGACTCCCTTAAGCTGGAGGGATGAGAGAGAACCCTTCGTTTCGGCGACAAAGTAGATGTGCTTGACGGTTCCCTCGGTGAAAGCGATGGCCCAGTCTGGGTTGTAGTCGCCGACCGGGGTCGGGATGAAGAATCCGCGTGGCAGTTTGGCGTAGACCGCAACTTCTTTGCTGGTGTCGAGCTCAGTGACGAACTCGCGTTCGACTTTGGAGTCCGTGACGACGTAGTCGTAGATGTGCTTCGTCAGCTTCTCACCCGAATGGGTGAGTTCCTGTTTGGTTTGATTCTCGGTGAAAATCGCTGTGTCAAAGTGATCTTCGAGCGCATCGTAGGCCAGGTGTTCGACGATTACGGTGGCCTTCTGTTCATTCATGAGTCGGGCGGTTTCGGTAATGAACTGCTCCGGGTTGAGCCGAAACTTCGCGAACGTCTCCGGGGCGACTTGAGTGAGGATCGCTGCCGTGGTGCGTCGGGTAAGTTGCGTCTTCTCGGCGATCTCCCCAAGCAAGTCGTATGGGACCTGGGAGCTGGAAGAGACGGTGTCGGTGTGGGTCTCGCTGCTCGATACGCCGAACCCGGTGCCTGCGGAGAGATCGCCGGCGCCGAGGGACGCCTTCTGCGTGCCTGCTTGGACGACGTATTGCAGCGAGGCGACGTTGAGGTGTTTGTCGAGTGCCTGGACGCACTTACGGATCAGTTCGGCTGAATCGAATTCGACTTGGTAGACGGCCTTGTGGTTGATTCGCTGCCAGAGCGCTTGGAACTCCTTCCTGGCGAAGTTCGCCTCGTTGAGCGGGATCTTCTTGCCCTTGCGGTTGTCGGTCGGAACAGGTAGGTCGATGTAGAGCGAGTCGACCAATGGCCAAAGGTGCGCCATCAGCGGTTTAAGAGTGTCTGATGCCGGCTCGGAGAGGGCACCAGACTCTTTGTCGTCCTTGTACTTGTCGGTGACTAGTCCTTCCTCGTCGACGTAGCCGTTTTGAACGAGGTGGAAGTAAAGGGCGGTTGCCAGCTTCTCTTCGACCACGCTTTCCCCCGACTCGGTGTGAATGGTCTTGCCGGTGAAGAACTTAACGCTCGCCTTGCGGGGCCGGGCGGCAAGCGTCTCGGCGATTTCCTTCTGCAGTCCGGAAACGAAGTCGGTGTAGGACTCGTCGGTGACGACCGTGAGTTCGTTGATGTGGTGAACGGTGACTGGGTTGTCCATGCGTTCACCATGCTGGTCGACGGCCAGTCTCAGGCCGCGTCCAATTTCCTGGCGTCGTGAGACTGTGTTGTCGCTCTTTTTGAGCATGCCCATAACGAAGACGTTGGGATTGTCCCAGCCTTCACGGAGGGCGGAGTGGGAGAAGATGAACCGGACGGGCTCGGCGAAAGACAGCAAGCGTTCTTTGTCTTTGAGGATCAGGTCGTAGGCGTCGACGTCCTTGGACTGACCCTTCTCATCACCTGTCTTGTGTACCGGTCCGTCGACCGCGTGCTTGGTCTTCTTGTCGATGGAGAAGTAGCCCTCATGCACTGCGCGAACCTGGTCGCGGCGTAGGTAGTCCTGGTAGGCGGCAGTTGCAGCATCGAGCTCCAGCTCGCCGAGAATCTCCTCGACGATCGCCACATACTCTTCTTCGAATACACGCGCGTAGTCGCCCAGTGTGTCCTCGCGTTCATAGTCGCGGTACTTTGCAACCTCGTCGATGAAGAACAGCGACAACACCTTGATGTCCTGCGCGAACAGCTCTCGTTCCTTTTCGAGGTGGGCTCGGATCACTTCGCGGATCTGGATGCGGCGTTTAGTTTCTTCAGTGACGTCGCGGTCAGCGAGCTGCCCAGCCGTGACAACGTCACCGCTGCTGAGTTCGAGCACGTCTCGGCTGGCGTCGATGTCGGTGATGAACAGGCCTTTATAGGCCTCAATGCCACTGGAAACGTCGTGCAGGTTCGTCCCCACGTCGAGGCGCTTGACTTGGCGCTTGATCGGTCCGCCCTTTGTCTGCACCTCCATCTCGACGCGGGCACGAGGCTTTGCCCCCTTGGCGATCTCGATCGCATCGAGGTACAGGTAGGCGGTCGAGCCGGCCAGCCCCTTAACTGTGAGCCCTCGTACTGAGATCTTCTTGACTAACTTCTGGTTGTAAGCGTCGAGGGCATCCAGCCGATGGACCTTCGTGTGTTCGACCTTGTGGGTGGCCGAGTAGCGCAGAACCATAAGCGAGTTGAATCGGGACAGAGCCTCCAACGATTTTGGGGCGCCGATCTTCTGGGGTTCGTCGATGATCACGATCGGCCGGTTCGCACTGATGACATCGATGGGTCGCCGTGATTGGAAGTCGTCGAGCTCGTCGTAGATGCGGCGGTTGTCCTTGCTCGTCGAGTTGAACGCCTGAATGTTGATGATCATTACCTGCACCCCAGCGTCCGAGCTGAATCGCTCCAGCTCATGGAGTTGGGATGAGTTGTAGATGAACGGACGCGGCTTGGTGCCGTATATCTGTTGAAAATGCTCGGCCGTCACATCGAACGACTTCTTCACGCCTTCGCGGATCGCGACCGATGGGACGACGATGATGAACTTAGACCAACCGTAACGCTTGTACAGTTCCATGATCGTCTTGATGTAGACGTAGGTCTTACCGGTGCCAGTCTCCATCTCCACGTCGAGATTCGGAGCACCCGGGGCAGCCTTGCTATCCACCATCTTGTCGGACAGCGGTAGGTTTCGGGATCGTTGAACATGCTGAACGTTACCCAGCAACTGTGTTGGCGTCAGCACGATCTCGGCATTGCGCATACCCGAATGAGGCGTTGTCTTCGGCTCGAACAACGTTGGGTCGGTTGGTGACTTCGCCTTGCCCGGATCAATGCGATATGAAATGCCGTCGCTCTTCGGTTGACCGGCGAAGACTTCGACCACTGCGTCGACCGCGTCGGTCTGATACTGCTGGACTTTGAATTGAAGTTTCATCAGGGTCAGATGACCTTCACGTCGGTCAGCGACGGGGACAACTCGCGGAAGATCTGTTCCGCGTTGATCCGGGCAGCATCGGAGGCGAAGCTGGAGTCGCGGAACACGGCCCGAGTTGGTGCACGCTGTGCAATGGCTCGCACTAACTCTGGGCTGACCTCCGAATCGAAGCAGGCGATAAGGGCATCGTCTTCAACTACAAATACCTCGTGACCTTCGAGCTTCTCCGCGACGATCGACATGCTCAGTTCGAGACCCCAGTCGAGCAGCACCTGAAACAGAAGGTCCTCGCCCGACCGGCCGGGTTTCACACTGTTCTCCAGCTCAGCGAGTGCTTGCTGACCGGTTTCGTCCGGAGTTTGCAGCACATCCGCCATATTCGTCGTGTCGACCTTCAGGTTTCGAAATCCGACATCGATTCCGTCACCAGCAAGCCCTAGCCCGTCGATAATTGTTGAGGCAGCTCGACGTATGCGATCCCGGGTGATCTCTGCGATGGACGAATAGCCAGCCTTGGCTGCCTCCGACTTCGGGTCTGGCTCTTCGGCGATCTGGATCATGATGAAGCGGCGGGTGCTGCCAGCGGTTGCGTTCAGGTCGAGGACCGCATGTGCAGTCGAGCCCGAGCCCGCAAAGAAGTCAAGAACGATGTCGTCAGGTCCACTCAAGTACTCAATGAGGCGACGCAGATCTTTCCAGTTCTTAGGGTTGTCGAAGACCTTTCCACCCATCAGTTGGGCGAAGTCAACGGCAGCAGTTTGCGCGTAGCTGTAGTGGACTGATCCCATGACGAGCCCCTCGGACTCGAAGAGATAGCGAATGCGTCGAGGCAGAGTCGATTCGTCAGGGCCGAAAACAACGTTGCCGTTCGCAACCATTTCATCAAAACGAGCCTTGTTCGGGAAGACCCACCCTCTTGGGGGTACTTTGCACAGTGCGCCTGTCGCCGGATGACATACGTCATAACGAGGACCGCCGCCGCCGGGCCAAGAGATGTCGCCGTCATCACGGAAAGGCCCACGCGGTCCAACTTTGCTAAAGCGACCAAGCTTTCGCCTCTCATCACTGGCAGGGAACCCGCTCGCCCACTTTCGCCACTCCGTCTGGATTGATTCCCAGTCGTCGCCGAAACGAGCTCTGAGCTGCCCAATCAAGTCGCGGGCTTCGTCGACTCCAGGTTGTGGTTCACGGAGGCGTGTATCCGTTTCAAGGAGGTCCGCCTTGTTCCGGGCGTACACAAGCATGTATTCGTGTCCAACTGAGAAGAACCGTGCGTCATTTTTTCGGTTGCGATCCCACACGAGCACTCCGAGCTTATTGTCTGCTCCCATGACCTCGTCAAGAAGAAGTTCCATCGTCGAAAACTCGCCGTCATCGATACTGACGACGATGTACCCATCAGACTGGAGAAGATTCCGCGCCAACCGGAGGCGAGGATAGATCATGGTCAGCCAGTCCGAGTGGAACCGTCCATTCGATTCGAGGTTTGCAACCAACTTTGCACCGTTCTGGTCGGTCTGGCCTGAACGCAGCAAGTACTCGTCTGTGGTCGTCGCGTAGTCATCGGCATAGACGAAGTCGTTACCAGTGTTGTAGGGCGGATCAATGTATATGAGTTTGACTTTGCCGAGGTACGACTCCTGCAGTAGCTTCAGAGCATCGAGGTTGTCGCCTTCGATGAATATATTCTGGGTTGTGTCGAAGTTGACGGACTCCTCACGAATTGGTCTGAGGGTCTTAGCGATCGGCGCGTTCGCAGCGAAAGCCGCTTCTCGCTTGCCTGGCCAGTCGAGTTGATAGCGCTCTTGTGGCCCTTCGACTACGTGGTCGGATAGTTCCTGGCGCAAGAGGTCGAAGTCGATGGCTTTCTTCGGGTTTCCGTCGGTGTCGAGTGTCTCGGTGATGACACTCGGGAACAATTCGGCGACCTTGTCGATGTGAACCTCGGTCAGATCGGGTGACGTCATGCGTTGTTTCTCCACGGGTTACCTTTGCTGTTCGAGTTCTGACTGCTTTTTCTTCAGGGTGCGCCGTAGTTCAACCTTGCGGTTGAGTTGTGGCTCGGTGCGGAGTTTCCGTTCGAGTGCGGCAATCTCGCGTTGGAGCTTGCGTGTCGCGTCCAGTCTTGCGGACACCTCCGACAGTTCTTCGCCAGGCCGTGTCGATATACCGCTCAGCGGTTGGAGGAGTGCTGTGTACAGGGCCGGCACAGTGATGGTGGTCGGCAGCGGCTGACGTTCAGCGTCTTCGGGGTGCCATCCGGTGGTGTAGTAGGCACCGAGTTTGGGCGCACCGGAACCGGTCTGTTTGTGTGTCGCGGTCATCCGTACTTGCCTGTCGTCGCGGACGATCTCAAAGATGATCGGTGTCCGCACCGTCTTGTCGATCGATGCAAGGACGGCCTCGCTGACATCGGAACCCTTAGCCTCGATCTGAAAGACCTGGATCTCAGGGACGTCCTTGCTACCGGGGAGATTGATGGTTGTTTCGGCAAGCTTGTAAGCCCAGGTGATGCGCTGGATCTCGTCCACAAACTTCTCACGCAGAGCGACCGAGATCGAACCGTGTTCGTAGAACTTGGTTTTGGGGACCACACGACCAAACTTGGCGGCCGTCGGCCAACGGTAAAGGAAACCGGTCATAACTTCATTTCGTCAGGTTCGATGACGGCGATGAAGGCGATGAGTTCGAAATCATCGTGACCCGCGATCTCTTGAGTCAGCGCGGTTGTGTGCCCCCCGGTGAACAGGCTGTCGATATCGCGTTCGTCGGTAACATCGACCATGGATCGGATTGCTGCGGTGAGCAATTCGGAGTACTTGCCCATTTCTGCACCTTCACCGGTATCAGTGTTGAACACGCGGGTGACAGCCGTAACGGGCTCGTTGTACGGACGACAACCTGTGCGGATCAGGTCGAGCAGGTGTTTGGCCTCGGTGTGGTCAGCAATCACGGTGCCGTCGTCGTCGAGGTAGACCAGGTAGTGCGGGTGGAGTCGGTTCCCGCGGTTGATGCCCTCGTCGGCGTTCACGTTGCGCAGCGCGAACAATACGCCTGGCCGCAGACCCTTTTCGGGGTCTGCGGGAACAACTGCGTGAAGTCCCTTCGGGGTGGTGGCGAGATCGCCGTAGTCCTTGAGGTACGCAAGGAGGTCCATGCGGAAGTCGTTGAGCCCGAGGTCTGTGATGGAGACACCGGTTCGAACGTCTTCGAGTTCGATGACCTCATCCTGGAGCTTGCGGAGCTGTTCCTTGCGGAACGCCGCGTCACCCTCTTCGAGGGTGAGGACGTTGTCGTCGGCGGTGCCGGCGAGATCGGCGATAACCATACGGTTCTCGACGCGTTCCTTGAGATTGATGTACTCGTCGAGGGAAATGTCGGGCCAAAAGTTCACCAGCTGGATCTGAGCGTTGGTCGAGCCGATGCGGTCGATACGGCCGAAGCGCTGAATGATTCGTACCGGATTCCAGTGGATGTCGTAGTTGACGAGGTAATCGCAGTCTTGGAGGTTTTGACCTTCGCTGATCACGTCGGTGCCGATCAGGAGGTCGAGTTCAGCGGTCTCTTTCGGCATGGTGAGGTGACGTTGCTTGGATTTCGGGGAAAACAGCGTGAGCACTTGCTGGAAGTCGTATCCGGTGCCCAGGGTAGTTTTCGCGGCGTGGGCGCCGCCGGTGACGAGCGCGGTCTGGGTGCCCGTATCGGCGAGTGCCGGCGCGAGTTCTTTGTAGAGGTACTGCGCGGTGTCGGCGAACGCGGAGAAGATCAGCGCCTTCCGGTTGCCGGGATTGATGGGGTGGGCGGTCTTATCCTCGATGAGTCGCTTGAGTCTCTGTAGTTTGAGGTCATGGTCTGGCGTGACTTTGCGCATTTCGTCGAGTAGTTCACGCAACGTTTCGCGGTCGTTCCATAGGTCGCGTTGCCAGGACTCTAGGTCTACGTCGTTGAGGTCGATCTTGATCTTCTCTCCGAAGGAGAGGGCTTCAACGTTCGCGTCGTCCTCGTCGTCGACATCTAGGTCGAGGCCAGCGAAGTCGACGTTGAGCTCGGGCAGAGAACCCGTGTGCGATTCCAGTCGCCCCAGAGTCTTATCCACTGCGCCTTCGATTTTGGCGAGAGTTAATCGGAACGCTTCAACTGAACTTTCTAATCGTTTGAGCAGATTGACGGTCATGAGCTTCTTCAAGCCCTGCTCCCGCCCCTGCTGCCCGATGTTGGAACGTGCGGTGCCACCCTTGACGTTGTATAGGTCCTCGTACTTACTGATCCGGCTCGGGAACACGTAGGCCAGCGGGGTGTAAACGGCCAAGGTGAGCGCTTGGAGTTGGCCGAAGATCTCGTTGAAAGTGGGCACGTTGGGCAGATCGGAGAGCGGTTCACGGATCGAGACCGGCTGCAGGCGCTGCGGGAATGCACCGATCTCTGTAGTGTCGTAGAACGCCTGAATGTGCTTGCGGGATCGGGCGATAGTGACCGAGTCGAGCAGTTCGAAGAAGTCGAAGTCGAGCATCTGCAGAATGCGTTCGGCCGTGCGTGATTCGGTCGGAAGCTTTGACCACTCATTGAAGACACGCTGAGCGTCGCTGAACACCTTCTCGACCGTGGTCGAGATGTTCAGGTGCTGGGCGAGGTTCTCCGACTCCCCTTCGTAGGCAAGTTGAAGCTGGTTCTTCAAGTCGTTGAATCGGTTGTTGACCGGGGTGGCCGACAACATGAGGACTTTGGTCTTGACACCCTCGCGAATGACTTGCCGCATGAGCCGTTGGTAGCGCGACTCCTTTTCTTCCGCGTAATCGGCGTTGCGGAAGTTGTGCGACTCGTCAATGACAACGAGATCGTAGTTGCCCCAATTAATGCGGTCGAGCCGCAAGCCCAAGGACTCACCCTTGGTGCGGGAAAGGTCGGTGTGCGCAAGGACGTCGTAGTTGAAGCGGTCGCGGGAGAAAATATTGGTCGTCAGGTTGGCGTTGTAATTAGTCCAGTTCTCAGCGAGCTTCTTCGGTGCGAGCACGAGGACGGACTTGTTGCGCAGTTCGTAGTATTTGATGACCGCCAGCGCCGTGAAGGTCTTGCCGAGACCGACACTGTCGGCGAGGATGCACCCGCTGTAGGTCTCCAGCTTGTTGATGATCCCGGTCGCAGCGTCACGCTGGAAGTTGTACAGGCTTTGCCAGACTTGCGTCTCCTGATAGCCGGTGCGGTCATTGGGCAATACGTCCTCGCTGATGTCGCCGAGGAACTCTGAGAACAGGTTGTACAGGATCAGAAAGTAGATCCGGGCCGGCGAGTTCTCCGCATACACGCTCGCAATATGGTCATGCACCGTCTGGGTCACGTCTTCGAGCTGGTGCGGGTTGTTCCAAATCTGGTCGAACAGAGCGACGTACTGCGACGCCATCGGCGCTTCGTCGAGCCTGGTGACGATGTTGGACACCGCGTTGCCACGCTCGTATCCAAGGTCAGCTGAGGTGAAACCCTGGATCGGTTGGTAAGCGACCCTGTCATCCACGACGGCAAACTGCTGCATCGGCGCACCGGTCCGGTTCGACCGGAAGCAAACCTTGCGGCGCACCCAGTCCGCGCACTCCCGCGCAATAGCCCGCTGCGTCAGCTGATTTCGCAACCGAATCTCGAATTCCGAACCGTAGAGCGACGATTCCCCGGCGGAGGCCTGGGGGATGAAGAACTGCCGCCGTTCCTTCGGCAGTTGATCGGTTGCGCTCGCCGCGACGAACGATGGCGACGTGAAGATGAACTCAAGCTCCTCAACCCGGTCCAATTCCTTGCGCAGGGACTCAAATGCATAAATCGAGAAGGTCGCCGCCGCAATCCGCAGCTTCGAGCCCGGACGCACCTCGGCCTTGAGGTCGTCACCCAGGAGTTCGTTGACGTTGTCGATGATGCGCACGGTCAGTCCCGGGCGGTATCGCCGGCCGCGCCTTCGCGACGCACCCAGTCATCGACCTCGGCGGATTGAAATTTCCACAGGCGTCCGACCTTGTGCGCTGGCATCGCCTTCTCTGCAATCCAGCTGTAGATGGTGTCCTTGGTTACACCCAGGTGGGCGGCGATGTCGTCAGCTGACAGCCATGGCTCGGGCACGGGCTACCTCCTGGCTATCGACACCCAATGTGCCGATTACCCGATCCTAACGGGATGAACCGCTTTAGACCGGGTATTTGCGGGTTCAACCTCCTGTGTCGCGGACGGGGGGTCGGTTCGCGATCATCTCCAGCGTCTACGTGCCTGACGATCCGGTAAGGGCGTGACTGTGCCGTGCGGCTCGTCGCCACGAACCGCACGTTGCTGGGCGTGGAGTTCGGCGATGAGGGTTACAGCGGCCTGGTTCCTTCTCTCGAGCTCAGTGTTCCGTTGACGTAGCGTCACAATGGTCTGCTTGAGCTTGGAGACCGCCTCTCGCAGTTCGATGATCTGGGCGTCTCGGGGGGCGGTCTGTGTGCCGACAGCCGTGTTCCAGTCGGCGATGAGGGCGTCGGCGCGATTCATGGAGGCGCGGCTGACGCCGGCCTCGATGTGAAGGTTCGTTTTGGTGAGGCGTCCGTCGGTGCGCTTGGGCTGGCCTGCGAGCAGTCGTTGCATGGCGTCGCGCAGCTTCTTTTCTGTGGCCGGGCTGACGGTGGTCATTTGGGCTCTTGGTGGGTGATTCGACGAACGTCGGAAAGTTGGGCTTCGAGGCGATGGCGGTGGATGGGTGCCATTTTCTTGTCCTTGAGTTTGTCAACGAGATCAGTTTCCTCCTGCTGCCAGATCGGGAGGTGCTTGTCGGCGATGACTGAGTTTCGGCAGGTGGCCGGTTGGCACATGCTTGGGATGGGACCGCCGGCTTTGACGGCGGCGGATGCGCCTTCGAGGCAGAGCGCTTTGCCAGGGTCACCAAGACAGTGGTTGAGGGTGCCTAAGCGGATGGTGGCGAATTCATCACGGAGCAGACTTCGGAGCATACGTTCATTGCCGATAGCGATTGTGGTCTCGGCACGGTCAGTGACGTTGGCCAGCCCGTTTACGAATGTGGTGGCGCCCGGGCCGCGTGCGGCTCGTTCACCGTCGGCGTGCCTGGCCCAGTCGGCGACGAGTTCTCCGGCGGCGGCCTCTTTCGCGTGATGTTCGAATTCTTTGGCCCACTCGGGTGTTGGTGCGGCGTAGCCGCTGGTGGTCGCATTGGCCAGTGCGCGTGTGGCGTTGTGCTTGAGAGTGATTCCGAGTGCGATCTCACCGTCAGGTTCGTTGGCGGTGATGACGGCCATGGTTCTTCGAAACATATGCGGCGCCAACGCTGTTGTTGGAATCGGTACCAATCCGTTGTGGGGCGAGTGGTCGTTCACCCAGTTAATGAAGGAGCGGATCTGTTCATGCTGGTCGAACCCGGTGAGGTCGCGGTTGATTCCGGTGCGGACGCTGCCGAACAGCCTGCGGGGGTCGCGGGTGATTTGCTCAGCGACTTCGAGGGCCCGGACGACCGGTGGGCTTACCCACCAGCGATGCGCTGTACCGCCACCTGTCTGACCTTTGTGAAGAATGCTGGTTACCGCCGGTGCGCCGTAATGGGTGCCGATGGCTCCGGACGCGATTCCTTGGACCTCGCTATCACGCATCATCGTCATGATCGCAACGAAAATGTAAGCGGCATTGCGTATCTGAGTGAGTTCTTTACTGACGATGACGCGGTCGAACCCCTTCGTCCATGGTCCGCGTGTCCCGTCCGGACGGTCGATCAAGGTGGGAGTCATGCTGGCATAACCGAATCTGGTAGGCACGCCGGCGGCGATCGCGTCACGCACGTGTTGTTGGCGGGCGAGTCCGCACCGGTTGTAGAAGTTTTCAGTCTGTAGGCGCGGTGTGGTGCATAACGTGAGGCCATCCCAGTTGATTTCACCGGCTTTTCCGCGGCCGAGGGTATAGATGTGCAGTGGAATGAAGCTGCCGGGTGATGTGAGCCAGGTGTCGATCGCACGGTCAATGGTTTGCGCCGTCAGTCGTTTGTCGGGACGCGGGCGGGCATCCAGTGTGTCGATTTCGTCGCGGGCGGCAAGAAGATCGGGGGCGAACACGTCGATGTAGGTCCAGCAGGCGCGAATCAGTGGCCAGAATGCGTCCGGACGGATGACCGGTGTTTTGATCTCGCCTGAGCTGCCAGTCGTGGAACTTCCTACCCTTACGCGCAGCCCGCCGTTTTGCATCAGCGGCCCGAAGGTCACCAGGTGGCGCAAGAGATCGTTCGCGGAATGCTCGGCGGTGGCTGCGCGGGTGGCGCGAACCGAAGCGAGATAAGCCTCGCTGTCATCGTCGGTCCATTGCGACAGGTCTGCCGTGTAGTCGCGGTCCTCGGCCCATCTAGCGAGGTGTCGCATCTCGGCGAGGGCGTGCTGGATCGATTTGACTTTGTAGGGCCGGTTGGACCGGTAGACGTGAGCTTCGCGAACGACACTGTGAGTTGGTTGCAGCATCACCATTGCCAGCGTCTTGGCGATCGGCACCCAGTCCTTGGGCAGGTCGTCGAAACGCAGACACGCGCGAGAAGGGCTTAGGTTCGGGGCGATTCCGCCGGCGGTCAGATCCCATCGGGGCATATCGCCGAATCGCGGCTCAGGACCGGGCGCGATCCGGCGAGCCGCTGGTAGGACGGGTTCGTCGGGAGCGAAGGGCGGCTCCCACGCCGCCGTCATCGGTGAGGCGAGTTGGCGGGTCACTGTTCTGCCCTCTGTCCGAGCGGTCGATGAAGGTGTGCGGCTTGTTGGCGCGCGCCTTCGATGTGGTCGATGGTGAACTCGGTGAGAACGGCGTCGATGTTCACGCGTTGCTGGCCGTAAACCTCGCTGAACTGTATTGGTGGCATGGTTTTTTCAATGTCATCGATCACGTCGCGGTATACGACGAGGCGTGGCAGGTGGTCGCGGAAGATGACGGCGTTTCGGCACTGCAGACACAGCGACGGCGAAGCGTGGCACAACGAGCCTGTTTCCCCGACCGGCGGATCGTAGGGGTCTCGGCATGCCGAGAGTGTCAGTTGCTGCTCGGTGGGTGATTCTTCGGCCACCGACGTGGCAAGGGTCGCTACATCGGAGTCTGTTGGCCTGGCGGCGACATCGGCGGCGGTCGCGTCGATAAACGTCGGTCCGTTTGATGCGCGTTCGAGGACTTTGCGCTGGGCGCGCAGGACCGTCTGTGCCGCGATGGTGTGAACCGTGGTGGTTTGGGCGTAGTGACCCCGGAAGACCTCGACGGAGTGGTCGTCGCCGGCGGCGCCGTTGAGAGTGCCGAGCAACGCGGCCCGCGCGCTTTTCACTGTCTTACGGAGCCGACGCATGTCGTGCGGTTCGCTGATTATAAGACCATATCGATGAATCAGCTTGGTGAGGCTATTTGTCGATCCGAAATATCTTGCACGAACACAATATTGGGGATACTCGTCAGAACGCCGGTCCCGTACTGAGCGGATACCTGTCACCCAGAAGAGCGGCTCGTCGGGACTAAGCGCATGGGCATGCTGCAACGCGTCGGCGGCGCGTCGAATGAGATCGCCGGCCTTCCATCCCCAGGGCGGCTGCGGGGCCGAGGAAAGCGTGTGCCAACGGATCCGCTGGGCCCGTAGCTTGGTCGCTCGTACGCGGACGGAAGACTCGCCGAACTCGATATCGCTTCGTAGCAACTGGCCGCTCTCCTCAGGTGCCCACCCTGTTTGCAGGTGGAGCAGCACCCTGATCGCGAGAAGGTACTCATCCTCTGGCGTCAGGTATGCGCCTACGGCGGTCGTCAACGGGCGGGCCTTCAGGCGGGCATCGCGGTTGAATCCGGATTCTCGGTCGACGTCGCATCCATTCAGCGCTCGACGTGGCCCCGCCAGGTGGGCATGGAACGATTCGTCGTAGGGCAGGTTCCGAAGCGCCCATAGAACATTCTCCACTCGGTTCCAGCCGTGCCGGCAAGGATCCTTCCCGGCGGTCAGCAGCGTGTTGCCGCGGGCGAGACGTTCTTCGGTGTCGCGCACGATCGTTCGGCATGTCTGCTCAAGCTGGAGGCGTTCGTTATTGCTGAACTCGTCGAGCGGCAAGCCCTCCCATGGGCTGCCGTCCAACACCCATGCGTTGGCCCAGTCCACGAGCACACCCTCAAACACCCTGTGTGATTGGAGATATCGGGAGACGTGATTGCGCAACTCCATACCGAGGTCTTTTGCGTGCACGCTGGGTGGCGGATAGCGCACGACCATGGCCGATTCCCAGTCGTGCAGCCGACGCGCAACCTCGGCGCCGTCGCCGGACAACGTGAGAAATCGGTCGGCGCGGTCGGTCAAGAACTCGCCAACTCGTCTGATGACCCCGCCTAGGCGAGAGACGGTCCCGGGTGTGAGGTCGAGGTGCTCGGCGGCCTCTTTCCAGACGTCAGCCAACTCGGCGACCAGCCGTGCGGCGACATATTTACTGGGGTCGATTCGCGCCGACTTCATCTTTCCGCCGGGCGGGAAGTGCACTATGCGCGGTTCACGGTCATCGAACGTCACGACGTCTGGGCCTCCCGTTCCAGCTCGTCCAGAACGTAAGTGGCGTAGTCGCGGGTGTTGTCGCTCCAGGATTCAAAGGCTCGCTGGATCAACTCATCTGACTCATCGACGTACCGGAGGTAGATCATCGTTGTGGACGGGCTGGCGTGTCCGAGTAGACGCTGCAGAGTTAGAAGCGGATTGTGCACAATGTGTTCGCTGATGGTGCCAAATCCTGTTCTGTTCCTGCGCTGTTCCAACTGTGCAGCGCGACGCTGCAGGCTACGCAACATGACCACAGCAAATGTGTGCCTCAGGTCATGGGGTGTGACCGCAGGAGGCATGGTGGGGGTTGCACTCGCAAACGCGGCAAGGCGGTCGTTGGCGTCCTCGAAGTATTGGTGCCAGCGCCGTTGCGAAGGCGGGTGTCCACCCTTGCCCACAAATAGCGACAAGGGTTCGATGCTTCCGGTCTCGTCCACTCGGACCAGGACGCGGCGCACATCGGGAGGGATCATCGCGAACTCCGCGCGCTTCTCGATCCCGTGGTGACGGTACGTGAGCTTGCCCGCAGCCGGATCGATGTGGGTGGCAATCGCCAGCGTCGGTAGCTTGCGCTGCAGAGCGTTCTGGGCCTTGCGGACAAGGGCTTTACGTTCCGTGCCGCGGTAGAGGTCGACGGTTTTGACGGTTGAACACGGAATATAGACCCGTCGGCGGCGCGCATTCTTCGCACATGCTTCAAGCATCAGCGAAGCGCCGCCATCAGACGAGGGGATCTCGGCATCCAGCAGCGTGGACCACTCGGTGAGACGCATCCCGCTGGTCAGGGCCAGGTCGACTGCACAGACATTTCGGACGGTCGATTGGCCGCGATATGACGGGTCCAGTTCTCCTGAAGGGAGCCCACCACCAAAGCCGATGTTGCGCAGAGCAATCCATTGCCTCTGCGAAAGCGCTCGTACGTTCATTTCCGTACGCGGAGTTCTCGGAGTCACGACTGATCTGCTCCCGACCTGAATCCAGGGCAGATGGTCGCGCTGCCCCGTTTCGTGCAGGTACGTAAAGAGGGCTCGAATGACAACGAGATGCCTTGACCAGGATCTGGCCGACACGCCTTGGTCGCGACGGTGCTGCCGAAAGGCGACGAGGTCACGCTCGGATACATCCAGTACTCCGACCCCTCTCGCTTCTAAGAACCGTCCGAACTCCAATGCGTCACGGGCGTAGGCGTATATCGAGTTTGTCCGCAGGTTCTGGCTGTAGAGCCGAAGGAAGGTGCACCATGGTTCCAACGGCCGCATGGCGTCGTCCACGATGATCGGCGTACCGGTCGGGACTATTGGAGAACTGCCTACATCGAGGTCGTGATTTCCGATCTCGCGGACTCGGTTCCAGTTCGCGTAGTAGAGCTCCACGGTGCTACTTCCGCCAGCCTGCGAGATGAGCTCGGCGCTCGGCGATGTCGTCGAACTCGACCTGGCGCTGGCCTTCTCGGTACAACGTTGCTTCTGCGTGCAGCCATTTCCATCGGCGAGTGTCTATGAGTTGACCAAACTGGTACATGCGAAACTCGATGACATCAACGGGGCTATCGAATTGGTGTGACCACTTGTGGAGTTCATGACAGAAGCGCTCGTACGTCACCGCCTTCTCCTCGGAGTAATCGCGACCGGTGAGTGTGAAAACAGCCGAGTTGACACGGGAATCGAGGATCGCGGGACGCGGATCTGACGAGTTGCGATCACTGGTGAAGTAGAGAAACTTTGAGAAGAACGCGGGTCCAAGTCGAGGAACCTTGCCACGGATAGCCTTATAGGCGGCCCCGATCTCACCGCGATGACTGGATTCAGCAGCAGCACAGAGGATGTCGTTGAGGCGATCGTGCTGTTCGGGGCCAGCTGCACTTCCCACGATCGTGGGGGCATTCCGGTAATCACCCATTACGCCCCACGCGAGAACATGCCAAAGGAATGCCACCCAATCAAGGGCCTTGCTCTCCCGGCAACGTGTGGCGAGCGCGAACAACGCTTCGCGGTCCAGCTCGGCCGAGTCAATCGCGATGCCGTGATCGGCCCACCAACTGCTCACCCTGACCGGATCGTCGATCTGACCGGCCTGGCCGAGCACCCGCGACTTCAGCAAGGCTCCAACAGCGTCGTCCGACTCTCGAAACATGTGCGGGCCACCCTCCTGAGCCTTCCGCTTGCTGGCGAAACGCTGCGTCCAGTCCCGACGGTAGCGGTCCACGGAAGCATCTCTGGTGAGACACGCCCAGAAAGAGCGCATAACCGCCTGTGGGAGCGGCGCGTTCCTGGTCGGTGTCTTCGACTACCTCATGGCGGCGAACCGCCGCGTGGCTGACATTTTGGCGGAGCATGGGGAGCCTGACCTGCTCTCAACCGAAGACTACGTTCAGAAAATACTGGGCGACAATATATTTGGCGTTGACCTCAACGAAGGATCCGTTGACATCACCAAGCTGAGTTTGTGGCTGAAAACCGCCGAGAAGGGCAGGAAGCTCACCTCCCTGGACGAGAACATCCGTGTCGGAAACAGCCTCATCACCGACCCCGCTGTAGGCGGGCTGGAAGCCTTCGACTGGCACAAGGAGTTCCCAAAGGTCTTTGAGAGCGGTGGCTTTGACGTGATCGTCAGCAACCCGCCCTATGGCGCTGACATCCCGGAGAGTCAGAAGGAATACCTCAAGGACAGCTACGAGACCTACGAGTACCAGCTCAATTCATACAGCCTGTTCTATGAGCGCGGTATGCACCTGTTGGCTGAGGGCGGGTACATGGGCTACATCACCCCCGCCAACTACACCTACCAGTATTATTTCAAGAAGCTCCGTGCGTTCTTGCAGAAGTTCGATGTTGAATCCATCACGAAGTACAACTACGAGGTGTTCGCTGACGCCTCGGTGGGCGATACCGCCGTCCTGGTGGCGTGCAACCGACCCAACATGAAGTCAGGCATCCTCACGCGCGTCATCGATGCCCCCGCCAACAGCGACATCGGCTTCGAGGAACGGACGTACAGCAGCGTCGTCGATGACGACGGCTACTTCAAGGTGCAGGATTCCGCGCCCTTGGTGGGCGCGAAGGTCAAGACCGTCCTGCTTGGCGACATCGCGGACATCACTATGGGCATCAAGCCCTACCAGGTGGGAAAGGGGACACCGAAACAGACGCGGGAGATGGTGAAGGGAAAGGTGTTCACCTCGGATCGCGCTGTCGATGAGACCTATATGCCGTATCTCATCGGCGGCGACTTCGACCGTTACCGCCTGCTGGGAAACCCGCCGCGATACCTGAGCTACGGCAAGTGGCTCGCTGAGCCGCGCAACAGCGCACCGTTCTTTAACGACGAGAAGATTGTGCTACGACAGACCGCCGATTCGCTGATCGGCTACCTCGACCGCGAGCAGCGCATCAATCTCAACAACGTCTTCAACGTGGGGAACGTGGACGCGAAGTACGGTGCTCGCTATGTACTCGGTCTGCTGAACACGTCCCTGCTCACCGCCATCTATCAGGATGTCGGACAGGAGAAGGGACGCACATTCGCCGAAGTGAAGAAGAACTACTTGGAGCGTCTACCCATCGCGGTGCCGTCCACCGCCGACAAGAAGGCAGTTGAGGGCGCGGTGGAAGCGTGTTTGGATGCCTACGAAAAGCTGAGCAAGGTTGACGACCAGTTCAAGTCAACTCTGCACAATGCGCTCGGGCTGAAACTACCGGACAAGTCCGCGATGTGGTGGCTGCTCTCGGTCAAGGCGTTAGGTGATTCCTTCAGCACGAAACTGCCCCTTGATACCTGGGACGACCTCAAGAAACTCGCTGACAAGTACCGTGACGAAGCTGCTGCGTCCTACGAGCTGGCACGTAAGGAAGAGTCCAAGATCGAAGGGATCGTCAACCGCTTGTATGGCGTCAAAGGCTGACGCCTTCATCCGTGTCCTGTCAGCTCACCGCTTCCTCATCCTCAGCATCCACCGTCGTCGCCAGTAACAGCCGCCGCGCACGTTGCTTGCAGGCGCCATCACCGCCGCACCGACGCTGTGGGGATCTTCCCCAATCGCGATGCCATCGGCCGCCTCGCCGGCGCGGTCTCCTGGCCGAACAAAACGACGAATAGGCGTCAAGGACGCCGCTACCGGGGCCTAGACAGGCGGTGCCAGCCTCACGTCGTTGGGATGGCACAGGAATTAGCTGCGCAGGCGCCGCATCTGCTGAGGTCGGTACTGTCCGCACCTGGTGGAGCGAAGCGCCTGCATCGGTTCGCTGAAGTCATCCAATACCCAACACTCACCGCCGCGGCGCACCTGGCCACAGAGCAATCGGTGCTTACGGCTCAGATCTGGAGGCTTGAGAAGGAACTTGGTGTGAAGTTGCTGAAGTGTGCTGAGCGCGGGCGTCTAATGGTCGTCACCGTCGCGGGCCGACGAGCGCTTGATGCGGTCGCCGATATGCGATTAGCTCCGGCACCTAACGCGCTGCGGGACAAGGTCGTATCCCGTAAGTAGCATCGGTCGCTGTGGGACAGGAGGATTTCTTCGAAGAGACAGAGACCAACAGTCCGTGGTCGCGCGAGCCGACAGACCATCATCGGGGGAGGAGCACTTCTTCAATCACCCCGGCCTTTGCAGACGTTCGTACGCGAAGGGTGGGCACAAATCTTGCGCGGTGATCTTCGCAGCCAATGGGTTCGGAGTCGTCCCATTCGTGGACTACTACGCGCAGAGTGTTGGTCAAGCGGCCGATGAGAAGCGCAAGTGGGAATGGGCAGCGCAGCAGGAGGTGGACCTCAGCGTTGGAGTTGTCGTTCGACAGGGTACGGATGTGCGCGGCGACATCGGCGGCGATCGAACCTGCATCAGCGGGGGCGAGGAGTGAACCACTCACATTCGCGAGATGACGCCAGGCCGAGAGAACCCGCTTACGGTCTTCAACATAGCGGGTGAAGGCGGTGTCGCTACGTTGGGCCAGGAGATCGACATACACGGCTACCTGGGGGCGGCCAGCTGTGATGGCAGACGGGTTCTCGCCCTGATCTGCGACTTGTACTTGCGGATGAGTGATGAATCGCGCTTCGCCATCGCTCGCCCAGGTGGAGCCCTGTTGGTCGATCACGTCGATATGTCCGACTCGAGACGATGGCAGGGCCGCCCCGACGGCGAATGCCACGGAGAGATGAGCCCCTCCCGCGACGCGTAGGCGATGTGCCCCGGAACGAGTCACGGCATCTGGGAGGAGACCGATGGTGTCCTTGAGGTCTCGGAGTCCGTCGGCGCTTGGAAGTCGTTCGTGATCGGCGGGTCTAAGTCGGATGTCGAGTTCATCACCGGTTCGGTCATAGACCTGTGGTGTGTTTCTGGTCTGGAGGCTCAGTCGGAACGTCTGGTCAGTTGCGGCGATTCGGCTGCGCAGAGACGCTATTCGGTGCCAGACCAAACCGCGGGTCAATGCCAGTAGACCGCTGCGCTCGGCGGATTGCTGGTCTACGCCGCTCAAGGTGCCGGGACGAATGTCTAGGAGCCGGTCGGGAGCGTCGTAATCTGTTCCGCCGCCTTCTGTCTTCACCGAATTGATGATGCCGAGTGCAAACACTTCGTGGGCGCGGTGTAGCTGGAGGAGTTGAGGCGCTTCCAGCATCTTCACGACTCTGCTGTTCACCACGTCCGGTGTCGTCACCAGCACGCCACCGGAGATACCGGCCGCTATCGCTTGCTTGAGTCGAGCCTCGGTGTCGCCCGGCGGCAGATCGTCTCGGTCCCGCCAGACAGGGAGGCCGGCAGCGCGCAGGAGCCAGGCGAGTTCCGCGGCAACACCCGTACCGTCCTTCTGGCGGTACGAGATAAAGACAGGGCCTCCTGGTTCGGGGGCGGGGGAATCTGATGTCATGACGTCTCCTTGTGTTTTTCTGCTACGAACGCAGCACGCCTCATTGCGTCGCGGGCGTGTGGCCTATCCCCCGCAGGCGTAGTAGGCAGTCTCTCGGGTATCACTGCCAAGATTCGGTCCTGTTCTACGAGCCAGGTTGCTAGGACCACACGTGCTGATGAATCGAATCCAGCGATGATCGCGACGAACCTGTCGAACCCCAGTTCAGGGTCGCGGAGATGGCGCATGTAGGAATGAAGATCAATCTCGCTTGGGGTCAGTCCTCCGGCCGGGTGGGTATGCCACTCGCCTATCCACTGGCTATTGTCCTCAGACCAGGCAGAGTCCGCGAGCTGCCGGGCATGGTCGAGGTCTCGCATGAAAGTGTGTTCGGAGCGAGTGGCGTTGGGTCCTGGTCCGCCAGCGTGTCGGATCTCGATTCCACCAACCACGTCGTCCCCGAGCAGTAGGCCGCCAGTTTCGAGTCCATCGAGGGATCGCAACGCCTCGCACGCGATTGAGCTGAGCGCACTGCCTGTGATCGTAACTGGAGGCACCTTTCTTCGAGCTGTCATCCTGGCGAGCAAGTCGGGCACGACGCGCGAGGTCTGGGGATGGATGTCCACCGAACCTCGCCGGATTGGCTGAGATCGAACGGCGCTGCGAGGTCACCTGCTGGTCGGAGACCGATGATTGCGTGTTCGTCGGGGATATGCTGGGTGTGGTCACCGTGAAGCGATTCCAGCAGTGTCGCGACCGCGACTTTTGCAGCGAATGTGCCGACGTATCGGAGATCAGGTGCCACCGCCGTCATAGGCTGATGAATGCGCCCGGTGCCGTAGGCCAACTCCTGATCTGCCTCTGCGTCCATCGCTCCCTGATCGGCAAGCTGCCGGCGTATACAGAGGAGACATCCGAACCGGGGGCTTGGTCGCAGCCTGATGACTTCTCCGATCGAGCCATTGTCGAGCACGCACGCCAAGATCGCCGTCTTCCGTGCCCGCCTGGAGAGGTGGCTGACGACGCGCCTAGGCGCGATACCGTCTGCGGCACAGAGCACCAGGTCGACGCGGTCGACGATGGGCCGTATGTAGTGGGCCTCGGCAACTACGTCGCGTCGGTGTGCAACCACTGTCTGTTGTGGCCAGCGTTGGGCGAGGTGATCTTTCATCGCCGCCACCTTGAATCGCCCAACGCTTTCGGGTCCGAGCGTGTGGCGGACCATGTTGTGCCAAAGGAACCGGTCCGGGTCGACAAGCTCGACACGCCCGACTCCGTAGCCTGCGAGCGCTTCTACTGTGGCACTGCCGATGCTGCCGCAGCCCACGACCATGACGCTATTGGTAGTGAGCAGCTCGATCGGCCACTTGCCAGCCAACTGTGCAAGGCCTACAACTTCAGGCTCGACCTCGATAGGGAGTGGTGCCACACCAGTGCGCCGGACGGCCCAGCCCGCAAACTCAGAAACACCGGCCTCAATCAGTTCCGGCGAAAGGTCGGGGGCGTGAGTGACGACCACGCCAAGGTGGTTGCCGGGGTCGGTAACGCCCGGCATCAGCCGCCTGAACTCCTCGAAATCCATGGAGATAGCGGGGCGTCTGGATAAAAACAGATGGCGAAGATGGGTATCGTTCGATGCCACCCTGATCCACTGAGCTGCATGGTGGGGGTCGCCTGAACGAAGAGCGGCGTACTCGCGTGGGACATCGACTGGAAGACGAATGTCCTTGCTAGCTTCCACGGTCTGGACGACGTACATATCGTCCGCGGGGATGCTGCGGAGCACCAGCGATCCGCCAGACAGGACGGAGCCTGTGATCTTGGCGACCGCGTCTCTGGGCATCACGATGTAGGGGTTACTAGGAGACATCTGTGTCTCGCGCACGTTCTGGGGCCAGTGTTGGCGCTGCCCGTTGAATCGCTAGATCAATCAGGTGGTCGTGCGAGGAGTCAGAGACGATGCCATCGACCGACATCTCAACGATGACCCCGGCTTTCATGAGGGCGTATTCGATTCGCCAGCCCGATGCCTTCGCCAGAAGCTCGGTGAGGCTGGCCTCGGGCTGCCAGCCGCCGTCACTCTGGAGTAAACAGAGAGATCCGTCTGGGGCTACATGCCATGCGGACTGTGTCCGTTCCCAGATCGATGGCTTCGGATCGAGGGAATAGATGGTGGGCGGAACCATCGGATATGCCGCAGGGTAGACGGCGAGCACCCTGAGCTCTCGGTCCCCGAGCAGGTCATCGAGCGCTTTGGGCTGTGGTCGCTGGAAAGGCCATCGCGGGAGGACGCCGATCCATCCGCCGTGAGGTAAGTCGTCCACTGCTGGACTCTGATACTCAAGCGATGGCGCGAACGCCTGGACCTCGTTGTGGTCGCGCGCAAGTCGCACAAGTTCGCATTCAGTCCAGAGAACGGGATTGAGCGTGATGACGCCCGCGCCAAGATCTAGGCCGGTTGCGCGATTCATCCCTGCGGAGTGTCTTTCACCGGGCGGGGCGCAGCGGGTGCAACTACTGGCACCGGGTTTCCAGTGGAGACAGGGGGCTTCGGGAAATCGTCCCCAAAGACCGCACCCCAGTGCTTGATCGCAGCAGCAGTGTCATTGTTCGCCTGTGCCTGGAACGCCTTGATAGCGTTGTCGCGTGCGGACCGCAGGGCATCGCCGAACGCGTCGTAGTCGATGTCAGGCTGAATTGGCCCGCAAAGTCCAGCTGGATCGGCGACTTCGTTCCCACCCTCGATGTGGTATTGGGCGCCGACGAAGAACTGCTTGACCGCAGCGGGCTGGTTGACGTCTGTCGGCAGGAAGTCGAGTGCGAGCACCTCCATGACGAGAGACTTGACCTTGATGTCTTGCTCGGCTGCCCACCACTTGAGCATCCGAACAGTGCCAGCGAACTTGTTCCACGTTGCGTGCCGTTCCGCGACCTCGGCGATTAGGAATTCGGGGTCACAAGAGACCCAGTCTTCTGAGAGCGCTTCAGGAATGAGGAGTCGCCCATCGCGGCGAAGCGCAGGCATGGCGTCAACCGTGAAAGCGTCAGGATCGTCGGGGTCATCCAGGAAACACTTGACGGCATGGTTGCGCCACCGGGCCAGGCGGACCGCTTGGTCGTAGGTGCCGTTCGTTGCCCCGAGCAGCGTGTTGACGCGCGTGCGGACGAAATCGAGAGCGTCAGCGGCGGAGCTTCCCGGCGATCCCCATTCAGGATGGTGTTCCGGATCGAAGACAAGGATCACGTCGACGTCGTGGATCGGGTCCTTATGGGTCCCTCTCGCGAGCGACCCGGACGCGACAACTTCTTCCACATCGTTCTCGGCGCCGAAGGCTCCCTTGAAGAGATCACGGCGAGCGCGTGCTTCGCGGACGTGTGTGATGTCAGCGTTCACGACGCTCTGAAACTTCCCGAAGGCAGCGGCCACACTCATAAATGTCCTCCTCCTTGGCTCACCTGCTCGGTCACTGTAGTTAATGGTGCCGACAATGCTGTGCGAAGCAGAGTGGGCCGGTGCCTACTTGCTCAACTGGGTTGCTCTGGTGATTCCCACCGACGAATCTAGGTGCCCGCGATCGCGACGCTTAGGCGGCCGAGCGGATCTGGGACGAGCCTGAATTGACTCGGTCGGTCCGTCATCGTGGGTTCTTTTTGGCTCGGCATCGCTGCGGCAATCGAACATGCAGGCCCACCCCGTACGGGCATAGCCCGAACGCTGCACCACGGCCTGCCTGTCTATCGCCGTGCGCCGACCATGGGCTTATGGCGTTTCACGCTTTCGTGGTCGTCCACGCCCGAGGAGTTGTTGCGCTGCCCGCTGAGGTAAGGCGGCGGATGGACCTGGATGAATCCGGTGCTCAAGTCGAGATCATCGAACGTGAAGATGGTGTGCTGGAGCTTCGGGCCGTGCTGCCGGTGCCGGCCGACCAACGATGGTTCTGGGAGGCCCGCCAGCAACAGCGTGAGAAGGAAGTCGACGAGCAAGTGGCCGCCGGCCGGATCGACGTCCACCAGGACGGCGGGGCGCTCCTCGGCCACCTCGATCGGCTTGATGAGGTCGACAGCGATGTTGCGTTGCAGTTGTGAAATTCGAGACGACCCCAGCCTTCGACGCCGACTATCGCCGACTGAAACCAGAACACAAAGCGGCATTTCGCGACGTGGCGGAGAGCGAGTTCATTTTCTGCCTACGCCGCCGATCCCACGAACCGGCCAGCGAGGTCCGCGACCACCGCAATGACAACAACCAGCTCCGCAACACTGGCACAGTAGGGAAAAGAGCCGTCTCCGAGCTGTCGAGATCAGAGGTCATGCGCCCGTGCGATGATTGAGTGGACGCTGCCGCGGTCTTGTACCAGCTGTACCGGCCGCCCTCGCCGTCCACGACTGGCCCGCCTGCGCGACCTTGCCGTCGTCGATGGTGATCGGCCATGGCTGACCCCAGCGATCAGCGGACAGCTCCCGCCGAAGTGGCCGGGTTCCCACAAGATCATGCCCCTACCGAAACTCACTGACCGTACTGATTACTGGGCGAGCTTTGTGGATCTGGCACTGCTTGAGGCGGCGACGATACCCGACGTCGAGAAAGGATCGCGGTGTTGAGTCAATTGGGCATCAATCTGCTCACGCAGCGGTGGACCTTTCACAACACCAGACTGGAAGTTCCGATGCACAGTACTCCGAAAGCGCCGGGGTCCCTTCGATGAGGCCGATCTAATTGAAAAATGGGTTGAAGACCATGCGGATGCCGATCCCTTGCGCGATGGGCAGGAATGTCCGGAATGGCTGGATGGCAAGACCAATGAACGCGCTCGCAGAGAACTACTTGGGGACACGCAGCATGCGAGTTCGGTTCGTTGAGATGTCCGTGCTCACCGAAAGGGCGCTGGGTGAAAATGGCCGCCAGGCGGTGCCACTCTGTCCGTAATAGGAAATGCAGCGGTTCGTGAGACAACCAACAAGATCCCCGCTCATGAGTCGCTCGATGCAGCCAAGGGTCGAATCCGGAGGTCCTGGGCTGCTGTAGCTGGATCACGGTTTTTCGCCGAAGTGTAGCGCCTGGTGTATAAGTTCTATAGGTAGTATCGGAGCGCTGAGGCAAGGGGGACGAGGTGCCTAGATTCGATGAACGGGCGCTACAGGGCATCGCTCAATTCCAGCAGGTCCCGACCTTGGGGGCGGGCGTCACCGTGGAAGCGGCGTACTACACCGCCCGGGAATTGAAGGGACGCGCTCCTTTCTTGGTTGTTGTCGACCAGGGCAACCAACCAATCCGAATTGTGCCCGCTCAGTCCCTGAAACTCTTGGTACGGATAAAAGGGCATGAGCAGATAGAGGCCGCGGTACGGGGTCCGGCCTTTCTAATCGCTGAGATCACTACGACTTTCCAGTCTGTGATGGACCAAGCCGATGCTTTTAGTCTGGACGACAGCACTTTCGTGGTGGTCACCGGGTCATCGCGTGTGACTGTGGGCGTTACAACGATTGGGCAACTGCGACACGACCTTGTTCACCGACGCTTGGCCGGTGCAATGTTACCAGGCCGACCCAAGATCCCGCCATTGGCTCGCTCCTGCAAATATCTTGAGTCCCAGTCGTACTGCACCCATATGCAACAGTTTCAATCGAAACCGCATGTGATGCCAAAGTGTGTGAATCCTCTGCGACTCAACAGCCATACTTTCGTCTGGTGATCCGATGCTCGCCACCGCGTTCGGCAAGACAGCCGATCTACTGGACAAACGGTTCCTTGTAGGCCTGCTGTTGCCCTCCCTGGGGTTCTGCGCCACGGCGGCGGTGCTTGTGGTCATCGGGCTCGGTTGGCCGGGTCCGCTGCGGTACTGGACTGACCTTCCGCTCCCCGGTCGATGGGCGATCGCTGCAGTGATCGCCGCGGCGGTGTTGTTGGTTGCCGTACTGCTCGGGACCCAGGTCAATCGGCTGGTTGCGTTCTGGGAGGGCTACTACTGGCCCAAATGGTGCTCACGCGCAGGCGCGTGTATCCAACGGCGGCGGTTCAACCGCCTCGGCGACGATGACTGGAGCGAGTTCCGCCGGCTGCAGCACTATCCGTCGGATTCATCGGCCATCTTGCCAACTAGGTTGGGCAACGTGCTCTTGGCCGCCGAGAATTACAGCCGGGAGCGGTACGGGCTGGACAGCGTGTACTTTTGGCCCCGTCTGTATCTCTCAGTTCCCACGGATGTTCGAGCAATCCTTGATGACGCTCGTCGCGCCGTGGACCAGCTCATCGTCATCGCCACCGCTGCTGTTCTGAGTGTCCTGGCGGCATTGGGGTTGGGATTGGTTGGTTGGCATTTCGATGGTGTCGGTGCACCGAGTGTTGTGTGGGGTCCTGTGGCAGCCGTGGCGGCGGCGGTGGCGTTCGGATCGTATCGTTCGGCCGTCACCGCTGCTGTGGCCTTCGGCGATCTGGTTAGGTCTGTGTTTGATCTCCATCGCGGTGAGCTGCTCGCCAAGCTCGGCGTTCCCGCGCCTAGGACCCGCGAGATCGAGAAGGAGACATGGCAAGCACTGGGGCAGTTCCTGTATCGCGGCGGTGCGAGTGATGCCGGCGATGCCCTGATTGAACTTGCGGCCAAGTCCGAAGAACCGAGGTCGTTCACCGTCTCATATAAGGGCCGGCGTTCGCCGAAGGGCAACAAGACGTAGAGACGCACCGGAGTACGCCGGGCCAGGCTGGGTGGTGTGGCAGATCCTGCTTCGTTGCACCGCGGGCCAGTGTCACTGTGACGAAACCGGAATATCAAGAGGGGCAATGCCTGGCATCGATCCGGTAGGTCGGGAACGGTTGACTTTGGGCACTTGTAGGAAATGAAGCTGCTGATGAGACAAACAGTGGTGAAGTCGTCGTGAGACAAATCGAGAAACTGCACGTCAGCTCGCCGGCGATTTGAAGGGAAGCGTGAGAACCTACAGGTTGTTGTTGTTGTCGAGATGCAGTGAAGTTTGACAAACAGACATGTTGTTTAACTACGCCCTGTAATTTAGGCATGCGAAGCGAGTAAAGTGATCTGAGTCACATCCCGCTTTGGGTGTGGAGCGTTTGTGTATGTACTCCACCAGCTCTGATACTGTCGACGGTCACGTAATTCCTCAGGGGTTGCCGTCACGTATTTCCTCATGTTCGGGCCCTGCTGCGGTGAGGGTAGCGGGGCGGTTGGCTGGGGTTGTCAGGTGGTGGCGGGTCCGGGTCGTTTCCGGGGTCGGTAGGACGGTCCGTCCATGAGGACTTGGTGGCTGGTGTTGATCAGCCGGTCGAGCAGCGATTCTGCGACGACCGGGTTCGGGAACAGCGGATACCAGTCTTTCGGAGCGCGGTTGCTGGTCAGAATCAATGGTTTGCCGGCGATGGCCCGGTCGGAGACCAGGTCGTAGAGATCGTCGCTTTGGGTGGGGGTGTGCTCGCGCATCGCGAAGTCATCGACGATCAGCACGAGTGGCCGGGTGTATTCGCGCATGCGTTGGCCGATGGTGCGGTCGGCGTGGCCACCGGCCAGATCGGCAAGCATGCGGGAGCATTTGACGAAGCGGATGTCCCCACCACGGCGGGCGACTTGATGGCCAAGGGCTTGTGCCACATGGGTTTTCCCGACACCCACTGGCCCGTAGAGGATTACCGATTCCCCGGCATCGAGCCATCGCAGCGCGGCCAGGTCGCGCAGCATCGCCGCCGGCAGTTTCGGGCTGACGGTGAAGTCGAAGTCCTCGAAGGTGTTGAGTTGTTCGAAGCGGGCGCGGCGGACCCGCCGCGCCAGGGCAGCCGATTCGCGGCGGCCGACCTCGTCTTCACAGAGCACCTGCAGGAACTCCAGATGCCCCAGTTTGCCGTCACGGGTTTGAGCCAGGCGGGCATCGAGGGTGTCGAGCATCCCGGTCAGTTTCAGGGTCTTCAACGCAGCCCGCAGGCTCGGATCATGAATAGTCACAACAAGATTCCTTCGTATGAATGTGATTGCAGCAGAATGGAAATGAAAGGGTTACCTCGCACCGGGTTAGGCGGTGCGCTCAGTGTTGAAGGGGTCGGGTCCGCGCAGCAGCGCCGGCGGCGGCACCGCGGCGACTGCCGGGGTGTCACCGGCTTCGGTGCCGGCGACTAGAATGCCTTTAACGGTGCGATACCGCGGATCGCCCACCTCCAGAGCGCGAGCGCAGGCAGCGTCCAGGCGCGGGGCGCCGTAGCGATCACGCAACGCGATGATGCCCTGGATCGCGCGCAGCCGATGGATGGCATTGACCTGCGACAGTTCAGCCACGATCGCCACGACACCGGGACCGATCTGCTCGGCCTGGCTGCGGCACCAGGTCACCGTGCGCAGCGTGTGGGCGACCTTGTGCGGCGGGTAGTGCTCGAAGCTCGTCGAGCGCCCGCACAGATGCAGGACGTGGGTGGCCACCACCGCGTCGTCGTGGAAGATCTGCACCACGTCGCCGGCGGCGCGGACGGTGACTTTCTGGCCCAGCAGCCGCCACGGCACCGAGTAGAACGCTTTCCCGGAGCGGACGTGACAGTCCGGAGCCACCGTACCGACGGTATAGACGACAGGCTCAAACGCTCTGCGCGGCAACGACATCAACGCCTCACGCTCCACGGCATCAAACACCGATGCCGGGGTAGCGCCGTCGAGACCGCGGTGCTTATGCAGCCCGTAGACCTCCGTCGACCAGCGCAGCCCCTCACGCTGCATCTGGGCCACCGACTCGAACTGGCGGCCAGCCCAGAACGAGTCCCGAATGTAGGGCATGGGCCGCTCGACGCGTGGTTTGGCTTTCGGTTTGTTGGCCCGCGCGGGGTCGATCAGGGTGCCGTAGAACGCCGCCAACTCTCCGTAGGCCGGGTTGATCAGCGGGTCATACAGATCCGGACGAATCACCCCGGTCTTGAGGTTGTCACACACCAGCCGGGCCGGGACGCCGCCGAAGAACTCGAACGCCGCGACATGCGAGGCGTTCCACGACCGCTGATCCATCCTCAACACCGGCTGGATGAACAATGCCCTCGAGCACGACAGGACCATCGCGAACACCCACACCGCGACGCGGCGGCCCGTCGCCGGATCGAGCCACATCCCAACTTGCCGTAGTCGATCTGGGCTTCGCTGCCCGGATCGACCGCACCCCGGGGCACGGTCACCTTCTCTTCGAGGTGCTGCTCAGCGAATGTCGTTGCGATATAACGCCGTACCGTCGACTCCGAAACATCCACGCCGCGGTCATCGCGCAGACGTTGGGCGATGGTGGCCACCGTGACCGGCACGTCGAGTTGCTCGGCGATCCAGCCCCGATGCACCGCGATCTGATCCCAGGTCAGCGCACGCACGCTCGGATCGATCAACTCGGGAAACCACCGCCCGATCCGTTCCCGCCACAACTGCTCATCGAAAGGCTCCTGTGGCGCGGGCTCCAAGCCCTCGGCGACCGCCGGTGCCACATACTTGCGGATGGTTTTGCGGTCGATACCCAACGCCTCATAGATCTGCACCTGGGATCGGCAGGCATGCCAATGCCGGAACATCTCCACAAAGTCGGTCACGTTCCACGATCTCCTCGCCAACTCAAGCCCCTTCCAAGGCGCCGGGCGGGGCTCTTGAACGGAGCGAACCTGAGCAGCACCCCAACCCCGACCAGACACGCCCCAAGGGGTGGGGAATTACGTGACAGCGGGTGAGGAAATACGTGACAGACAACCCCTCACACCTGGGGAATTACGTGACCGCTGACAGGGCCCGCTGCGCGAGTATTACGAGCGCTTCTCCTGGGACACCGACGATTCCGCGCAATGGGTGACTGCGTTGTGCTGGCCGGTTTTTCGGGCCGACGCATGAGTGCACTGCAGGGTCGGCGCGCCGTGGTCACCGGCGGCACCAAGGGCACAGGCGCCGCGGTCGTGGGTCGGTTGCGATCGGCCGGTGCGCACGTGACGGCGGTGGCCCGCCAGCGTCCCGCCGATGACGACCTGGCCGCCGACGATTTCATCGCCGCCGACCTGACTTCGGCAGCGGGCGTCGCGGCGGTGGCTGCCCACGTGCGCGACAGCGGCGGCGCGCAGATCCTGGTTCACGTCGCAGGCGGATCCGACGCGCCGTCGGGTGGTTTCGCCGCGCTGACCGATCAGGACTGGGCCCGTGAGATCGACCTCAACCTGCTGGCCGCGGTCCGCTTGGACCGTGCGCTGCTGCCGATGATGACCGCAGCGGGTTCCGGCGCAGTCGTACACATTGGATCGATCCAGAGTCGCATGCCGCTGTATGACGGCACCCTTGGGTACGCCGCGGCCAAGGCCGGGTTGCGCGCCTACAGCAAGGGCCTCGCTAACGAGTTGGCGCCCAAAGGCATTCGCGTCAACACTGTGTCACCAGGGTTCATCCAGACCAGCGCAGCCGACGCTCTCATCGACCGGATCGCCGCAGCTCGTGACGGAAGCCGCGATGCGGCAGTGGAATCGCTGCTGTCCGCTCTTGGCGGAATCCCCCTTGGCCGGCCTGCCCGGCCCAGTGAAGTCGCCGAGGTGGTGGGATTTCTGGTGTCCGATGCCGCGTCCTCGATCGTGGGTGTGGATGTGGTGGTCGACGGCGGCACAGTGCCGACGGTGTAGGCGGCAACGAAGTGCGTGCCCGCGACCGATTGACCGGCGTCAATGTGGACGCCCGCGACGATGTGATCTCGGGTGGCGGTGATCGATGAAGCCCTCAATCCTCCTCACGCAGAATGCCGAGGAAGGTCCGTTCAGGCCGGCCGGCGGCAGTCCACTCGTCGTAGCTGCGCTGGGCCAAGCCGTAGACCATCGTCAGTTCGGTGCCGGTGCGCCGGTTGACCGCCATCTGGACGAGTTCGGGAGCCGGATTCATGGCTTCGCGCATCGGATAGTCGATGGCCGGCACGAATCCGGCGCTCATCGGAATGTTGACCCAGATGCCCTCGAATGCGCGGCGGAAGGTCTCCCCGATGTAGTAGACGAAACGCATTGTGGCGTGGATGTTCTCCGGACCAAACGCGACCCGGTGGTCGGGGTAGAGTTCGAGCAGCTTTGCTTCGACGACAGCCAGGCTGTCATTGGTGAAAATCTGGTCGCGAACCTGGGGCAGGTCGGACATGACGAACTCGATCTCTGCCGCTGCTTCCTGCATCTGGAGCCAACTCTGGAACATCGCATCGGACTGCGCTTCCCGGAACGCCTTGGTCAGCTGGATAGGCACGTATTCGAAGGCCTTGGACATGAATTTCGTCATCCTCCTACGGGACACGCGAGCGACTCTCAATGGATATCGGTGCTGCCTGGTTACCTCGTCAAGTGCTTCGAGTTCGCGGGCCCTTTCGCGGATGGTTGCCGCTCATGTTCCAGTACCGTAGCGACCCGTTTTCCAGCGACACCCGGCCACAGCCAACCAGTCCAGCATGGCAAGACAGGCACCTTCAAGGTTTCCTACGACGGGTCTTCACGCGGCCTCGAGGGGGAAGCGCGAGGTGATCTCGCGCGATCGCTGGCCTGCGCGCTCGAACTCAGCGACGACGGCTGCCAACGTCTCCTCTGCGACGGCAATGGTCCCCTCCTTGGCGACGTGATTCCCCATCAGACTCGGCTTTGTCGAATCCTGGCGCTGAACGTGACCCATCCACCCCGCTACTGCTGAGTCGCGTAGATTGCTTGGGGATCAAACCCAAATATCGAACGCAACATTCAACGAAGGTCATCATGCCCGAGGACGAAAACCCAGACGTTCCACCGAATCACCTCTCCATCGATCCGCGCAGCCCCTTCTACGACGAAGCGGTACTCAGCCGCGACGTGGGTATTCGATTCAATGGCGTTGAGACGACCAATGTTCACGAATACAACGTCGCCGAGGGTTGGGTGCGCATCGAAGTCCCAACCGCGAAGGATCGCCGCGGAAATCCGATGGTCGTCAAGCGCAGCGGCACGGTTGAACCCTATTTCCGCGTAGCCAACTAGCGGACTTCCCTGGGGTACTCGGACGCCTGTCAACCGGTCACCGAGGATCTGCTAGGGCTTCACAGCCCGCGCGTAGTTGACGAGCTGTGTCGGGTCATTGCCGCCGTGCGGCGCAATCTAGGTCTCAACAATTCCTACTGGCCAGGCGGCGCAGGCAGGTCCATGGTGGCGAGCCGGGCCGGATCGAGAAGTGCGACCACATCGGTGATCTTTCCGTCCCGCACGGTGCACGCCATCAGACCGAGCGGCTTACCGCTCCGGCTCCAGGCCAGGATGCCCGGCTCCCCGTTGACCAGGACGCGGCGTGCGATCCCGGCCGCGCGCACGCCGCGCTCGGCCGCCGCGATCACCTCGGTCGCACCGAGTTTCACGACCACACCGCGGGGCGTGTAGGTGCGCCACGTGATCTGCGGGTCGAGCACCCGCAACAGACCCTCGAAGTCCCCGCTGCGTGCGGCCGCCAGAAACGCGTCGACCACCTCGCGCTGTTGGCGTCGATCCACGTTCGGCTCGGGGTGGCCACGGACCTTCCGGCGTGCTCGGCTGGCGAGCATCTTCGTCGCGTCGGTGGTCTTGCCGAGGATCTGTGCAATCTCGGCGAACGGGACACCGAAGGTGTCGTGCAGGACGAACGCCAAGCGCTCGTCGGGGCCCAACGAGTCCAGCACCACCAGCAGCGCAAGGCCGACCGAATCCGCAAGAGTCGCACGCTGCTCAGGTCCGTCGTCGTCCTCGGTGACGACGGCGTCCGGCAGGTGCTCCCCGTACTGGGTCTCGGGCCGCGCACCACGCGCGCGCAGCACGTCGATGCAGACCCGGCCGACGACGGTGGTCAGCCACCCGGGCAGGCTGTCGATCGCGCCGGAGTCCTGACGGGAGAGCCGCAGCCAGGCTTCCTGGACTGCGTCCTCGGCGTCGACCGTCGACCCGAGCATGCGGTGGGCCAGTGCGACAAGTCGGTGCCGCTCGGCGTTGAACGCCGCGGCCAGATCGGTGTCGGTCGTCATCGTTGGTTACCTTTCCGCGCCCGCATCCGTCATAGGTATGACGAGCCCGATGGGGCTGACGTAACCGCGAAAGGAGATTTTCGTGAATATCGCATTGTGGATCCTCACCGTCTTCCTGGCTGTCGCCTTCCTGATCGGGGGAGCGGCCCAGGCCTTCATGACGAAGGACAAGTACCGAGGGCTCGGTGCCAATCAGCATTGGGTCGACGACTTCAGTGCCGGTCACCTCAAGGCTATCGGCGTGATCAAGATGATTGGCGCCATCGGTTTGCTGCTGCCGGCGTTGACGGGCATCGCGCCGATCCTCTCTCCGCTGGCTGCGTGCGGGCTGGCGCTGTTCATGGCGGGCGCGGCGACCACCCGCTTCCGGCGCAGTGAGTGGGGTTATCTGGTCGGTGACGTGGTCTTCATCGGCCTGTTCGCGTTCGTGGCGTGGGGACGGTTCGCCCTCGAGCCGTTCATGTGACGCAACAGGTCATCGGCGTCCCCGACGCGCACTACGGTGAAGAACTCATGGCCTGCAGGCCGAATTCTACTGTCTCGCAATGACAGTAACTCCGTCGACGACGCGACGGATGATACGCACGGGAGGTCGAGCCATAGCGAGTTCTCGCGTCCGCCTCTAGAGCTCGACGAGGTGAGTCGTTACCGATGCCGCTAGCCCTGCGGTCCGCGAACGCCGAGCACAGGTTGCCTGTGCCCGCTCTTGTGGAACTCCGGGCACCACGGAGAATGTCCGTCCTTGTCTCGCCACACGAGCTGCAGAGCGCGCACCTCGGGGCCGTACAACTCGACCGCCAGTCCCATATGAGCGTCCGGCGTTGCCACCGCGACGAACTCGGCGTGCCAGCCGTCCGCTAGTTGCATCGTGTCGCCGGGAGCGGGTACCCGCTCCCGGATCAGGTAGTCAGCGACGGCGTTGAGGAGGCGCATCGACCGATCGGGTGACAGGCCGGTCACCAGCAGTTCGGGTAGACCGGCCGGATGTAGTCCGATGGTGTAGGCGAACGGGGTCCGGTCGTCCTCGACGAACTGCACGGCCCAGCCGTGTTTGAGGATCTTCCTTCGGAGTTCGTCGTGATAGTCGGCCCGGGAGGCCTCGGGATGGTCGCATAGCCAGCACACGGTAGATCCCTTCTGACGGCTTTATTGGGTTCGTGTACTCAGCGTCCTCCGAGGGTCCGACACGTCGTTCCGTCGCGACGACCACCTGGTCGATCCCCGGCTGCCGCCGGCCTGCTCCCACGACCAAACGGGTGGCGGAACGATGCTGAGGTTTGGCGCCATCGTCCTTCCGGACACGGCACCGGGTCATACACTGGCCGAGTGAACCTCGGCGAGGCCATTGTCAGCGCAGCAAAGACTCCGATCCGAGTCGGTCTCGCGATGGCCGACGCCGGGATCGCCGTGGCGTCCGTCGTCGTCGGGGCGGTGCGGCAGTCCCTGGGCGAGGACGACGCGACGCCGGCCGACCCGATCACCGAGCTGTTCCCGCTGCGCGGCGCGGTCATAGGTGCCAACCGCGTTGCCGAATTCACCGAAGGCGACCGGGCGCTGGGGCGGGCGCTGGTCCGCGGCGGTCCCGCCGACAAGTTGATGCGTTCCGGCGGGGTGGTCGACATGTTGACTGCACCGGGCGGTCTGCTCGATCGGGTATCCGGTGAAGGCCGGTCCTCGTTGGAGCGGATCCTGGCGCCCGGCGGCCTGCTGGACCGGCTGCTCGCCGAGGACGGGCCGGTGGAGCGCATGTTCGTCGAGGACGGCATCGTCGAGCGGTTGCTTGCCGAGGACGGCATCATCGACAAGCTGCTGGCCAAGAACGGACCGCTCGAACAGCTCACCGAGAGCGCCGAAATCCTGAGTCGGCTCGGACCGTCGGTGGAGAAATTGACGCCCACCGCTGACACCCTCGAGTCCGCGGTCGACACGCTCAACCGGATGGTCAGCTCGTTGAGCAGCCTCACCGAACGCATTCCGCGGCGTCGGTCGTCACGCTCGGCTGCAAACCCGAAGCGCAACGGCGACCAGGACGCCGTCGAGGAAGACGGTTGAGCTTCAGCTGCCGGCCCAGCTAGCGCTCAGCTGGCGCCCGCGGCGATGGCGTCATCGACTTCGACGGCTCGCGCTGCCATCTCGGCGTGCGCCTTCTCCAGCGATTCGGCTTGGTCCTCGTCGGCTTTCATCAGCGCTTCGATGTCGGAGCCCGCGAGGTCCAGGACACCCATGTCGGAGAACGCCTTCTGCACCTTGTCGCCCCACAAACCGATGTCCTTGACGATCGGCACGATCCGGCTGAAGAGATGTGAACGGAACTGGATCATCAGCGGCGAGGTGTCGACCCACTCGGCGCATTCCTTGACGTTGAGTCCGAGGGTTTCGAACACTTCCTCACCGCGGAACCGGTCGCGCATCAGGTAGCAGGCGTCCACGACGAACTCTTCGCGTTCGTCGCGCTCGGCCTCGGTCAGCGCAGAGTAGTAGTCCTTCAACGAGATTCGGCCGAAGGCCACATGCCGGGCTTCGTCCTGCATGACGTAGGCGAGCAGTTGTTTGGCCAGTGAGTCCGGTGCAGCCATATCGCGCAGCACCCCGAAGGCCGCGAGGGCGAGCCCTTCGATGAGAACCTGCATGCCGAGGTAGGGCATGTCCCACCGCGAGTCACGCAGGGTGTCCTCCAACAGCGCGGTCAGGTGCGTGTTGATCGGGTAGACCAGCTGGGCCTTCTCCTCGAGGAAACGAGAGAACACCTCGACGTGCCGCGCCTCGTCCATGGTTTGGGTGGCCGCATAGAACTTCGCGTCCAGGTCCGGGACCACCTCGACGATCTTGGCCGCACACACCATCGCGCCCTGCTCGCCATGCAGAAACTGGGAGAACTGCCAGGCCTGAAAGTGTTGGCGCATCTCGGAGCGGCTCTTTTGGTCGCCCGCTTCCCAGGCCGGACTGCCGAACAACGGGGTGAACTCGTCGGGCAAGCCGATCGGGTTCGTGGGGTCGACCTCCTGGGACCAGTCGATGCGCAACTGGCCGTCCCACTGCTTGTCCTTGCCTTTTTGGTACAACGACAGCAGCCGGGCGCGTCCCTCGTCGTATTCCCAGGTGAAACGCGCATCGCCAGCGCTGGGCATCGCCAGCGAGAAGGGCTCCGGTACCTCGGTGTACTTGGTCTTGGTGGTCATGGAACCGCCCCCGATCGGATTATGTGACGCAGATCATATTCCGCCTCGCTGGCGGGCGTCGTCAACCCCGAAGCTGGTTCAGTCGATGCCGAGCGCGCCGGCCAGTCTCGGTGGAATCTTGGGGTGTTCGAAATCGGGATACCAACGCGTGACGATGTCGCGCAACGCCACCTCGGCCTCGAGCTGGCAGGCTACGGCCAGGACCCCGGCGAGGGAACGAAACAGCAGAGCGTGCTCTGGCGGAATGGTGAGCACGGCGCCACCGAGAAAGTCTTGACCTCGCGCCAGACCGGGGATTCGGGGCGCGAGGTCTCGCAGCCAGGGCCTACTGAACCGGAATCGTTGTGCTAGTAGAGGTTCAGCGAATGGGCCGAAGTAGGACAGCACGTCTTCGGGGGTCACCTCGGCGTTCGAGTCGCTGAACCCCACCGCGGCGAGAGCGTTCGCCAACTCGGAGAGCACCAATGCTTGCAGCTCGTGGTCCGTGATGTCGGCCAGCTGTATGGAGTCGGCAAGTTCAGCCAACCGGATGTGGTCCAGGAACACCAACGCGGACGCGTGCGCCGTGGCGACGGCACCGAAGTCCAACACTGCGAGCCGGCCGTCGGGCGTCAGCTGGTAGTTGCCGGCGTGCGGATCGGCGTGCAGCAACCCCAGCCGGGACAGGGACGCTCCGCAGAAATCGAACAGCAGGCTGGCAGCGCGGTCCTTGAGGTACTGATCGTCGCCGCCGATCAGCGATGAAAAGGATTGACCGGTAACCCATTCAGTGATCAGCACCTTGGGTGCTGAAGCCACCACCTGGGGAATGAGGAACTCGGTGTCGTCGGCGAACGCGGTGGCGAACGTGCGCTGATTGTCGGCTTCGCGGCGGTAGTCGAGTTCCTCGGCCATCCGGTCGGAGAGTTCCTCGATCACCGACTGCACAGCCAGGCCGGGAAACAGCGGCTCGATCAACCGACTGAACCGACCGAGTTGGCGCAGATCGGACATCAGCGCAGTGTCGGCGCCGGGATACTGGACTTTGACTGCGACGGGCCGGCCGTCGTGCCACACCGCGCGGTGTACCTGGCCGATGCTGGCGGCCGCAATCGGCACGTCGTCGAATTCGGCGAACCGCTCGCGCCACCGCGTACCCAACTGGCGGTCCAACACTCGATGGATTCGTTCGGCGGCGATGGGCGGTGCCGACGCCTGCAGTCGCGTCAACGCCTGCCGGTACGGCTGTGCGTATTGCTCGGGGATGGCCGCCTCGTAGATGCTCATCGCCTGGCCGAACTTCATGGCCGCGCCCTTGAGTTCACCCAGCACGGCGAAGATCTGCTCGGCGGTGCGCGCGGACCATTGCTGGGCAATCAACTCGGCGTCGGCTCCGCCCAGACGTTTGACCCGACCTAGCGCCGCTCTTCCCGCAGCGCCGACCGACAGCCCCGCGATTTTCGCGCCACGACCGAGAGTGCGGCGCGGAATTTCCGCCACGGGCTTCATAGTTGCACACACCGCGGCCGAACGCCGTGGATGCGACCTGCCGCTTTGAGCGAGTGTCTCGACCCACTGAACGGGGGCGGTGGCGCCGCGACGTCGCCGATCCCACTGCGCAGAAAGTCTTCGGCGCGCGACCCTGCGCCACAGCCGGTTTCGCTAGCCTGGCGACCGAGGCGAAATGATGGCAACCCGTAAGACGACGTCGACCAGACGCAAGACGACCACGGCACGACGCAAGTCGGCCACACGTCGGCGCAGCACGTCGGCCTGGCCGGGACTAGCGCTGGCCGCGGCAGGAACTCAACTCGCGTGGGATTCCAACAGGTCATCGCCATGCGGCTGCTCAAGTTGGCAGCCGGTGGCGCGGCGGCTCAGCGCGAGGCCGTGCTGATGGTCAGCGAAAAGGTGAAGGCGCTGACCGACAGCCAGATCGCGATCGCGTCGGCCGCCGCTACCGGCAAGAGTGACCGGGCCACCAAGCAAGCGGTCAGCATCTATCAGCGCCGCGTGTCTGCCAACAAGAGGCGGCTGCGCAAGGGCTGACCCGTCCGGTCAGATCTTGCCGCCCGGGAACATCGTCCTGACCGTCTGCGTCAGGGTCTCGCGCGCCGCCGCTTCGCTGGTCGGTTGCAGTGAACTGATCGCCATCACGTAGCGACGGTCGGCTCCGATCACGCCGGTGGAGACGTGCAACTGGTTGCCGCCGTTCCAGCAGCAGAACCAGCCCTGCTTGACCGCGACCCGCTCGCCGGAGAGTCCGTCGGGGATGCCGAACCGCTGCGGGTAGCCGTCGAGACCGGTCGGGGTGAACCTGGCCAGGTTGCCGATGATGAAGTCGGCCTTCTCGGCCGGCAGGCCGCCGCCGCCGTTCAACAGCATGTCGTAGTACCGGACCAGATCGTTGGCGGTGCTCGTCGTGACGTCCCAGTGCCCGTTCCACGGTGCCGACGTGCCGGACAGCCGGTACCGGGCAACGATTCGCTCGATCGCCGCGTTCTGCCCGCTCTGGTCCCAAAAGGTCTGGGCCGCACCGTCGTCCGAGGAGCGCAGCATCAAGCCCAGTGCGTCGAGGTCGGCGGCCGACAAGGTGATCTTGCCTTCCGCCTCCTGCAGCAGCAGGTCATCGGCGATGAACACCTTGACCACCGACGCGATCGGGAACGGCGTGTCGGCTCCGCTGGAGACGGCTTGCCCGGTGTTGCGGTCCAGCACGGCGACGCTGACGTCGGCGCCGGATTCGGCGGCGGCGGCGGTGGCTTGACGGACGCGGGCGTCGGCGTCGACCAGTGGTGCCTCGGGCATCGGTGACACTGGGGCTTGGGGAGCGGCCACGGTTGCCTGCGCTGCATCCTCTGGAGGTGCGCCGTCGGCCCGGGCTGCGCAACCACTGACGAGCAGTGTTGCCACGCAGAACGTCGCCATCCCGCCGATCATCGACCGGCGCTGCTGCCGCCGCATAGGTCTCCTCCGAAGTGCTTCCCAGGGGGACGGCTCAAAGCGCCCTTCGCCGGTCGTCCGCCGGTTCGGGTTGTTCCCTGTGCCGACTAAGACTAAACGGCTTCCGCGTCACCACGAACTCCTGCCCTGGGTGCCCGTTCTTGCGTTCGACGACGGCGATCATCGACCCCGGACATGAACACTTGAGTCGATAGTCGAAGGCGGCGGTCCTGCCAGGCCGGCGACATACCCGGGGCACACCCCGAAACCATCGTTACAGTCCGGAGACAAAATGTAACCGGTGTGGCAGTGTGGACGAATGACGGGAGAACCGTCGGCGAGAACCGCGTACACCTTCTGCCGCACCTGCCTGGCCTCGTGTGGGCTCGAGGTCACCGTGGTGGGCAACCGGGTGCACAAGATTTCTGCGGACAAGCAGAACCCGCACAGTTGGCAGGACTTCTGTGCCAAGGGCCGCAACGCGCACCAAACGGTGCAGCACCCGCGCCGCATCCTGCGGCCGATGCGCCGGGTCGGGGACTCCTACGTCGAGGAATCGTGGGAGGTGGCGGTCCGCGACATCGCGGATCGGATGAACGCCCTGATCGACGCCGACGGCCCCGACGCGATCGGTGCCTACTACGGCAACCCGTCCGGGCATTCGTCGTCGAACGTGGTGTTCATGAACGCCTGGATGGACGCGGTGGGGACCGGCAGTCGCTACGCGGTCGGCTCGGTGGACCAGAACGCCGTGCACGTGGTCGCCGAAGCCATGTACGGCTCATCATTGATGATCCCGGTGTCCGACGTCGACCACTGCGACTACTTCTTGCTGGTCGGCGCCAATCCTGCGGTGAGCGCCTGGAATTGGCTCGAAACCGTGCCCGCGGGCTGGCGCCGCGCGCTGCGCCGCCAGCAGGCCGGCGCGCGCATCGTGGTCGTCGATCCGATGCGCACCGAGTCCGCCGACAAGGCCGACCTGCACCTGGCGGTGCGTCCCGGCACCGACTGGGCGCTGCTGCTGGCGATCTTGAAAGTGATCCTGACCGAAGGTCTCGGACATCGCCGGGACTGCATCGAGTTGGCGTCTGGCGTCGACGATCTGCGTCGACTCGTTGCCGACGCCGACCTCGAAGACCTGGCCTCCCGCTGCGGGATCGAGCCCGACGTGATCGAAACGGTCGCACGGGATTTCGCCGGCGCCGAACGTGCCATGGTGGTGACCCGAACGGGTGTCTCCCTGCATGCCGGTGGCACGGTGGGTGAATGGTTGGGCCAGGTGCTCAACGTGGTGACCGGCCGGATGGATCGTCCGGGCGGGCGGCGGTTCGAGCCCGGCTACTTCGACGCGCTCAAACTGGCCGAACTGGCCTCGACCAAACCGCACCTCAGTCGGGTTGCCGGCCGCCCGATGGTGGCCGGTGCGCATGCGCTGGCGGAGTTGCCCGACGAGATCACCACTCCCGGGCCGGGGCAGATCAAGGCGATGCTGATCAACTGCGGCAACCCGGTGGTCTCGGGGCCCGACGGTGCGAAACTCGACCGCGCGTTCGCTCAGCTCGACCTGTTGGTCGTCATCGACCTGGTACAACGCGAAAGCCATCGGCACGCGCACTGGTTGCTGCCGGCGGTGCACTGGCTCGAACGCGACGACCTGCTGGCGTTCACCAGCAACATGCACGACGAACCGTTCGTGCAGTACGGCGCCAAAGTGGTGTCCCCGCCGCCGCAGGCCCGCCAGGAATGGCAGATCTTCACCGACCTGGCACTCGCCATGCGCCGACCACTGTTCGGCATCAAAGGCCTCAACGCGTTCATCAAGGCGACGCGGCGACTCGCCGCGATCACGGGCCGGCCGGCGTTGGCCTTCGGGCCGCACTGGATCGACCGGCTGGTGGTCAAGATGTCGAGAAGGGTGAACGGCCGAAAGCTCACCTGGCGTGACCTGCTCGACCACCCGCATGGCCTGGTCCTCGGCCCACCCGAATACGGGCACTTCAAGGCAGCGCTACGCACCGACGACAGATTGGTCCATGCCGCACCGCCCGAGTTCCTGGAGCGCACCCGGCAATTGCTGGCCGAACCGATACCAACTGCGCCAGAAGGGTTCCCGTTCGAACTCGGCAACCGGCGAAACCGGCACTCGATGAACTCGTGGCTCAACGAGTTGCCCGGTCTGCACCGTTCAGGCAAACGCAGTGAGGTGGTCATCAACACCGCCGACGCCGAGGCGCTCGGCATCGGCGAAGGTGACCAGGTGCGGGTGTTCTCGGCCGTCGGGGAACTGCGCCTGTCAGCGACCCTGTCCGATCGGCCGCGCCGCGGTTTGGTGCTCATCGACCACGGCTGGGGCTCCCGCGTCTTCGATCCCCGAGGCGGCGCCGCACCGGAATCGTTCGGCGTCAACCGCAACCTGCTGGTGGACGGCCGACGGATCGACCCGCTCTCGCAGACCGCCACGCTCGGCTCGTGCTACGTCGGGATCGAACGGATCTGAGCCGACGAGCGGACGCGTCATCCGTGAGGAACCTCCTCGGCGACCGGTGCACCCCGCTCGAACCGCTAGGACGCCGGGACGACGTCCGCGCCGGAACCCGTGATCGACGCCTTCGCGCGGTTTTCCGCGCGCACGGCCCGCTTACCGCGCACGTAGCCAGTCGCCGAAATGGTCGCCGCCAGCAGCGCGTCCTCACCCTTGATGAACGGATGGAACCCGACCCCGGCTCCACCGCGGCCCTTCACCGGGATGTCGGCGACTTCGGTGACCTTCCAACTCTTTTCGGCAATCGACAAGATGGCCTCACCGTTGCCGCAGGACACCGGCAGCGCGGCGACCACTTCGTCGCCGTCGGCGCCGAGCTTCACCCCCGCCACCCCGTTGCCGGCCACGCCCTGCGGGTTCACCGACTCGGGATCGATGCGCAGGATCTTGCCGCGCCGGGTCACCAGCGCCAGGTGGTAGCCCGGCGGCAACACACCCGAGGCGAACAGGCCGGTGATGTCCGGGGCCACCGGGATGTCGCGGATCTTGAACGGCAGCCCGTTGCCGGTGGTGAACTTGATCCGGCCGTCGGTCCACACCGCCCAGCCCAGCCCTGAGGTGAGCAACTCGCCGTGGCTGTCGGAGAACACGCCGCGGTCATCCAGCCGCCAGGCTGTGTTTACCTTCTTCTCGCGCGGGCCGTCCTGCTCGGCGCTGACCACCGGGGAGGCCTCGAAGTCCAGCACGGTGCGGCGGTCGAACTCCGGACCTTTGAACAGCTTCGCGGTCTCCACCAGCTCCTGGTCGATGACCTTCTTGCGGGCCTCCGGGTCGCCGACCAGTTCGGTGAGCGCGGCGAACTCGGCGTCCAGCCTTTCGGCTTCTTTCTGCAGCTCGATCACGTCGAGTCTGGTGAGCCGTCGAAGTTGCAGCGCCAGAACGTAATCGGCCTGCACCGCATCGATGCCGAACCGCTCCTGCAGTCCCTGGCGGGCGTCGTCGACGGTGTCGGAGCCACGGATCACCGCCACTGCGGCATCGATGTCTAGGTGGATGGTCATCAGGCCGGCCACCAGGTGGCGGCGCGCGGTGACCTTCTCCAGTCGGTACTCACTGCGGTGCAACACGACCGAATCGCGCAGCGACAGGAAGGCCCGGATCAACTCCCGCACCGACCACCAGCGCGGCACCCGATTCTCGTCGAGCGCCACCAGGCTGGCCGCGAACGTGGACTCCAACGGAGTCAAAGCCAGCAACTGCTCGCGGATCTGTTCGGCGCTGTGGCCGCGCTTGGCAGTGACGACGATGCGCAGACCGTTGCGCCGGTCGGTCAGATCCGACATGTCCGCCACGCCCGACAGTTCACCGGATTCGACCAGCGCCCGGATCCGGTCCTGCACGGTGTTGCTGGCGACCCCGGGCGGAAGTTCGGTGATGATGCAGTTCTTGCCCTCCACACCGATCGTGCCGCGCACCGTGAAATGCCCACGGCCGGTGGTGATGTACTCACGCAGGCCGGCCGTCCCGACGACGCTGGCTCCGGACCCCCAATCGGGCCCGGGAATGAGTTTGACCAACCGGTCATCGGTCATGTTGGGGGTCTTCAACAGGGCGCGGCATGCGGCCAGCACTTCGCGCGGGTTGTGCGCGGGCACCTTGGTGGCCCACCCTTCGGCGATGCCGACCGCACCGTTGCACAGCAGTACCGGCCACTGGGCCGGCAGCATCACCGGTTCGGTCCACTCGCCGTCGAAGGTGTCGACCATCGGCACCGCGTGGTCGTCGAGTTCGGCAGTCAGCGCCGCACCCGGAGCCGACAACCGCATCTCGGTGTAGCGGTCCGCGGCCGGGATGTCGCCCTGAATGCGGGGGAATGCACCTTGTCCGTCAATGACCTTGACGCGTTGGAACTCCGCGGCCATCAGTGCTGCGGCCCCGTACATCGATGCGCCACCGTGGGGGTGCAGGTTGCCGGTCACCGCAGAGCAGATCTTCGAGGACTTCTGCGGTTTGTTGCCGGGCAGCAGTTTCGACTCGTGCATCTGGTAGAGCAGACGCCGCTGACCGGGCTTGAGTCCGTCGTACGCCGACGGGATGGCGCGGTCGCTGACGCTGTAGAGCGCGAACGTCAGCTGGTACTGATTCCAGTAGTCATCGGCGCTCTGGTCGAGCACCAGGTCCGGGTTCTGCTCCGGAACATCCAGGGTGGCAGTCACAGTCGTTTCCTACGTCAGGTCCAGCGCCGCGGTGTCGACCTGGGCGGCAACTTCGGCCATCCAGGTGCGCCGGCCCTCGGGTGGTCCGCCGAACAAGGTGTGGTGCAGCTTCTTCTCGCGGATGTCCGAATGCACCCGAATCACGGTGCGGCGCGCTGGATCCAGCACGGTGTTCCAGAAGTCATCGGCGTCCATCTCGCCCAGACCCTTGTTGCGCTGCACCTCCACCCTGCGCTTGGAGGTCTCCTTGAGCCGGGCGACGGCGGCGTCGCGCTCGGACTCGTCCTGGCAGTAGATCCGTTCGGTGCCGCCACTGTCCTTGACCACGAACAGCGGGGGCAGCGTCACGTAGACCATCCCGGCTTCGACCAACGGTCGGTAGAAGTCCAAGAACATCGAGATCAAACTCGAGTTGATGTTCCCGCCGTCGGGGTCGGCGTCGGAGGCGAACAGGATCCGGTCGTAGCGGCACAGTTCCGGATCGCACTGGTCGCGCACACCGCACCCCAGGATGCGTTCGATCGCGTCGAACTCGTCCTTGGCGCGCGCCTTGTTCACCGTGTACCCGTACACGTTGGGCGGCTTGCCCTTCAGCGGGAACGCGGCCTGGAAGGTGGCGTCGCGAGCAGCCTTGATGGTGCCCAACGCCGAATCGCCCTCGCACAGGAACAATTCGGCGCCCGAACCGCGCCCGGTCTCGCGGCTGGGCAGCAGCTTCGGCGGCAGCGACAGATTGGTGCCCAGACCCTTGGCCTTGGACGCCGCGCGGGCGCGGGCCTTGGCCCCCTCGGCGCTGCGTCGCGCGCGCGCCGACTCCAAGGCCAGCTTGGTCCACAGCGAGACGGCGTCGGCGTTGGCCGGGTTGGCCGCCCAGATGGTGACGCTTCGCGCCACATCCGGTGCCATCGCCATGTTCAACGAACGTGAGGACACCGCAGTCTTGGCCTGCGAATCCCACGCCACGTCGGGTGCGCGAGTGTCGACGGCCAGGGCGGTGACCGCAGCGAAATCCTGTGGTTCGGGGCCATTTTCGCCTTTGGCCAAGCCCAGGTCGCGGATCCGGGACGCGCGGTCGGCCAACGCCTCGGACATGCCTTTGATCGCGGCGGTCAGATGCGATCCGCCGTTCGGGGTGCGCACGGTGTTGCAGAACGCGGCGACCGTGGCCGGTTCGGCCGGACCCGCGGTGAGCGACCACCGAAACGGGGTGGGGCCACGGCCGGTGGTGTACTCACCGCGACCCTCCACCACGGCGCGTACCTCGGGCTGCGGAGCACCGGCCGCGGTGCACATCAGGTCCAGCAGGGTGTCGCTGCCCCACGGCCCGCTGAACGGCTCGAGCAGTGCCGGCGGGATCTCCTCGCCGGGCCAGCCCTCGTCGACGACGATCAGGTGCACGCCGGGAGACATCCGCGCCGAGGCGTGCGCGCGCAGCAGGACCTCGCCGATGTCGGCGGTGGAGTCCGGCACCACAGCCGGGTCGAACAGGATCCGCACCGTGGTGCCATGCGCATCGGGCTTGCGGTTGTTGACGCCGCGCAGGTTCTGGGTGTCGGCGCGGGTGAACGGGGCGTCGGGGTCGAACTCCTTGCCCTCGAAGGTGCCAGGGTAGCCGCGGCCGAAGCATTGCTGGTAGGTCTTGCCGGCCCGGCGCACCGTCACGTCAGTGCGCGCGGAGATGAAGACCGCCGCGGCCGCACCGATGCCGTTGAGGCCCGCGCCCGTGCTGGCGGCGTCGGTGTGCGCGGAGAACTTGCCGCCGGCCCGAGCGGTGCCCAGCGTTTTGACGATGCCGTTCTTCTTGGTCGTCGGGTCGGTGTCGACGGGTAGGCCCCGGCCGTCGTCGGCGACGCTGACCGAACCGTCGGCGTGCAAGGTGATCGTGACGGTGGACCCGCCGTGGCTGGGTACCGCCACCTCTTCGATCGCGTTGTCGATCAGTTCGCGCAACGCCGTGTTCAGGACGTCCAGACCAAGGTTCACCGCCGGCCGCAGGCGTGTGTGCTGGACATCGTCGAGCTCGGTGATGTCCGCGGCGGTGTAACTCACTGCTCGTCCTTTCCATCGATTGCCGGGCAAAGCTGCCGCAGGAATGGTAAACGCCCCAGGTGACATCTTTCCCCAGGCGTGTCGGTGGGTCCGGCCGGTTGTAATCCGATCGACGCCGAACCCCTGGCCCCGGGCATCCGGATTCCGAAGACGCGCAGGTCAAGGTCGGCTTGGATGGAGAAATGACTCACAACGAGACGATGAAAGCGGCTGTCGTCACAGGATTCGGCGATCCGCTGCAAATCACCGAGATGGGCTTGCCGGTGCCCGGACGCGGCGAGGCTCTGGTCAAACTCGAGACGTCCGGAGTCTGCCACACCGATCTACACGCCGCACACGGCGATTGGCCGGTGAAACCCAGCCCGCCGTTCATCCCCGGCCACGAGGGCTACGGCACGGTGGTGGCGCTCGGCCCCGGCGTCGACGACCTCGAGATCGGCGACAAGGTCGGCAACGCCTGGCTGTGGTCGGCGTGCGGCAGCTGCGAGTACTGCCGCACCGGCTGGGAGACGCTGTGCGAGAAGCAGCAGAACGGCGGTTACTCGGTCAACGGCAGCTTCGGTGCGTACATGCTGGTCAACGCGGCCTACGCGGCGCGGATCCCGGACGGACTCGACCCGGTCGAGGTGGCGCCGATCTTGTGCGCCGGCGTCACCGTCTACAAGGGCCTGAAGGTCACCGACACCCGGCCCGGCCAGTGGGTGGCCATCTCCGGTATCGGCGGGCTGGGTCACGTGGCCGTGCAGTACGCCCGGGCGATGGGTCTGCGAGTGGTCGCCATCGACATCGACGACGCCAAACTCGCACTGGCCACCGAGTTGGGCGCCGAGATCACGGTCAACGCGACCACCGCCGACGTGGTCGACGAGGTGCAACGGGCCACCGGCGGTGTGCACGGAGTGTTGGTGACCGCGGTGCATCCGCAGGCCTTCGGCCAGGCCGTCGGGTTGGCCCGGCGCGGCGGCACCATCGTGTTCGTCGGTCTGCCGCCCGGCGACTTCCCGGCGCCGATCTTCGACATCGTGCTCAAGGGCCTGACGATCCGGGGCTCCATCGTCGGCAGCCGCCAGGACATGGCCGAGGCCCTGGACTTCTACGCTCGCGGTCTGATCAAGCCCGCCGTCGAGACGGCCGCACTCGACGAGATCAACGACGTGTTCGCGCGGATGGAACGCGGCGAGATCGACGGCCGGGTGGTGATCGACTACCGGTAGCGGCGGCGCAGTTCGATAGGCAGGTCATCGGCCGGGGTCGGTCCGGTGCCCCAGGTCAATTGCGGTCGGTAGCCGTCCGGCACCTTCCAGGTGAACCGTCGAAGCAGTTGGTGCATCGTGGTTTTGACGGTCATGCCGGCGAATTGCTGACCAATGCACTTGTGCGCGCCACCGCCGAACGGCGCGAACGCATATCGGCTGACGGTCGCGTGCGCTTGCGGGTTGTCGATGAACCGGTTCGGGTCGAACGTGTCGGGGTTGGGCCACCAGTCGGCGAGTCGCATCGAGGCATGCACCCCGATCGCCACCTGCGCCTTGCGCGGTACGAAATGGCCGAGTATCTCGGTGTCTCTCAGGGTTTGCCGAAACAGGCTGCCGGCCGGCGCGTACATCCGAAGCGCCTCCTTGAAGGCGGCGTCCAGCAACGGGTAGGCGTCGAGGTCGAGAAGATTGGGGGCGTCGTTCGGTTGATCCAGCGCCTCCTCGCGAAGCGCGTCCTGCCACTGACGATTTCGGCCGAGCTCGTAGGTGAGCATCGACAGCGCGATGGCGGTGGTGTCGTGCGCGGCCATCAGCAGGAAGATCATGTGGTTGACGATGTCGGCGTCGCTGAACGTGGCGCCGTCGTCGTCTTGGCTGCGACACAGCATCGAGAACAGATCGGCTCCGGCGCTGCGCCGGCGCACCGGGATCTGGTCGGCGAAGTACCGCTCGAGGCGCTCCCGGGCGCGCAGTCCGCGCGCCCACACACCGCCGGGCACGTCTGCCCGCAGCATGGCTTGCCCGCCGCGGACGGTGGCATGGAAATCCGTCGACAACTGGTCGGCTTCCGGACCGAGCGTGGTCCCGACGAATACCTCGGCGGCTTGTTCGAGCAGTAGGTGCTTGATCGCGGGGTAGAACGGAAAGCGTGGCGCCGACGACCAATTGGCGAGTGCGCGGTCGATGCTGGGCAGCATGAGCGCGAGGTAGCCATCGAGCGCGCTGCGGGTGAACGACTGCTGCATGATGCGCCGGTGGTCGCGATGCTCCTCGAAGTCCAGCAGCATCAGGCCGCGGTGAAAGAACGGGCCGATGACCGGCGCCCACCCGCGCTCACTGGAGAAGACCTTGTCCTTGTTGACCCAGGCAAGTTCCAACGCCTCGGGTCCCAGCAGGCTGACCACGCGGAACCCGACACCGCCGGCCCACGACACCGGCCCGTACTTGTCGTACCTGCGCCGCGCGAACTCCAACGGGTCGGCCAGCGAACTCAAGATGTGGCCGAGCACCGGAAAGCCGTAGTTGCCCATCACCGGCTCGAGACCCGACCCGGCCGGCGGCGTGGCCAGTGGGTGTTCACTGCTGGGAAATCCGGACGTGAGCGCGGCACCGAGCGTTTGTAGTCGGTGGGTGTTCACCGGGGACGTCAAGCGGCTGACCAAAGTCGTCATCTGCCCTCCCGATCCGGAGAGTGCTGCGGTTGCCCGCGACATCTGCCATCAAAGCGTGCTCGTTGTGCGCGAAGGTGTCAACGACCGGTGCCGGTGCGGCGCCGTACTGTTAAGGATCGCTACGACGATCCCGTAGCACGAAGCTCTCCGTTTGCGCGGCGCTGGCCGTGATGATCGCTGACGTGCTCTTGGTGGACGACGACGCTCAGCGGACCGGCGACGGTGATGCTCGCGTGCCCACCGGCGCCCTGGCGCGCATCGACCCCGGTTACGTCTGGCGGCGCACCTTGCAGGCGCTGCTGGTGATCGGGCTCACCTATGTGCTGGTCTTCGCGGTGCTCTACGTGCTGCCCGGTGACCCGATCCGGTCCCGCATCGAGAATCCGGACAGCCCGCTGCCGGCCGACGACGCGCAGAAACTGCTGGCCTACTACGGCCTGGACAAGAGTCTGCTCGAGCAGTTCCTGGCCTACACCGGCCGGATCTTGCAGGGCGACTTCGGGTATTCGCTGCGCACCGGCCGGCCCGTCGACGAGATGATCTACGCCGCCTTGCCCTCGACCCTGCAGCTGGCGTTGCTGGCGTTCGTCATCTCGCTGGTGCTGTCCACCGCGATCGCGTTGGCGGCGGTGTTCGCGCCCGGCCAGGCGGTGCGTTCGTTCTTCCACGCGCTGCCGGGCCTGTTCCTGTCCGTCCCGACGTTCGTCACCGGGCTGCTGTTGCTGTACTTCTTCTCCTTCCAACTGGGGTGGGTGTCGAGCATCCGGGACGAAGGTCTGCGCTCCCTGGTCTTGCCGGCGCTGACGTTGGCGCTCGCGGTCTGCGCCCCCATCGCTCAGGTGCTCATCCAGGGCCTGGAGAAGTCCGCGCATGCACCGTTCGTCGCGACCCTGCGGGCGCAAGGCAACCCGCTGCCGCTGATCGTCGGCCGGCACATCCTCAAGAACGCCGCCATCCCGGCCGTGACCCTGCTGGGTCTGACCGCCGCGGAACTGTTGGCCGGCTCGGTCATCACCGAGATCATCTTCAACCGACGCGGCATCGGCTGGGAGACCGAGCAGGCCGTCACCTACCAGGACAGCCCGGTGGTGCTGTTCATCACGGTGTTGGTCGCGGCCATCTTCACCCTGATCAACCTGCTGACCGACCTGATGTATCCGCTGATCGACCCGCGCGTGGACAAGCGGTCGGTATTCACACCGCAGCGACGGGTGTTCGGTGCCGCGCCGCGGCTGGTTTGGCAACGTTCGGAGCAGTCAGCGTGACCGCCCTGCTGGCAGCACCGGAAACCGATGCCCGCCCGGTGCGAACAGCGCGGTGGCGCAACGCCGTCCGCGAGGTCCGCGCCGGTGATCTGCTGGCCGTGCTCTGGGTCGCCGGGCTGCTCGTCTGCGTGCTGTTGCCGGGCCTGGTCACCACCTACGGGCCGCTGGAGGAGGTCGGCAAATCCTTCCTGCCGGCCTCGGCCGAACACTGGCTGGGCACCGACTATCTGGGCCGCGATCTGTACTCGAGAATCGTCTACGGCACCAGCCGCACCTTGTCGGGGTCGTTGATCGCGGTGTCCATCGGGTTGGCCGCCGGCGTCGTCCTGGGCCTGGTGGGGGCCTACTTCGGTCGGGTGACCGACACCGTGATCGGCCGGATCGTGGACGTGCTGCTGTCCATCCCCGGTCTGCTGCTGTCGATGGTGGTGGTCGTCGCTCTCGGGTTCGGGCAGCTGAGCGCGGCCGTCGCCGTCGGGGTTGCGAGCATCGCGACGTTCACCCGACTGATGCGTTCCGAAGTGCTCACCGTGCGTAACCTGCAGTTCGTCGAGGCCGCAGGGCATTTGGGGGCGGGCCGACTGCGAGTTCTGATCAGGCACGTGCTGCCGAATTCGTACGGTTCGGTGATCGCGTTGTCGGCGTTGCAGTTCGGTTCGGCGATCTTGTGGATCGCCGCACTGAGCTATCTGGGATACGGCGCACCGCCGCCGGAACCCGAATGGGGACGGCTGGTTTCGGAGGGGCGCAAGTACATCATCGCCGCACCCGGTCTGCTGCTCTACCCGGCCGCGGCGATCGTCTTCTCGGTGCTGGCGATCAGCCGGATCAGTCAGCTCGTGCGTAGGAAGGTCGGTTAGATGACCGCTGTCATCACAGCGCAGCCACCGCAGCCGCTGCTGGACCTCGACGAACTGAGCGTCGGGTACCGGCGCCGGGACTCCCGCGAGTTCAGCGCCGTCGTGCACGACGTCACGTTCAGCGTGGCGGCCGGCCAGACGGTGGCCCTGGTGGGGGAATCGGGTTCGGGCAAGAGCACCATCGCCCAAGCCGTCGCCGGCCTGCTCCCGGCCAACGGCCGCATCACCTCCGGACAGGCGCGGCTGGACGGCACGTCCGTCGTCGGACTCGGTGCGCGCGCGTGGCGGACCCGCCACGGCCGGCTGCTGGCCTACATTCCGCAGGACCCGGTGGGTTCGCTGGACCCGCTCGAGAAGGTGGGCGCGCTCGTCGCCCGCTCGCTGTCGCTGCACCGCGGCCTGGCTCGGCGTGCCGCGCACGACGAAGCGGTCGCGCTGTTGGACCGGGTCGGCATCCGCGACGCACGCAACAAAGCCGACTGCTATCCCCACGAACTGTCCGGCGGACAACTGCAGCGGGTCTTGATCGCCGCCGCGATCGCCGGCCATCCCAAGCTGCTCATCGCCGACGAGCCCACCTCGGCGCTGGACGTGACCGTGCAAGCCGTCATCTTGGACCTGATCGCCGAACTGCAAGCCGAACTGCACCTCGGGATCCTGCTCATCACGCACGACCTCGGTGTGGCGCACGACCGCAGCGATTCGGTGGTGGTGCTCAACGGCGGCCGGATCGCAGAGGTCGGCCCGACACCCGAGATCCTGCGCCGACCCCGGACCGGCTACACCCAGCAGCTCATCGCCGATGCCCCCGGCCTGGCAACGGGGCGCAACCGGTACCCCGGCCGTGAAAGCAGAGATCCCGCCGAAGCGGCCATCGAGATCCGCCACCTGACCAAGGTGTACCCCGGGCGTGGCCGGGCCGCCGCGAACCCGCCGGCCATCGAGGACCTCAGCTTGACCATCGCCGCCGGGACCATCCACGCCGTCGTCGGCGAATCCGGTTCCGGCAAAACCACATTGGCGCGGGTACTGGCCGGACTGACCGACTACCGCGCAGGTGAGGTCGACGTCCTCGGGCGCCGTCTGCCGCCCCGACCGAGCGACACCAACTCGAACGCCCGCCAGCTGCAACTGGTCTACCAGAACGCGCTCTCGGCGTTGGATCCGCGGTTCACCGTCGAACAGATCGTGCGGGAACCGCTCGACATCCACGACCTGCATGACCGGGCCGACCGCAAGGACGCGGTGCACCAGATCCTGGGCCAGGTGGGGCTGTCCGGCGAATTCCTCACCCGCCGACCGCTGGAGATCTCCGGCGGGCAACGGCAACGGGTGGCGATCGCCCGGGCACTGGCCCTGGCACCGCGCATCCTGGTGCTCGACGAGCCGACGTCGGCACTCGACGTGACCGTGCAGGCGCGGATCATCGAGTTGCTGCTCGAACTGCAGCAGGCTCAGCACCTCACCTACGTGTTCATCTCGCACGACCTGGGCCTGGTGCGGCAGATCGCCACTCACGTCTCGGTGCTCGAGCAGGGCCGGTTGGTGGAGTCGAAGAGCACCCGGGAACTGTTCGCCGCGCCGACCCATCCCTACACGGTCAACCTGCTCGCGTCGATCCCGGGCGGCCGCACCGACCGACCTGCGCGCCAGCCCGTGCTGGAGTACGCCGCCGGCGGGTGAGAACGAGCCACCGAACCCCGATCCATCGACCAGTACGACAACGACGCACGCTGCGGGCTGTGGCCCGCGTACCAGAAGGGATCTCCTACCGTGCCGATTCGGCCCATCCGAAAGACCGTGGCGGCCTTGGCCGCCGGCATCGTGCTGCTGGCCGGGTGCGGCAGCGGAGCTGACCGCGCCCCCGCCACCGCGACCGGAGAGCCGCAGCGCGGCGGGCACCTGACCTACCTCGACTACCAACCGATCAAGTCGTTCCGGTTGTCCGACCTGAACTGGTACCAAGCCCAACCGATCGCCAACAATGTGTTCGACCGCCTGGTGTGGCGCGACCCCGACGGCACCACGCTCAAGCCGTGGATCGCGAAGTCGTGGACCACCAGCGCGGACGGTCTGACCTACACCTTCGAGCTGCGCGACGGCGTCACCTACAGTGACGGCTCCCCGCTGGACGCCGAGAACGTCAAGCAGAACTTCCAGTTCCGGGTCTTCGGTGACGACAAAGGCAACGTCAAACACGCATCCTGGCCGGAAGTCGACACCATCACCGCAGACAACGACACCAACACCGTCACCGTCCAACTCGAGAAGCCCTACGCGTACTTCCTGACCGTCCTGGCCGAGGCACCGACGTCGGGGTTGGTCTCGTCGTCGTACTTCGAGCAGGACGCCGAAGGCCAAAACGTCGCCACCCACCTGGTCGGCAGCGGGCCGTTCGTCATCCAGGACGGCACCCTCGACGAGGTCAACCTCATCCGCCGCGAAGGCTACGCCTGGGCACCGGAAGGAGTGTCCAACCAGGGCGAGGCCTACCTGGACGGGTTCACCACCATCGGGGTCACCGAAGACAGTGTGCGGCTGGGCAGCCTGGAGTCGGGCCAAGGCGACCTGATCCACTACGTCGACCCCAGCTCGCAGCAGGCCGCCGAAGACTCAGGACTGCAAGTGATCACGCAGTCCTACGGCGACCAAGGCACCTATCTGCTGGTGCTGCGCAGCAACGCGCCGCACCTGCAAGACGTGAACGTCCGCAAAGCGCTGATCCTGGCTGTCGACAAGCAGAAGCTGATCGACACCGTCTACGCCCCGAACTACAAGGCTGCATCGGGTGTATTCGGCAGCGCCGGAGTCGATTACGTCGACCAGAGCGCACAGATCGCCTACGATGCGGCCAAAGCCGGCGAGTTGCTCGATCAGGCGGGCTGGCCGCTGGGCCCGGACGGGGTCCGCCACAACGCCGCCGGGCAACCACTCAAACTGGTGGCGCTGATCGACGTGTACAACGTCGGTGCCGGGTCCACCTTCGAGTTCCTGCAGCAGCAGTTGAAGAACGTCGGCGTCGAACTGGAACTACGCCAGGCTGATTGGGCGGACTACCCCAACGCCGCGAAGAGTCCGGACATCGGCTTGATCTACCAGAGCGTCAACCACGAGGCGGCGTGGTCGTTGGCCAACGCGGTGCGCGCCGACGGCGCCGACGTGTTCAAGCTGCAGGGCAGCGACACCAAGCTCGAGGGCCTGGCGCAGAACGTGCTCTACGGCACCCCGCAAGACGAAGCGCAGCGGCACACCGCCGCGGTGGACCTGGCGCAGTATGTCCTCGACCAGGCCTACGTGCTGCCGCTGATCGAACGCACGCAGACCTTCGTGTCCAACGCCTCGGTGCACGGATTCACCCAAACCCAAAGCCACCCTTGGCTTTACCTGACCTGGAAGAGCTGACCATGGCCGGACCGGAACGACAACTGCACTTCGGCTTGAACGCCCCCGGCCTCGGCACTTACCGGTCGGCGTGGCGGCAGCCCGGCATCGACCCGACGGCCGCAGCCACCGGCGAGTACTACGTGCGGCTGGCCCAGGAAGCCGAGCGGGGCCTGTTCGACGCGTTCTTCCTGCCCGACCAGCAGGCGCTGGAACCGGACTGGCAGACCAACGCCGGCGCAGCCCGACTCGACCCGGTGATCGCATTGACCGCCGCGGCCGCGCACACCGAGTCGGTGGGTCTGGTCGCCACGGTGTCGACCACCTGGCACCACCCCTACAACCTGGCCCGTTCGATCCAGAGCCTGGATCGGGTGTCACACGGGCGGGCCGGGTGGAACATCGTGACCAACCACAATCCGCGCATCGCCGCCAACTTCGGGCTCGATGAAATCCCGGAGAAGACTCAGCGTTACGCCCGGGCGAAGGAATTCGCCGACGTGGTGCAGGCACTGTGGCGCACCTGGTCGCCGGACGCGATCGTCGCCGACAAGGCAGCCGGCGTGTTCGCGGCGCCGGGCTCAGTCACCGAGACCGCGCACACCGGCGAGTTCTTCCGGGTGCACGGCGGTTCCACCGTCCCACCGTCGGAACAGGGCACCCCGGTGGTCTTCCAGGCCGGTGCCTCCGACGACGGTCTGGAGTTGGCCAACCGGCACGCCGACGCCGTGTTCGTCTCGGCAATGACCCTCGACGCGGCGCGCGACTACCGGGCGAGGCTGGCCGCGTTCGGTGCGGCGCGCGCGTCCGGCCGCGACCCGGTGATCGTGCTGCCGGGTGCCGCGCTGACCCTGGCGGCCACCGACGAGGAAGCCGCGCGCCGGCGCGACGAACTCGACGGGGTCGACGGATCACTCAGTGGCCGACAGTATCTCGCGGGCCGGTTGGGACTTGATCCTGACGAGCTGAGCCTCGACGCACCGCTTCCGCTGCATCGGGTGGACCTCGAGCAACGCAAACAGGTGAACTCCGAGGGCTTCATCCGTTCGATCGTGGCGCTGGCCGAGTCCGGCAAGCCGCTGCGCGAACTGCTGCGCGACGGCTCCGGGCACCTCACCATCGTCGGGTCGCCGGGCACCGTCGCCGACACCTTCGAGCAGTGGTTCCGCACCGGTCTGGTCGACGGCTTCAACCTGATGTTCGACGTGATCGAGGAGAGCTTGCCGCTGTTCGTCGACGAGGTGGTCCCGATCCTGCAGGAGCGCGGGCTGTTCCGCCGCAAGTATGACGGCACCACATTGCGCGACCACCTGGGCTTGGCGCGCCCGTACTGGTGATCGGCTCCACCCACACCGAAGGTCCCCGAAGGCAAGGAAATCACATGGCACATCTGCAGCTGGCCCACGACTCCCGGACGAACGCCGGACGCAACGACACTGCCGTGCGGCCGCCGGCAATCGATTCGGCCGAGTTGGACGCGATCATCGCGCAGATCGCCGACGACGCCGCGCGGCGTCGGGCCGAAGGCGGCGGGCGGCCCGATCTGGCGCTGCGGCTGGCGCGCACCCACCGACTCGGCGCGGTGCGGGTGCCGGCCGAACTCGGCGGCGGCGGCTACTCCAAGCGCGACTGGTACCGGCTGGTGATCCGGCTCGGCCAGGCCGATCCGGACGTGCCGCACATCCTGCGCGTGCATTGGGGTTTCACCGAGGACCGGGTCCGGCTGCGGCACAGCGAGGCCGACCGGGACTGGCTTGGCAACATCCTCGACGGCGCCATCTACGGCGGCTCGAACACCGAACTCAACGACCGCACGGTGGGGGTGCGCAACTACGAGACCCGCCTGACGCCCGACGGGGACGGCTTCCGGCTGGACGGCCGCAAGTTCTACAGCACCGGCAGTCTGTACGCGGACTATCTGCGGATCGGGGTCAACGATCCCGACGGCGGGCAGGTGGTCGTGGTGTTCCCGGCAGACCGGGCCGGCGTCGACCTGCTGGACGACTGGGACGGATTCGGGCAGGCCGAGACCGGGAGCGGCACCACGGTGCTGACCGGGGTGCGCATCGCCGCCGATGAAGTGATCCCGCTGGAGTTGGGTCTGGAGGGCCGCCCGCGGCAGTCCCAGCCGCAGTTGATCCTGCACGCGATCGCGGCCGGGATCTTGCACGCGGTGGCCGCGGACGCCGCCGAACTGCTGCGCAGCCGCAAACGCACCTACAGCTGGGCGGTCAGCGACTCCCCGGTGCACGACCCGCAGTTGCTCGAGATCGTCGGCGAGTTGGCGTCAGCGGTGTTCGTTGCGGAATCCACCGTGCTGGCCGCCGCCGACGCGCAAGACCTCGCCGCCGATTTCGCCTACCGGCACGGGCGTTCCGACGACGCGCTCGAAGAGCAGGCGTCGCTGCTGGCTGCCAAGACCAAGGTGGGGATCGAGGCGTTGGCCCTGAAGGCAGCCGGCGATCTGTTCGCCGTCGGCGGCGCATCGGCGACCCGGGCCTCGGCGCAGCTGGATCGGCACTGGCGCAACCTACGGACGCTGTTCTCGCACAACCCGACACCGTACAAAGCGCGGGTGATCGGCGACCACGTCGTCAATGGGACCGCGTTGCCGCGCGAAGGGTTCTTCTGACCGTCCCGCGACGGGTCTAAGGCGATCCTTCGATGGCGGTGATCGGGGGGCTCTCGCGCCATTGGTCGATCATCGGGCGCAGGGCGTCGACCAGCATCGGTAGCTCGGGCGCCATCGACAGAGCCGCGATCATCCCGAGCCGGGCCGCCGCCTCGGTGACCTGCAGGACGCCGGCGTGGACGGGCCGCAGCCCCAACGAGGCGGCGGCGGTGTCGTAGGCAGCCACACCCGCGGGACCCACCAACGCCAGATCGGACTCGACGGCGCCCCACGTGACCAGTTCGAAGTCAGACCACAACTCGCCGTGCGGGGTGTTGATCATGTTGGCGTAGGGGGCGTCGCCGTGGATGGGTTGCAGGTCGACGCCGGGGAAGGTCGACGCGAACTGCGCGTGGGAGGTCAGAACCGGGGCGATGACCTCCCACTCACGTTGCGCCCGTTGCAGATCGGCGGGAGCCAGCAGGTCGGGCAAATGCTGCAGCGCGGACAGACCCGCCGGGATGTACGTGCCGAACGGTGCCCAGAGACCGAGGTCGTCGCCGGGGTAGCTGCGCAGCGCGGCGTGCATCCGTGCGATCTGTGCGACGCGGGTCGGCAGGTCCGCCGGCTCGCCGCCCGGAACCTCCTCGACGAACTGCCAGAACGTCATCGAGAACCCATCGCGGGCAACGGGTTCGCGGGGTACCAGCGGACTCGGTGGCACCACGGGGTGCCCGTGGTCGGCGAGCCATCCCGTCACGGCCAGCTCGGAACGCTGTTGCGCGGTCTGGATTTCCGGCGCGCTCGCGTAGGAAGTCGGCAGCACGGTGGGAACGCGGACGACGACGGGGCTGGGCGACAGGTGAACGACGACCGAGAACACGTCGTGCAGCACCCGCGGATCTTTCACCTGGAGCCCGAGGTGTTGGCCCGCGGCGGTCGCCGCGGTCACCGCTCGTGCGGTGCGTGCGGAGATTTCGGTGGCTGTCAGCATCATGTGGGGTATCCGACGGATCGAGTACGCGTACCCACGGTAGCAATCCGGTTTGGCAGGTAGCGCCGGTGCAACCTCGCCATCTCGGCTAACCTCTCCCGGTCGAGGCTCGAATGGGAGAGGCACAAATGTCGCAGCATCTGAACGGCAAGGTCACCATCGTCACCGGCGCCGGTAGTGGTTTCGGAAGGCTGATCTCGGAGAAGTGCGCGGCCGGCGGCGCCCGGGTGGTGGGCGTGGACATCAACGCGGAAGGTCTGAACGAGGTCATCGAGGGCATCCGGGCCGCGGGTTTCGAAGCCACCGCTCAGACGGCCGACGTGACCGACATGGGGCAGGTCAAGGCCGCCGCTCAGCACGCGCTGGACACCTATGGCGCGATCGACGTGCTGGTGAACAACGCCGGGGTGATGCCGCTGGCGTTCTTCGCTGACCACGAGCGGGCCTGGGAGAAGTGGCACAAGGCGATCGACATCAACGTCAAGGGCGTGGTGAACGGCATCTCGGCGGTCTACGACCAGATGATGGCGCAGGGCCGTGGCCAGGTGGTCAACATCTCATCGATCTACGGCAACGGGGGCATCGAAGGCTCCGGGGTGTACAGCGCGACCAAGGCCGCGGTGACGGCGCTGTCGGATTCGCTGCGGGTCGAGGCGCAGGGCAAGATCAAGGTGACGACGGTGAAACCGACCGGTGTGTTGGGCACCAATCTGGCCAGCTGGATCGTCAACGAGACCGCGATCATGCGGCTTGCCGGTCAGCATGGCGCCGAGTTCGCCGAGAACGTCGGTAATTTCGTCAACGGGTCGCTGCGGCCGGGACAGACCGATGTCGACTCCGTCGACTACTGGTTGATCACCCCCGACGATCTGGCGAATGCTGTGGTGCATGTGATCGATCAGCCGTGGGGGATCAACCTCAGTGACGTCACGGTACGCGCGAGCGGCGAGAACTACATCTACTGAACCGGCTCTGATTGGCCGGCTACACCGAAAGCACAGTGCCAGTTTCGGATTCGGCGAACTCGACCACCTGTGCGGCGACCCGGTAGTCGCAGGCGAGAACCGATCGGCCGATCAGCACCGGCCCGCCACGCAGGCCCAGTCGACCGCTGACGCCGACGTAGCTGCCCGGCGGAATCGGCTCACTGATGCAGTACAGCGTCGGCGCTGCACCCGCGTCGATGTCATTGGCCACCCGGCTGGCGACCGCATGAACCGCTTTGTGCGCCAACGCCAACACCGGCTTGTCGGACACCTGCGACAGGTTCGACGCCACCCATCCCGGATGGGTCAGGTGGGTGACGATCGGCGAGTCGGCGGCCCGCAGTCGGCGGTCGAGTTCGAGGCCCCACAGCATCACGGTCAGCTTCGACTGGGCATAGGCGCCCATCGTGGTCCACTTGTGCCGACGCAGGTGCAGGTCGTCCAGATGCAGCTTCGCGCCGCGGTGCGCATCGGAGCCGACGTTGATGATCTGCGACCGGATCCGCGGCAACAGCAGGTTCGTGAGTGCGAATGGGCCGAGCAGGTTGGTGCCCAACGTCAGCTCGAACCCGTCGACGGTGTCCTTGCGTGAATCGAAGAGCGCACCGGCGTTGTTGATCAGGATGTCGACGTCGTCGTCGAGCAGATCCGGGAACGCGCGCACCGAGGACAAATCCGCGAGGTCGAGCTTGACCACCTCGGTGGAGCCGCCGATCTCGGCCGCGCGTTGCCGCCCCAGTTCGGTGTTGCGCACCGCGAGGATCACGTGCGCCCCGGCCTGGGCCAGCGCCCGTGCCGTACCCAGCCCGACGCCGTTGGTCGCTCCGGTCACGATGATGCGCTTGCCTGTCAACTGGCCGAGGCGGCTCGGCGACCACGGAATCGTCACGACGACCAGGATAGCCACGCAGGGGCAGCACCGATCGACTGCGCGAACCGGTCGGCGGTTACCGTGGCCGGTATTGGTTATGCCTTGACCTCACTGATCCCGCACCGCGTCACGCGAAAGGACCCTATGCGCACCCTCGGCAACTCCGGTATCGAAATCTCTGCGCTCTGCCTCGGTGCGAACACCTTCGGGTGGACGTCTGACGAGGCAGAATCCCGGCAGGTGCTCGACGCGTACACGGCGGCCGGCGGCAACTTCCTCGACACCGCCGACATGTACTCGTACTGGGTTCCGGGCCACAGCGGGGGCGAATCCGAAACGATCATCGGCAACTGGATGCGCGAACGCGGCAATCGGGATGCGATGGTGATCGCGACCAAGGTCGGGGGACACCCGGACTTCCAGGGGCTGGCGCCGGCGAACCTGGCCGCGGCAGCCGACGCGTCACTGCAGCGACTGCAGACCGATTACATCGACCTGTACTACGCGCACACCGACGACGACAGCGTTCCGCTGGCCGAGATCGCCGGGGGTTTCGACGCTTTGGTGCGAGCCGGCAAGGTTCGCCACATCGCCTTATCGAACGTGACGCCGGAGCGGACTCGGGAGTGGATCCGGATCGCGCAGGCCGAGGGGTTGGCGGTTCCGGTTGCGCTGCAGCCGCATTACAACCTGGTGCACCGCAAGGATTACGAGCAGAACTATGCGCCGGTGGCCGCCGAACACGGATTGGCGGTCTTCCCGTACGCGTCGTTGGCGTCGGGCTTCCTGTCCGGCAAGTACCGGTCAGTGCAGGACGCCGAGGGCGCGGCGCGCAGCCGAATGCTGGCGTCGTATCTGACGCTGGACGGGTTCGCCGTGCTCGACGTGCTGGACCAAGTGGCAGCGGGCCGGTCCATCTCGGTGACGACGACGGCGCTGGCGTGGTTGCTGACCCGGCCCGGGGTCACCGCGCTGCTGGCCAGCGCGCGGACCACCGAGCAGCTGCCGGATCTGTTGGCGGCCACCGAAGTAGAACTCGATGACGACGAACTCGACACCCTGGAGGCGGCATCCCGCGCCTTCGCGTGAAGCCGGGAGGTCAGAAACTCAAGTGCCGCAGAAGGTTTGATACGGGCCGAACGATTCCGGTGCCGGTTCGGCGTAACGTTCCAGACTTGGGCGTTCGACGTAGGGGTCGGTCACTGCGGCCAACAGCTGCTCGAACGGCGCGAGGTCGCCGTCAGTGGCGGCGGTCAGCGCCTGCTCCACCAGATGGTTACGCGGAATGTAGACCGGGTTGACCCGATCCATCAGGTCGGGATCGGGATGCAAAGCGCGCCAACGGTTCAACCAGTCGTCGAAGGCCGCGAGGTCGATGAACACACCGCGCGCGGGCTCCAGATCGCCGGCTGCCGCACGGCCGAGCTGGCGGAAGAACGAGGTGAAGTCCACGTGGCTTTGCATCAGTTGGGCCAGCAGTTCCTCGATCAACGGCGTGACCTGCTCGGCGTCGGCGTCGGCCGACAAACCGAGTTTGGCCAGCATCCCGGCGGTCCGCGCTGCCTCGTACTGGCCGCGGTACCCGTCGAGGGCCTGCGTCGCCACGCTGATGGCCTCGTCGGTGTCGTCGGCCAGCAACGGCAGCAATGCCTCGGCGAACCGGGCCAGGTTCCACAGCCCGATGCCGGGTTGGTTGCCGAACGCGTAACGGCCGCCGTGGTCGATCGAACTGAACACCGTCGCCGGGTCGTAGACGTCCATGAACGCGCACGGACCGTAGTCGATGGTTTCCCCGGAGATCGTCATGTTGTCGGTGTTCATCACGCCGTGGATGAAGCCGACCAGCATCCACTGCGCGATCAGTCGAGCCTGAACGGCGATCGTGGCCTCGAACAACGCCAGATAGGGGTTCGCTGCCTGCGCGGCGGGCGGGGCGTGCCGGGCGATGGCGTGGTCGGCGAGCCGGCGCAGCAGGGCTTCGTCGCCGGTCGCGGCCGCGAACTGGAAGCTACCCACCCGCAGGTGGCTGCTCGCGACGCGGGCCAGGACCGCGCCGGGCAGCACCGTCTCGCGGCGCACCGGTTGCCCGGTGGCGATCACGGCCAGCGACCGCGTGGTGGGCACCCCGAGTGCGTACATGGCCTCGCTGACCAGGTACTCACGCAGCATCGGGCCGACCGCGGCCAGGCCGTCGCCGCCGCGCGCGAACGGGGTCCGGCCCGAACCCTTCAAATGCAGGTCGCGCACCCTGCCCGCGGTGTCCTCCAGCTCACCGACCAGCAACGCCCGTCCGTCGCCGAGGCGGGGGACGAACCCGCCGAACTGGTGCCCGGCGTAGGCCTGCGCCACCGGGGTGGAAGGTTCGGGCACGTCGGCGCCGACCAGGAAGCCCAACCCGGCCGGGGTGCGTAACCAGTCGGTGTCCAGGTCCAGGTCGGCGGCCAGTTCCTCGTTGAGGATCAGCAGCTTCGGGGCGGCTGGGACAGCGCCCTGCGACGGGACTGCCATTTCCGGCAGGTCGCGCGCAAACCAGCTGCCCAGGGCGATGGGTTTGATCGGTGCGACGCTCATACCTCCACCCTACGGAGTTGGCTTTGCACGTCGATCGAGTTGTACACCAGGTAGGTGCGCACTCGCACTTCGTCTACCTGAGTTCTAGATGAATGCGCCGGGCCGGCTCAGGCCAGCGCCGCCAGCGCGACTTCCGGGTCGTACCCGCCGAACTGGTCGAGCTCGTCGTCGCGCAGCCGATTAACCCAGCCCGGGTCGGCGAGCAAGGCCCGGCCGAGCGCCACCAGGTCGAACTCGCCGGCGTCGAACTGTTCGACCAGCCGGTCGACCGGGGCCGGCGCAATCACCTGGCCGCGCTTCTCACTGCGGAACTGGGTCTCCAAACCCACTGAGCCGACGGTGATCACCGGCACACCGGTGACCTTCTTGGTCCACCCGGCCAGGCTCAACTCGGGGTGCTGATCCGGGAACGCCGGCAGGTAGTGGCGCCGGGTCGACGGATGGAACACGTCGACACCCGCGGCCGCCAGCGGAGCCAGGATTTCCTGTAGCTCGGCGGGGTCGTTGGCGATCGAGGCGGTGTAATCGCTGCCCTTCCACTGCGAGAACCGGAAGATGATCGGGTAGTCCGGTCCGACGGCGGCGCGGACGGCGGCCACCACCTCGGCCGGGAATCGGGTCCGTCCCTGCAGCGATCCGCCGTATTCGTCAGTCCGCAGATTGGTTCTGGCCCAGAGGAATTCATCGAGTAGATAACCGTGCGCGCCGTGCAGTTCGACGGCGTCGAAACCGAGGTCGCGGGCGGTGGCCGCGCTGCGCGCGTAGAGCTCAGCCAGTTGGGGCAACTCGTCGCGCTCGATTGCCCGCCCCTTGGCCCGGCCCAGCCCGTCGACACCGGACGGACTCACCACGACCACGCCGTCGTCGTCGCTGCGTTCGGCGCCCTGATGCCACAGCTGGGCGGCGATGGTCGCGCCTTCGTCGTGGACGGCTTGTGTCACGCGTCGCCAACCGGCGAGCACGTCGTCACCGACCAACGTCGGGATGCTGTCCGGATAGCCGGCGGCGGGATCCGGTAGTCGAATGCCTTCGGTGATGATCAGGCCCACCCCGCCTGCCGCGCGCCGGCGGTAGTACTCGGCGACGTCAGCACCGGGGACCCCGCCGGGGGAGGCTTGGCGCGTCATCGGCGCCATGGCGAACCGGTTCGGGACGGTCAGCGAGCCGACGGTGAACGGCTGAAACAAGTCTTGGAGCGGCACGATTGGATCCAACGTCGCGATCCCGCTCGAGATTCCCGCCCGGAACGGCCTCATCGCCGTCGTAGGGTGAGACATGCGCATATCCCGCTTTGTCGGAGTCGTCGCCAGTGCGGTCGGGTTGACCGCTGCCGTGATCGGTTGTTCCAGTACCGACTCCGGTACCCCGGTGGCAGACAGTGTCGAGAGTCCGGAGACCACAGCGACGACGACGTCGGCACCAGCCGCGGCGACCACCGAAGTGACCCCCACCGGCGATCCGGTCGGCACGGCGGTGATGGAGATCCGCGGCGGCGATGCGCCGGTCACCATCCGCTATCGGATCAACGGCGGGCCCGAGCAAACCGAGACCAACGTGAGCCTGCCGTGGGAGAAGGAATACCCGGTCTACGACAAGCTCGAGTCCGAAGTCACGGCTGATGGCGGGGGCGCCGAGTTGATCTGCACCATCACGATGGACGGCGACAAGTTGGTGTCCTTCGTGACCGAGGTCCAGCCCACTTGCAGCTTTGCGTATTGGGGTTAGTCCATCCGTCCCGCGTCGATAACCCGGATGACCGCGGTGCCGTCCTCGTCGGAGGCCGCCAGGTCCACTTCGACGTCGAACCCCCAATCACGGTCACCGGCCGGGTCATCGAGGATCTGCCGCACCCGCCACAGGTCGGGCCGGCGTTCGATGATCAGCAGCGCCGGACCCCGGGCGTCCGGGCCGGTGCCGACGTCGTCGTGCTCGTCGAAGTAATCCAGCCCGACGTCCTCCCAGCGTTCGGCGGTCCACCCGGAGCCGGCGTCGAGCTGCCCCAGGTCGTACCAGCGACGCCGGGCGAACAACTCCACCCGCCGGAACAGTGCATTGCGCACCATCGCGGTGAACGCCCGCTCGTTGCCGGTCAGCGGCCGCGGCCGGGCCGGCACAGCCACCGGCGCGGCCAGCGGCTGATCGGGGCTGGTGAGTTGCTCCCACTCGTCGAGCAGGCTCGAATCCACCTGGCGGACAAGCTCACCGAGCCACTCGACGATATCGGTGAGCTCTTCGGTGCGGGCCGCTGCCGGCACCGAGGACCGCAACGTCTTGAACGCGTCGGACAGGTAACGCAGCACCGCGCCCTCGGCGCGGGTCAGTCCGTACACGCTGACGTACTCGCGGAAGGTGAAGGCCCGCTCCCACATCTCCCGCACCACCGACTTCGGTGACAACCGGCCGTCGGCCGCCCACGGGTTGGTTTGCAGGTACACCCCGAAGGTGTGCTGCAGCAGTTCATCGAGGGGTTTCGGGTAGCTCACCTCGTCGAGTAGTTCGATGCGTTCGTCGTACTCGATGCCGTCGGCCTTCATCTGCGCCACCGCCTCGCCGCGCGCCTTGTTCAGCTGGGCGGCCAGGATCTGGCGCGGGTCCTCCAACGTCGCCTCGATCACCGAAACCACATCCAACGCATACGTTTCCGACGTTGGATCGAGCACATCGATCGCGGCCAGCGCGAAGGTCGACAGCGGCTGGTTGAGTGCAAACCCAGACGGGAGGTCGACGGTCAACTGATACCGGCGTCCGTCGGCGTCGGCTTTGCCGAGCCGCTCGATGACCCCGGCTTGCAGCAGCGACCGCGCGATGCCGACGGCCTCACGGATGTGCTGCAGCTGCCGCTTGCGGGGTTCGTGGTTGTCGGTGAGCAGCCGGCGCATCGCCTCGAACGGGTTGCCGGGACGGTCGACGACATCGAGGATCATCGACGTCGACACCCGCATATTGGACGTCAACGACTCCGGGTCGGCGTCGACCAGCCGGGTCATCGTCGCCTCACTCCACGGCACCATCCCCTCGGGAGCCTTGCGGCGCACCAACTTCCGCCGCTTCTTGGGGTCATCGGCAACCTTTGCGAACTGTTTGAGGTTCTCCACCTCATGGTCGGGCGCCTGCACCACGACGGTGCCTGCGGTGTCGTAGCCGGCCCGCCCGGCACGTCCGGCGATCTGATGGAACTCGCGGGCATTGAGCAGGCGGGTGCGCACGCCGTCGTACTTGGACAGTGCGGAGAACACCACGGTGCGGATCGGCACATTGATGCCGACCCCCAGGGTGTCGGTGCCGCAGATCACCTTGAGCAGACCGGCCTGGGCCAACTGTTCGACGAGTCGGCGGTACTTGGGCAGCATGCCGGCGTGGTGCACGCCGATGCCATGCCGCACCAGCCGCGACAACGTCGAACCGAACGCTGTGGAGAACCGGAAGTTGCCGATCTGCTCGGCGATCTGCTTCTTCTCGTCCTTGCTGCACACGTTGACGCTCATCAGCGCCTGGGCGCGCTCGAGTGCGGAGGCCTGGGTGAAATGCACGACGTAGATCGGGGCCTGCGAGGTGTCGAGCAGATCGCTGATCGTCTCGTGCATCGGCGTGGTGGCGTAGCTGTAGAACAGCGGGACCGGCCGTTGCGCACCGGCCACCAGCGCGGTGGGGCGCCCGGTCCGCCGGGTCAGGTCCTTGCGCAGGAACGTGACGTCGCCGAGCGTCGCCGACATCAGCAGGAACTGTGCGTCGGGCAGTTCCAGCAGCGGCACCTGCCAGGCCCAGCCGCGGTCCGGGTCGCCGTAGAAGTGGAACTCGTCCATCACCACCAGACCGATGTCTGCGTCGGCGCCTTCCCGCAGCGCGATGTTGGCCAGCACCTCGGCGGTGCACGCGATCACCGGAGCATCGGCGTTGACCGCGGCGTCCCCGGTGAGCATGCCGACGTTGGTGGCGCCGAACACGTCGCACAGGGCGAAGAACTTCTCGCTGACCAGCGCCTTGATCGGGGCGGTGTAGTAGCAGCGCTGCCCGGCGGCCAGTGCCGCGTAGATCGCGCCGGTGGCCACCAGCGACTTGCCCGAGCCGGTGGGCGTGGCCAGCACCACGTTGGCGCCGCTCACCAGCTCGATCAGCGCCTCCTCCTGCGCCGGGTACAGCGCGGTGCCCTGAGCCTCGGCCCACGCGGCGAAGGACGTGAAGACCTCGTCGGCGTCATCGCCCAGCGCACGCAGCGAAGACAGGTCGTCCGGATCGGCGAGCAGCGGCGGGGGACTCGCGGCCCCGGACTCGGAGGTGGCAGACATGTTGAGACCAGCGTGCCCGATGGCTCCGGACGGAGCGACGGCACCCGGCACCTTCAGGACAGCAGGGTCCGAGCCTCGCCGCGGCGCAGCTTGCCCGACGCGGTCTTCGGCAACGTTCCGGGCGGGAACAGCCGAACCTCCCGCGGTGCATACCCGACGTGGCCGTTCACCGTGGTGATGATGTCGCGAGTGATGCGCAGGCGGGCGTCTTGCTGCTCGGCACCGTGGACTTCGGCGAGCACCGCGAAGCCTTCCCGATCGACGTCGACGCGCAGTGCGATCACGCAACCCTTCCGCACACCGTCGACGGTCTCGGCGGCACGTTCGATGTCGTGCGGGTACAGATTCGTCCCGGCCACCACGATCAGATCCTTGGTGCGGCCGCACACGTAGAGCCGGCCCTGCTCGTCGAGGTAGCCCAGATCACCGGTATCGAACCAGCCGTTGGGCTGCGCGACCGGTAGCATGCCGTCCGAGGTCAGGTAGCTGCGGGAGACTGCCGGACCGCGAAGTTCGATGGCGCCGATCTCCCTGTGCCCCAGCACGGTTCGGTCCCGAACGATGCGCACGTCCATGCCGGTCACCGCGCAGCCGACGCACACCACATGCTGCACGTCCTCCGAGTCGCCCCGAACCGGCAGTGCGTGGTGGGTCTCGGTGACGGCGCGCCGGGACGCCGTGTCGACGATCGCCCGGTCCTGCGCTGCCGCCACCGACACCACCAGGGTTGCCTCGGCCAGCCCGTAGGCCGGGGTCGGGGCGCTGGGCCGCAATCCGAAGCGGGCGCCGGCCACCGCGAAGGCCTCCAGGTCGTGGTGATTGATGGGCTCGGATCCATTCACCGCGATCCGCAGTGACGAGAGGTCGATCTCGGCGGGATCGGCGTGCTGCAGCACCCGGGCCAGCACCGAGTACCCGAAGTTGGGGCTGGATGTGATGGTGGCGCGGTGCCGGCTGATCATCTGAGCCCAGCTCAGTGGCCGCCGCAGGAACTGGTCGGGGGAGATGACGACGGCTTCCAGCCCGACCTGCATGGGGAACTGCAAGAACGCGATCATTCCCATGTCGTGTGCCAGCGGCAGCCAACTGGCCATCACGTCGTGCGCGGTGTCGATCTGCAACGCGTGACGCAGTGCGATGCTGTTGGCCGCGAGGTTGGCGTGCGTGATCTCGACAGCCTTGGGGTTGCCCGTCGATCCAGATGTCAACTGGCGCAATGCAACATCGGCCTCATCGGGCTGATCCGGAGTTGTCACGACGGGCTCTGACGTCGCGTCGCGCAGCGCAGCGACCGTGCAGACGTCGCGCCCGTCTGCCGACAGTTGGTGCTGCGCCATCAAAAACGGCTCGCCGACGATCACCAGGTCGGCACCCACCGTGCGGATCGCCTGCAGGGTGTCGTGCAGCCAGATGGCGGGGTTGGTGCGCGGCGTGGGGTGCTGAAGCATCGTGAGCGCCGCGCCCCGCAGCCAGATTGCCTGCGCGAGCGGCGCGACGTCGGCCGCGTCGGTGGCCAGCACCGCAACCGAGCCGTGCCGGCCAACGTCTCTGGCCGCCAAGCCGGCGGCCATCCGGACCGCCTGGTCATGGACTTCGGCCCAGCTCAATCGGATGGGTTCAGCAACGGTGCCGGCGGTCAGCCCATGCCGCGACGACGCCGCAGCGGCGATCATCTCGCGGGTCACGACGCTCATCGGATCAGATCAGCGTTGTCGAACCACGCCGTCACGAAGTCGACGAGATCGCCGACGCTGCGAATCTTCGGCAGCACTTCGGCGACGGTGATCTGCCCGAGTTGCGGATACTCGGCCCGCAGCCGATCGACCAGACGAAGCTGCAGCAGCGAGTCGTAGCCCAGGTCTTCGGCGAGTCGGCTGGACCGACCGAGTTCGGCGACCGGATACCCACCGACTTCGGCGATCACCTCCAGGACGGTAGCCGCTCGCCCGGTCTGCGCCGGCTCCCGGAGATCGGGTTTGGCGACGGGCGCACCGTTGGAGGGCAGCAGCGTCGGCGGCGGTGCGGTGTGCTGCCCGTCGAACCAGAACCGGTTGGCCGTGTCGAACACGTACGGCGTGATCCGCTGCAGCGACCCGGCCGACGTGCCGTACAGCGGGGTCAGATCGGGTGAGAATCCGTCGCGCAACAGCGAACCCGCGACCGTCAACATCTCCATCCCGTCCGAACCCGGTCCGTCGCACAGCGGCAAGGTAGTGACATGTGACGGCAGACCGCACTGGGCCGCCAGGGCCAGCAGCATCGGCCGCGGGCCCGCCTCGACGAAGTAGTCGGTGCGGGTGGCGTGCGCGGCAGCCCGGATCGCGTCGAGGAAACGTACCGGCGCGCAGATCTGTTGCGCCCAGTAGTCGCAGTCCATTTCAGGGCCGGCGACTTCGCGCCCGAGCACCGTGGAGAACAGCCGAAATGTGGCGGGGCGCGGCCCAATCCCGGACAGCTCGCTGCCGAACTCGGCCACGATCGGTGCCATCAGCGGAGAATGAAATGCGTGGGACACTTTGAGGTGCAGGGCCTTCCCCCCGTTTTCGAGCACCGCGGCATGGACCCGCGCCACCGTGTCGGCCGCACCCGAGATGACCACCGAGTGGGCCGCGTTGACGGCCGCGACCGCGCAGTCGGGCTGCCCGGCTATGAGCGCCTCCGCGCGTTCGGCGTCGAGGTCGACGGCGATCATCGCGCCGCCGGCGGGCAGCGAGCCGATCAGTCGTGCTCGCACCCCGACCAACCGCGCTGCGTCTTCCAGGCTCAGCACCTCGGCCAGGCAGGCAACGGCGATCTCGCCGATGCTGTGACCGACACCGAAGACCGGCTGGATTCCGCTCTCCAACAGGGTCTTTCCCAGCGCATAGGAAACGGCGAACAACGCCGGCTGCGCCTGCCCGGTGTGTTCGAGGCTCGATTCGCCGCCGAACAGGGTGGAGCGGAGATCCGCGGGCAGGTGGGGGTCGAGCGCGGCGGCCACCGTATCGAGATGACGGCGGTAGGTGGGGTTGGCGTCGTAGAGCGGCCGCGTCATTCCCGGGTACTGGGTGCCCTGCCCTGAGCAGAGCAGCCCGACTGCGGCGGGGACCTTGCGGGTCGGTGCCGCCGACGCCAGCTCCGCGCGCCCCCCAGCAAGGAATTCCTGCACCCCTTCGCGCAGCCCGGCGCGGTCACCGGCCAGCGCAAAGCGATGTCGATGCGAGCGCTTCACCAGGTTGCTGGTGCGGCACCAGGCGGCCAACCGGTCCTCGTCGACGGTCTGCATGGCGGTGCCGGTCGCGGCGACATTGCGTTGCAGCGCGTGTTCGGTGGGCGCCGACACGGTCAGGACACCGGTCGCACCGGGTTCGGGCGGCGCCGCTGCCGGCGCCGACTCCAGCACCGCGTGCGCGTTGCTACCACCCAGGCCGAACGAGCTGACCGCCCCGAATGCCTGGCCGGCGGCCAGTTCCTGCGCGGTGTCGACCAGGTGCAGTCCGTGTTCTTCCAGCCGCAGCGTGGGATTGGCGCTGTTGCCGTACACCGTCGGCGGCAACACCCGGTGGTGCAGTGCCAGGCACGCCTTGACGAACGCCGCGATGCCTGCGCTGCCCTCGGTGTGGCCGATGTTCCCCTTGACCGAACCCAGCAGGCACGGTTCGCCGCGCCGCGTCTTGTGCAGGTCGCCCAGCGCATTGGCCTCGATCATGTCGCCCAGGATGGTGCCGGTGCCGTGCGCTTCCACGAACGCGAGCTGTTCGGCGTCCAGGGCTGCGAGATCGAGGGCCTGGCGCATCAGCCGCACCTGGGATTGCCGATTGGGCGCGGTGATCCCGTTGCTGCGGCCGTCGTGGTTGGCCACCGAGCTGCGCACCACGGCGTAGATCGGTTGGCCGTCGGCGAGCGCGTCGTCGAGTCTGCGCAGCACCACCGCGGCCACCCCGTCCCCGCGGCCGATGCCATCGGCGCTCTGCCCGAACGGTTTACACCGACCGTCCGGCGCCGACAACCCGGCCTGGGTGTAGAAGATCGACAGCGCCGGCGTCAGGAGCAGATTCGCCCCGGCCGCGATGACCGTGTCGGCTTCTCCGGACCGCAGCGCCGCACAGCCCTGATGCACGGCCAGCAGTGACGAAGAGCAGGCGGAATCGACGGCCATACTCGGTCCGGTGAGGTTCAGGTGGTAGGAGATCCGGTTGGCCGTCATGAAATAGCCGCTGCCGGTGCCGCGGAACGCCGTCATTCCGGCGAGGTCGTGCATCTGACGGCTGCCCCACTCGCTGGACATCATTCCGACGAAGACCCCGGTCGGTGTGCCGGACAGCGACCGCGGATCGATCCCGCCGTCTTCGAGGGCCCGCCATGCCGTCTGCAGCAACAGTCGCTGCTGCGGGTCGAGGGCCGCCGCCTCGACCGGAGCGATGCCGAAGAAGTCGCTGTCGAAAGCATCTGCGTCGTTGATGAAGTGGGCGCGTCGGGTGTTCATCGACCCGGCGACACCGTCCGGGTGATAAAAGGTGTCGACGTTCCAGCGTTGCGCCGGCACTTCGGTGTCGGTGACGACGCGATCGAGGAGCAGACGCCAGAACCCCGCCGGATCTGCCGCACCGGGGAAGCGGCAGTCCATGCCGACCACGGCGATCGGGATCATGGCGCAGCCCGCTCGGAGACCAGGTACGTCGCGATCGCCTCGATGGTCGCGTAGTCCCAGACGACCGTGGTTTCGACGTCGAATCCCTTCTCGTCCAGCAGATCCGCGCACAAACTCAGCCCGGAGGCGGAATCGACGCCACAGTCGGCCAGCGGGACGTCGGTGGCGATCAGCTCCGGAGCGAGGTTGACGTAGCCGGCCACTTTCCCGGTCAGCCAGTCGACCAGGTCCTGATACTGCGAGGCGTCAGCGTTCATGGGATACCGCACCAGGACCGCCAGGTGAGTCGGCAGGGTCGGCCGCAGCACCGAAAACCGGTGTGTTGGAGGTGATTCGGTGGTGCACGAAAGCCTGCACCGCGCGGCGGAACCGCGCACCGCCGATCACCGCTGCACACCCGATCAGCGGCAGGCCGGCCAGGATGCCGATCGCCAAACCGAGCACGAAGAGCAGCAAGCCCGCGGCATGTAGCAGCGCGCCGCGCCGCTGCGCCATGCGGACCGTCGCACCCCACCGCCGAAACAGCCTCCCGGCCAGCAGGTCTGCGGCCGCCAAGGTCGCAACGACGGGTGCTGCGTCCGGCGGGCAGCGCCCCGATTCGCCGATGCAGCGCCCCACCTCCCGGATCCGGTCCAGCTCGGCATCGCCGATCCCGGCCCGCCCGAAGAACCAGAAGGGTTCGCGACGACCGGTCAGCAGCCAGCGCAGCGTGGTCACGAAGGTCGTCGCCTGCGGCCGGGTATCGGTTGCGGCGATCACCCCGACGTGACGCGCACCCGCGGATTGCAACAGCGCGGAGACTTCGATCGCCGCCGAGTACCACATGTTGCGGCAGGCGACCAGCGACAGCACCGATCGACCACGGACCACCTGCGGGTGTGCCTTCAGCAGCGACCGGACCGGCAGCGAGGGCGCCAGGTACCACACCTGGTAGGCAAGGATCACCAATTCATCTGGGTCAGTACAGAACCCAGCTGCCGGCTGGTCGAGATCCACCATCGAATCCGGATCCACGGCGGCGGGAAACACCCCGAAGAATCGTCGGATCGGCCAGGGAAACGGAAACCCCACGCGCGGCTGCACCGGCACCCAGCGGATGTCCCAACCGCACGCGATCAGCGGAGCGGTCAACGCGTCGGCAACCTCGCGCAGCTGACCGGTCTGCGAGTACCAGTACACCACCGCGCGCGGGTGCGAGGTACCGCCAGGCACGACTTCGGTCGGCTGGGTCATGGTCCGGAGTCCGGGGCCGTGTCCGCCGTGACTGCGGTCAGGTGCATGTAGGAGACGACGAACCGGCCCGACTCGGGGACCATGCACAACAGGGTGTCGCCGTCGCGGACCAGACCTTCAGTGACCATCTCGTCGAGGATCACGAAAATCGCTGCACTGCCGATGTTTCCAACGCGAGTCAGGTTGCTGTACCAGGCCTCCGGGCCGCCGACGGCGACCTGTCGGCGGGCGAACTCACCCAGCATCATGGTCTTCATGCGTTCGCTCGAGTAGTGCGCCGGGTACCAGGTCAGGGTCTGTGGGTCGAACTTACCGAGGGCGAGCAGCCGCTCGTACTCATCGATGCCAACCCGAACCAGGTGCGGCAGCAGCGAAAGCTTCTGCCGCAGCGCGAATACCCCGTCGGCAGCCGCGGCCGTGACGTTCGGGTAGTCGGCCCAGGTCTTGTCGCAGGCGTTGTCGTTGCTGCCGAAGAACATGCAGGCCTGTTCGGTGTGGGCGAACGAGGTCAGCGAAATCCAGTCGATACGAAGACTGATCCCCGCTGCTGCAGGCTCGTCCTGCAGCACGACTGCGCCCGCGCCGTCGGAGAGCATGTACCGCAAGAACGCGGTCTCCATGGGCAGCGACCCGTCGTCCGCGACCGCTGCCATCTCCTGGTAGCGGGTGCTCTTGAAGCCCCGGGACGCGAACTCACTGGCCACGCAGACGGCGGTGCGCTTCTCGCCGACAGCGACCTGGAGATAGGCGTTCTTCAGGGCCATCATGCCGCTACTGCAGATACCGTGCGCGGTGGCGATCTCGAGCGGGCCGTAACCCAACTCGCCGTGCACCATGCTGGCGTGTCCGGGCGCCAGCACGTCCGGCATGGTGGTGGCCGCCGACAGCATTTCGACATCGTTGGGGCCCAGTCCGGCACGTTCGACGGCGGCGCGAACTGCCGCAGCCGCCATCGCGGCGTTCGACATCAGGGTGCGCTGGCTCTTGTCGATCGCGTAATGCCGCGTCTTGATTCCGCAATTTGCCAGGATGAGGTCCTTGAGATCGTCCGACGCCCGTCCGGCTTTCCCGATGTGGTCTTCGATTTCGTCGTTGGGCACCGGGTATCCGGGAAGGAATGCGCCGGTGGCCGTGATGTAGGTGCTCATGACGGTGTCCGTCCGCTGATCAGTGCCGTCAGCCAGGTTGCCCGGCCACCGGTCGCTCGTGTTGCTTCATGTCGATGAAGGCCTTGAAGTCGGCAAAGGTCCGCACACTCGCGATGCGTTCGTCATCGATCGAGATGCCGTATTTGCTCTGCAGGACATCGCCGATGGCGAAGAGCTCCAGGGAGTCCAGCCCCAGGTCGACGAGCGTGGATTCATCGGTGATTTCACCGGTTTCGATGCCGTGATGAGCACGCAGATAGTCGATGATGTCGCGCTCGATCAGCGCGCTGCGCGGGATCCCGTCGAGGTTCGTCATAGGTGTAGACCTCCTTGGGGGCTCAAGGCCTCAACCCCTTCGTAGGTCCACCGGACAACCCCAGCTTGGTTCATCGGGCGGCTGAGGATCAGTGGGCCTGTGCCCACGATACTCACGATGCCCACCACGCGGCGGCCGAACCGATCAGCAGGTCCGTGGCGCTGGTGCGGCGTAATCTTGCTGCGCATGCATGACGTGACTGTCGTGTTGACCGGTCCGTCCGCAGCCGTTGCGGGACGTGTCCAGCCGGCCGGCTGCAGTGGCCACGTCCAGCCGGAAGGACTCCGTCATGGCCAAGCGGACGACCTCACTGCCGTTTCCCGCACCGCCGGTTCCGCTGGTGCGTGCACTGGAACGTCTGCGGCACCGGCTTCAGCGTCTGCATCAAGGGCTCGTCCCGGCCCAGCTGGCGATGACCGAGTTGCTGATGGGGCACATGCTGTCGCAAGCCATCGCGGTGGCCGCCGATCTGGGCCTCGCCGACGCGTTGGCACCCGGGCCCCTGACCCGCGACGACTTGGCTCGCCGGGTGGGAGCGGACCCCGCAGCGCTGGCCCGGTTGCTGCGGGCGTTGACCAGTCGCGGGATCTTCCGCCAGTCGCGGGATGGCCGTTACGCGTTGACGCCATTGGCCGAAACTCTGCGCGCCGACGCACCGCTGTCGGTGGCCGGGTGGGCCCGCTATTACGGATCGCACCAATACCGCGAGTTCTGGTCGGCGCTGAACGACGCAGTGCGCACCGGAGAGCCGGTGGTTCCGGCGATCACCGGCATGGATGCCTTCAGTTATCTGGCCGAGAACCCCGATCTGGCAGCGCTGTTCAACGACGGCATGACGGCCATCTCCGAGGTGACCGCGGCCTCGGTGGTGCACGCCTACGACTTCGGGAAGTTTCCCGTGGTCGTCGATGTCGGCGGCGGCCACGGGCGATTGTTGGCCGCGATACTGGCCGCGAACCCGAACCTCCGCGGCGTGCTCTATGACCTGCCCGACGTCGTCACCGGTGCAGCGCGAGTGCTCGACCGCGCCGGTGTCGGCGCCCGGGTGCGGGTCGAGGGCGGCTCCTTCTTCGACAGCGTGCCGGCCGGCGGTGACGCCTATGTCCTGCAGTTCGTAATCCACGACTGGGACGATGAGGCTGCGCAGACGATCCTGCGCAATGTCGCGGCAAGCGCCCCGAGCGGGGCCACCTTGCTGCTGGCCGAGATGGTGATTCCGCAACACCACCGCGAGTTCACCGGCAACTGGTCCGATCTGGAGATGCTGGTGCTCAGCGAAGGACGCGAGCGCACCGCCGATGAGTATCGTGAACTCCTGCAGCACAGCGGCTTTCAGCTGAATCGGATCGTCCCGACCATCTCGCCGGTCTGCGTGCTCGAGGCCTCCCGGCTCGGAGACCCGCAAGGTGGCGACGATGAGCGATGACGACGACGTCGTCATCGTGGGCGGCGGTTCGACCGGCTGCACGCTGGCCCTGCAGCTGGCCCGGCGGGGGATACCCTGCACCGTTTTCGAGCGCCGCGACGAGCCCTTGGTCCATCCCGCCGCGCACGTCATCAATGCGCGTTCGCTCGAGATCTGGCACCAGGCCTCGGCGTCGCTGGCCGAAGAGCTCTATGCGCTGGCGACCCCCACCGAGGAGGTGGGCGGCATCCGCTGGTGCAGCGTGCTGGGGGAGCCGGCGCTGGGCGAGATCGATGTGGCAGCCGATCCCGAACTGCAGCAGCGGCTACGCAGCTACAGCCCGTTCCTGATCTCCCACATTGGGCAGCATCTTCTGATGCCGGTGTTCTGGGCAGCGCTGGAACGTGAACCGCTGGTGGATTTTCGGCGCGGCACGGTGGTCGAACGCGTCAGCGAGACGGCCGAGGGCATGGTCGTCGACGTCCGTTCCGGAGCCGGGCCGACAGAGCGGTTGGCTGGCCGGTATGTGGTGGGTGCGGACGGGGCGAACAGCGCCGTGCGTGCGGGCGCCGGCATCGAGATGCAGGGTGAAGTCCTGACCCACATCGGCAGCGTCTTCTTTCACGCACCCGGCTTGTTCGGCGCGGGGACCTCCAGGCCGCTACTGGCGTGGCTGTACGGGCCGCGGTTCTGTGGCGCGCTGGTCGCGCACGCCGACGAGCACTACGTGCTGATGACCCCCTACCTGCACCGCGACCAGGCTGTTGCCCGCGCCGGCGCGGCGTTCTGGAGCCGGGTGCTTCCCGAGGTTTTGGGCAGTGGCCAGGACTTCGCGATCCGCTCAACCGGCACCTGGACCATGACCTCGCAGATCGCCGACCGGTTTCGGCGTGGCCGGTTGCTGCTTGCCGGTGATGCCGCCCACCGGTTCCCGCCCGCCGGTGGCTTCGGTCTCAACAGCGGTGTGCAGGATGCGCAGAACCTGGCCTGGAAGCTCGCGGCGATCATCGATGGACATGCGGTCGATTCTTTGCTCGACACCTACGAGCCGGAGCGGCGACCAGTCGTGGAACGGTTCGCGCAGCAAAGCGTCAAGAACTTCTTCCGGCTCGATGAGGTCACCCGCCCGGTGGGCATCACCAACACGGCGATCTGCCGAGCGACCAACGCCGTCGCCAGACCGCCGTTGTCCTGGCTGCCGGGACGCCTGCTGGGAGCGGCCTGCGATCGAGCAACCCGGCTGCAGACCCGGCGGACCAAAGCGCTGCTGGGTTCGGGCGCCCGTGCCCGGCGGCTGCGCGCCCAGATCGCAGCGGCAATCCCGGGTCAACTCGAGCACTTCGTCTTCCAGGGCCTCGAGTTCGGCTACACCTACCGAGGCCCACTGACAGACCAGGAGAGTGCCCGGCCCCCGGACCAGAGGACCGAGGCGGAGGACGTCGTCACCTACCGCCCCACCACCAATCCCGGGGCACGCCTGCCGCACGCGGTCGTGCTGCACGAAGGTCGAAAGACCCCGGTTCACGATGTGCTGCGTGCCGACGGGCTCACCCTGCTCACCGCGAGTGCGCCCGAGTGGCGCGCTGCGCTGCACGCGCAGTGGAACTGCGCTGCCTTGCCGATCGTGACGGCCTGCTTGGCCGCCCCGGATCCGCGCGACCAGCAGCAACTGTGTGCGCTCTTCGAAGTCGGGCAGCACGGTGCCGTGCTGGTTCGCCCCGACGGCCATGTCGCGTGGCGAACGACGACGGCGGCACCGCAGGGCAGCGCGGAACTACGCGGGTTCCTGGAGCAGCACTGGCTGCCCTATTGGGGACATGCCAAGCTCGGGTGATGGCACGAACCTGGTCGTCGGTGACAGTCGAACTGCTCGAGTTTTGCGCGCATGGCAGCGGGTATGCCGTGAACCATGAGTGATCACGACAAAGCACAGCAGGACAGCCAGTCGGGATCCGGCGACCGACTGCAAGAAGCACTGGACGAAGCCGTGCGGGAAAGCGGTCCAGAGATTCCCGGGCAAGATCAGCAGACCAAGCGGGAACCCGGCACCGGCGACCGGCTCGAGCGGGCTCTCGACCGTGCCGTCGAGGAGAGCGGCCCGAAGATCCCTGGCGTGGACAAACCCAGGGAAGCACGAACTTCAGGTACTGGCGGCGGCGAGCACGCACTCGTCGGGACTTCTCCGAGAAGCTCCAGACTCGGAGTAGGCGTGGGCCAACGCCCTGCAGCCTCGGGCTAGGGTCGGTGACGTGCTCGATGACCTTTGGACAGCCGCGACCCGGCACCCCTTCCTCGACGCCGTGCGTGACGGCAGCATTTCCGACGCAGCATTCGATCGCTGGCTGGCGCAGGACGTGCTGTTCGTCGCCGATCTGCTGACCTTCCAGGCCCGGCTGTTGGCCCGCGCGCCGCGTCACGCGCAGGCGGTCATCGCCGGCGGGTGCACCGCGCTGGTCGCCGAACTGGATTGGTTCGACGAGCAGGCCGCACAGCGCAACCTGGCCCTGCCGGCCGAACCGCAGCCGGCCACGCTCGCCTACCGCGACCTGCTGCAGTCACTCGACGCGCAGCCATACGAAGCCGCGGTCACCGCGCTGTGGGTCATCGAACGGGTCTACCTGCTGGCTTGGCGTTCGGCGGCCTCGCCGACGTCCAAATTCAGTGCGTTCGTGGAGCACTGGACCGTGCCGGAGTTCGCCGACTACGTCGACGGTCTGACCGAGCTGGCGACCGACGGGCACGACGACTTGGTGGCCGAGGTACTGAAACTCGAAGTGGCGTTTTGGGATATGGCATTGGAGGCGCAGTGACACTGGCAGAGAAGTTGTGGGCGGAGAACGCAGACGTGGTCGCCGAGGTGCTGGCCAACCCGTTCGTGCGCGGCATCGGCGACGGTTCACTGCAGCGCGAGTTGTTCGCCGGGTACATCGCCCAGGACGCGTTCTTCCTCGAATCCTTCGCCCGCGCTTACGGATTGGCATTGGCCCGCAGCGCAGACACCGAGACGCTGCTGACCTTCGCCGATCTGCTCGCCGGGGTGCGTGAGGAACTCGGGCTGCATTCGTCGTATGCGGCGTCGTGGGGGATCGACATGGCCGGCGTCGTGCCGGCACCGGCCACACTGGCCTATACCGAGTTCCTGTTGGCCACCGCTGCCACATCGGATCTGGGCGTGGTGTGCGCGGCCATGACACCGTGCATGCGGTTGTACTCGCACGTCGGGAAACAGCTGGATGCCAACAGCGCCGGACCGTATGCGCCGTGGGTGCAGACCTACGCCGACCCGGGCTTCGAGGAAGTCGCTGCCCTGCTGGAACGGCTGCTCGACCGGCTGGCCGGCGATGTCGAGGCGGCCCGGGTGGCCTACCGACGCGCGATGAAGCTGGAGTTGGCGTTCTTCGACGCCGGACTCACGCTGGGCGGCTAGGCCGAGTCCGGCAGCGGCTTCCACAGGTTCGCCGGGCGGCACATCACCGTCACCACCGCACACAGCACCGCCGCCAGCCCGAATGCCACGTAGACGTTGAGCGCGTCGGCGGTGCCGCCCAGGACCGCCGCGGCGATCGGGCGCGATCCGAGGAAGCCGACCAACCAGAGCGCCATGATCCGGCCGCGCAGTTCCTCCGGGGCGCGTTCCTGCACCACGGTGGCCAGGCCGGTCATCGCCCAACCGAAGCCCAGTCCGGCCAGCGCGAAGCCCACGAATGCGACCGCGACCACTGTGCCGGCGGCGAGCAGACCGCACCCCACGGTCAGGCCCACCAGCCCGATCCCCGACACGTGTGCTGAACTGACCCGCCCTTGCAGCCCGGCCAGCACCACCATGCCGAGCGCTGCGCCGACGCCGAACACCGCCGACAAGGTGCCGACCAAAGTGGCTCCGCCACCGAGTGCGTCGGAGATCGAGGGCGCCAATGTGATCGAGGTGTCGGAGGCGACCCCCACTGTCGTCACCGCGATCAGCGCCAACAGCAGGGGGCGGTCCCGAAGGACGTACTTGATCGCGAACCGGACCCGGGTATCGGCGTCCGGGTGTCGTTCGGGCGGCGCCGGGAATCGCACGGCCAACAGGAAGATCGCGAACACCAGATGCAGGGCGGCGCTGACCGCGAACGCCGACGCCCAGCCGAAGTGTGCGGCCAGGTACGCGCCGGTGACGGGTCCGATGATCCGGCCAATGGTCATCGGAATGCTGTTGAGCGCCATGGCCGTTGACAACTCACCGTCGCGGATCAGGTTCGGCACGATGGACTGCATCGCGGGTCCGCCGATGACGAAGCCGAAGCCCACCAGCAGCGTTCCCAGCAGTACCGGCATGGCGGCCGCGGTGCCGTGCATCGAAGGATCGAGAACCAACCACACCGCGGTGAGACCAGACCCCGCGACACACAGCACGCGGCCGTTCAGGATTTGGCGCCACGGGTCGCCGGTGTCGGCCCACTTGCCGCTGATCGGGCTCAGGATCAACTGGGGTGCGAACTGCACGACCCCCACCAGGCCCACCATCAGCGCCGAGCCCGTCGCGGCGTACATCACGATGGCCGCGGCGATGCCGTGGGTCCACACTGCGACGACCGAGAACATCTTGCCCCAGAACAGCGCCCCGAAGACCGGGTCGAACATCAACTTGACCGCACCCCGCGGGCGCGCGGGCGAAGTGAGTTCCGCGGTCATGCGTCGGTCTCGCGTTCGAAGCGTTCGGTGAGCCGGCCGAGCAGTGTCACCAAGGTGTCGATATCGGTGTCCGGCCAGTCGGCGATGGTGTCGGCGACGAGTTCGCGGCGCCGGTCGCTGACTGTGGACAGTGCGTCGCGCCCGACGTCGGTCAGCACCAGGACGCACCGGCGTTGGTCGTCGGCGGCGAAAGTCTTGGTCAGCAACCCGGCATCGACCAGTCCGGTCACGGTCCGGCTGGCAGTGGAGTGCTCGACGGCGACATAGTCGGCGACGTCACGGATGGAGGCGCCGCCGGACTGTTGACATTGTTCGACCGCGCGCAGCACGCGCAACGTCGACACGCTGGTCACCGGGCCGGCGCCGTCGAGCAGGCGGCGCCGCCAACTCGGCCGCTGACGCGAGATGTGAAGCCGCGTCAGCAGGTCGTCGAGCTGGTCGTAGCGGGAGTGCTGCACGATATATATGTGTAGCACATATATATAAATGGTCGGCAATCGGGGACGAGCTGGACTCGGACGTGCCCTGCCTGCACAGAGTGTGCAGCCAGGGCACGCAAAACGGCGCGGGGCCGTGCCTTCACTGCACAGAGTGTGCAAGCAGGGCACGCAAGTTGGCAGTTTTATGTGCACTGCGTGCACCCAGTGTGCAACTACGGCACGCAACCGCCGGTCATGCAGTTCGATGCGGCGGCCACTACTGTCGTGCTACCCAAAGCTCGCGGAGAGGAAGTGCATGTCGGGTCTCTCCGCAGTTCTGCTCGGCCAGCTGACAGCACCGGCCATGGTGGTGGCGTTGTCGCCGGTGTCGATCGTCGCAGTGTTGGTACTACTGCTGCACAGCGACCGCCCACGTCCGGTCAGCATCGCCTTCCTGGTTGCCCGGCTGGCCGCGTTGGCTGCGGCGACGGCGGTTTTCCTGCAGGTGCCTCGGCTGGCGGATCGATTCGCCCAACCCAACCCGACGGTGACGACTTGGGTGCTGGGCGTCTTCGGGCTCGTGCTCGTGCTGCTCGGCGGCTGGGTGCTGCTGCGACGCGACCGAGCCAGTGCGCAACCCCGCTGGGAGGTACGTATCGCGCGACTCGGCTGGCTGGGCGCAGCGTTGCTCGGCGCGGTCTTCGTCCTGGCCAACCCGAAGATGATGGCCGCCAACGGCGTGGCCGGCGTGCTGATCGGCACCAATGTGACGGGTTTGGCGGCGGTACTGGCGATCGCCTTCTACGCCGCCGTCGCCAGCTGCACGGTTGCCGCGCCGGTGCTGGCCTACCTGGCGGCCGGGCGGCGGATCGACCCGACGCTGGAGCGCGTCAAGCTGTGGATCGAGCGTCGTCGCGCGCTGGTGACCGCGATCGTGTTGCTCGTCGTGGGCGCGGCATTACTGATCGCCGCGACGGGCGGGGCCTGAGTCTCCCGGGGCGGGTACGGGATCCACTCAGCACGCGGATCTCCTCGAAGCCCGTTGGATTCTGGTGACCCGGTTCGCCGACACGGTGGCCGGGATGAGTAGCCCGCTACGCGTGCCCGGACGTCGCGGGGTTGCGACGCTCCTGGGATGAGACGGTTCGGCGCGCGACGGCGGCGCACGGTGCTAGCTGCAGTGGGCGCAGCATGCGTGCTGCTGGCGCTGACCGGTGGCCCGGCGCGGGCCGACGACCCGACCACGTCGCCGTCGCCGACCGAAACATCGACGTCTCCATCCGAGGACATCCCGGACGTTGCGCCGACTTTCGAACTCACACCGCCTCAAGGCGGGCCGGGCGACACCCTCACGGCTACGGTCACCCAGTTCGGGGACTGCCTGGGTGAAGTGAGATTCATCTGGGACAGGCAGACCTTGCTCGGGTCGGCGCCGCTGGACTCGGGTAGCGCCTCGGTGGATCTGGTCGTGCCCGAAACGGCTGAACCCGGTGAGTACACCGTGTTGGCCGCCTGCAGCGGCGTTTCCACCCATCGCCGGGTACCGCTGAGTCAATCCTTCACCGTGACCGCGCCGGTGGCTTCCCTGACGCTCAGCCCCGATACCGGCGCGCCCGGGACCCAGCTCACCGCCACGCTGACCAATGTTCGAACCTGCCTCGGCAGCACCGGTAGTGCGGAGGCAGACACAGCGCTGCGCTGGGGCGAGGCCACCGTCGTGGTGCCGTCCGAATCGCGCATCGTCAACGACGGCGCCGACCTGCAGATCGACTTCACCGTGCCGCCGGGATCCTCGGCCGGCCCGCACACCGTGACCGCTGCGTGCGCAGACACGCAGCCGGCAGCGACGTTCACCGTCACCGCAGTGGCCGCACCCACCTTGAATCTCGAGCCACGACAAGGGCCACCCGGTTCGGTGGTTCGTGTTTCCGGCAGCGGATTCGCGTGTCCCGAAGGGGATGTGGAGCTGAACTGGAACGATGGCAGCAGCGCGCCCCAGGCTGCACCGGCGGGCAGCTTCAGTCTGTCCGTGACCGTCCCCGCGGACGCCGCGGCCGGCACCCACCGGGTGAGGGCCGCATGTCGAAACGACCCCGAGATCAGCGCCGAGCGGGCCTTCACCGTGACGAGTTCCGTGACGATCGGCGAGCGCACACCGGAGGTCACCTCGGTGCAGACCGACCGGCCTACGACCGACCGCTCCGAAACACCACCGCCATCAACGGAATCGAGCACGCCGTGGCTGCTGATCGCGGTGATCGTGGCCGCCGCGCTCGGTGCAGTTGAACTGATCCGACGGCGCCGGCCCGGGCGCCAACCGCGCCCACCGTGGGTACAAGCCGTACCCCGGGTCGACGGCTGCCCGGCCACCACGGTGCGCGAGTCACCGGAGCGCGGCGAGCAGACACGTGCCCTCCGGGTCGAAATCCTCCCGGGCACCACCACCCTGACGATCACGGAAGGCCGATGATGAGTGCACTGCTGAACGAGGCCGCCACCGTGCGCGACCTGCTTTTCACCGAAACCGCCGAGGCGCCGGCCGATGCCCTTGCAGTGTCACTGCGCGAACACGACACCCTCGGTCGGCTGCTCCCGGCCGGGCCGGTCCGCAGCGCAGCAGAACGCGAAATAGCCGCCGCCATAGACAAACTCCTGTCGCTGAGTCTGGCCGACGTCCTGGCCGCCGGGTGGCAGAAATATGAGGCACTGCAGCAGGCTGCGCGTCGGACCCGCGATGCGCCGGGTACCGAAGAAGTCGTTGTGTTGGCGACTCACCACATCGACTCGGTCCACCGTCCTCGGGTCGAGCTGCACATCGACGGGACGCCGTACAGCATCGTCGAACTCACGGTGCGCATCGGGTTCACCGTGACCGGTGCCTTGGCCGTGGTCAGACAGGGCCGTCTGGTCGAGATCCGGACCGGGTCCGCCACCGTCACGGGATCGCTTGGCGTCGCGGGCTTCGACACGATGCAGAAGCGGTGCAGTCTCGATCTGCCCGGCGCCATCCGGCGTCGCGGTGGCATCGCGCTGCTCGAAGCGTCAGCACCCGCGGCGGCCCACGGGTGTGATTCCGCAATCACAGAGCGTCTGGGCAGGTCACCATTGACCACAGCCAGTTCCATGCCCGCAGAGCAGGGGGGAGCTCACCGGTGACGACGTTCACGTTCACCGAACTCGTCGGCGGCACGGTCTATCAGATCGACGACCTGGACGAGAACACTCTCGTGACCGTCGGCGATGCGCCGCTGTCGACGCCGTCCGGACCGGCCCGCAATGCGGCGGGCGAGGTGTTGGTGGCCGCGATGGCCACCCACGAAATCGCCCATGCCCAGCCGGGTGCCGGTTGGACCAGATTCGGCACCCACGGCCCCGGAGTCGGCGCGTTCGACCGCCCGGCCGCAACGGGGTTCCTGAGTACCGGAGCGCTGCTGGTGCTCGACGCCGGAAACTGCCGGCTGGTGTGCCTCGATGATCTCACCGGTACCGGCTGGACCGCCTACGGCCACCGCGGCCTCCCGAGCGCGGGTGACGTGGCCGAAGCCGCGTTCGCGGATCCACGCGGCATCGCCGTCGACACCGCCGACCGCATCTGGGTCACCGACCCTCGCGCCCACCGGGTCATCCGCATCGACGCCGTCGATGGCTCCGGCTGGCTTCAGGTGGCGCTGCCCGCAGGCCCGAACCCGACTGTGCCGTACGGGATCTGCGATTACCAGGACGGTGTCCTGGTAATCGATGTCGGCAATGCGCGACTATTGCGGATCGACGACAACGGCGTGACGGTCAGCGCCCTCGGCGCCGGAACCTGGCTGGGCCCCACCTTCGTCACCGCCCTGGGTGACGACGTCGTCGTCGCTGACCTGGTGGCCAACGAACTGCGCCTGCTCGAACCCGACGGCGATGACTTCGCGGTCAGAGCAAGTCTGCGCGGTAGCCCACCGGATCGCCCTGTCGCACTGTTCGATTCGATCGGAGGTGTCGGGTCATGAGCAAGTCGATGCGGATCCTGACCTACAACACCCAGATGAGGTCGGCGTTGATGGAGACGGGCTTCCCGCCGTCGATCCCACCGGTCTACACCGCGCCGACCCGAGCCCGGATGATCGCCAAGGCCATCCTGACCAGCCCGGAGGAAATCGACGTCGTCTGCCTCAACGAGATCTTCGACGAACCGGCTCGGCAGATCCTGAGTCAACGACTGCGCGCGCAGTTCCCCTACCAGGTGACCAAGGCGGATACTTTCTACACCCGCGTCGTGCGCCCGGGATTCGCCGGTGATCTGGCGAGTAAGGTCTGGGAGTTGACCTTCGGTCCGGTCGCCGACCTGGCCGCGCTGGCCAAGTTGAAGCTCGAGGACAGCGGGCTGTTCCTCGCCAGCAGGTTCCCGTTCGTCACCGTGCCGGCCCCGCCCGAGGTGGCCGGTATGCTGGACCCGATCGCGTTCGCGACCGGGGTGCCGGTCGTCCGCTTCCTGATGTACGAAGCCGCATCGGACAACGACAAGTTCGCCGCGAAAGGCGTTCTCTACGTGCGCGTCAAGCCGCCCGGGGAGACCGCCCGGCACATCTTCATCAGCCACACCCAAGCCGACACCGACAAGGTCGGCGAGAACGTCGGTGACCGACGCAAGCAGATCAAGGACGTCGCGGCGTTCGTCGAAGAGTGCGTCGGCGAATCACCGCCGTTCTCCGAAGAGGTGTTCTTCCTCGGCGACCTGAACATCGTGGGGTACGGCGACTTGAACGCGGCTGCGCACCCGCCGGATCCAGCGCAGGCCCCGGAGTGGACCACGCTCTTCGGCACGCCCGGGGCGCCGATGTTCGACCAGCTCATCGACCGGTGGGGCCGCGATCAATGTCCCGGCGGAAGCTCCGGCCGCACTGATCGGGGCTACACCGCCGACGTCGTCTACCCGCCGTACCGGCAGCGCCTCGACTACCTGTTCACCTCGTCCTCCAGCCAACTGGCAGTGCAGCACCTACGGATCGACCGTGAGCTCGCCAACCCGCACGGCGTCATGCCGTTCCTCAGCGATCATCAGCCGCTGCGTGCCGATTTTCACCGGGTCACGCCGAATTGCACTCCGGCGACGGCCTTTCCGGTGCCCGACGTCGTCGACTTCGACGATGACGACGTGCTGGTCGACGGCCGGGTGAAGTGGTACCGGTTCGACATCGCCGGCACCTATGACATCGCGCTGGACCAACTCGGCGGCGAGACCACCTACGAGATCTACCTCGGTGACGACTTCAGCACCCCGCAGCACCCGTACCGCAACGCCACCGACCCCGAGCGCGGCACCCGATTCGTCTTGGCGGCACCGTTCTTCGTGAAGGTGCACCCCGTCGAGCGCCGCAGCGAATGTTCCTACACACTGCGGACGCACCGCCACGAGGGCCGAACCTGGCGCGACGCGATCGTGCTGGTGCCCGAACAGATTCGGCACGAACACTTTCCGGCTCAGCAGTTCAACGTCGATACCAGCGACGCCGACTGGGACGACTCGGAGAGCAAGTGGTTCCTCGTGGAGACGCCACAGATCCCGCTGCCGCACGGCGTCGACCTGTCGGTCGGGGTGTTCAACCAGGTCGAGGAGGACGGCGGCGGCGCGAGTCCGATCCCGGTGCGGTTGACCGTCGGCAAGTGGGATGGCCTGGACCCGCCGGCGTCGTGGATCGGCGAGACCGGACCCGACGACGCCCCGCTGAACATCAGTTGGCCAGCCGCCGAAAAGGAGCACTTCTTCGTTCTGGTGCAGCGGATTTCGTCCATTTCGCACGTGGTCTCCTTCGACATCGTGCTGAGCACGCCGATCAATCTGCTCATCGCCCGGCCGGCCATCGACACGACGTTGACCTGCCAGGAGGAAACCTCGGGCTGGGGTGCCGACGACATCGCGGTCGAAATCCGCGCCGACGGCGACTTGATCGCCGACATCCCGAACTCAGTGATCGGTGACTTCGAGGATGACGCGGTGCGCGTCGTGGGCGACAAGATCCCTGCCGAGATCACCGCGTATCTGACGGGCGTCGAAGTCAAGGTGATCGAGGAGGACGACATCGATTCCAACGACGTCGGCGTCGGCACCATCGGGCCAGTGGCGGAGATTCGCGACGACGACGACGCGAGTCCGTTCAAGCTGCTGCACCGCGGCATCGACGGCGTCATCGCGGGCACCCTGCTGATCGGGGTCGACGACGGCCGATATGCGTTCACCTGCCGGGTGGCGAAGTGGCACCCGTTGGCGTGAAGCTCAGCGCTGCTGCGCCATCGACGCCAGCCAGTTCTGCACCAGCTCACCGTCGTCGGCGTCGACGGACCGCAGTGCGGTCAGGGTCGGATGCCCGGCCGCCAGCAACGCGCTGTCGGTGCCGGGTTCGGGTTCATCGGAGACCTCGACCTCGGCCAGACGCAGAGTCCCACCGTTGATCTCCTCCACCCGGGCCTGCACAGTTCCGCCCCGGGCCAACCGCGCCTGCCGGATCGGCCCCAGTTCGCCGGCCGGTCGGTCCGGCACGTTGAGCGACAAGACGGTGTCCTCGGGAGCCTCGAACAACAACTCCAGCACGGGTGCGAGCAGCCCGGCCGCGCTGGCCCAGTGGCGCTCGCCGGTCGGGTGCAGCGCCACATCGAGGGAGACCGCCAGCGCGCGGGTTCCGCTGATCTTGGCGGTGAGCGCGGCACCGACGGTGCCCGAATGCAGCACGGCGCGACCGACATTGGCGCCGTTGTTGATCCCGGAGAGCACCACGTCCGGTCTTTCGGCGAACCAGCCGTTGAGCGCGGCGACCACGATGTGACCGGGCTGGGCCTGAACGGCCCACGCCTCGATGCCGTCCAGGTCGGGCAGTTCGCGCCGCTCGACGATGGTGCGGCCCTGCCGGCGGACCGCGCTCAGTGCGGCGCTGGCGCCACTGGACTGTTCGGCCGGCGCTGCCACGACCACCTCCAGCCCCGCCGCGAGGGCTGCGCCGGCCAGCGCGTGCAGGCCGGGGGAGTCGATCCCGTCGTCGTTGGTCACCAAGGCGCGTGGCACGCGTCGCTCCTCCTGGTCTGTCGTCCGGTGCTTACTTCCATGGCCGCACTTCAACTCGTTCGGCGAGTGCCTCTACCGCGCGGGCACCGCCGGTGCCCAGTCCGTGTCGGACCACGTTGAGCGCCCCGCACGCCGCGCCGATCTGCAAGGCCTGGTGCAGTTCGCGGCCGCCGGCGAGTGCGGCGACGATGCCGGCGGTCATGGAGTCCCCGGCCCCGGCCGGGTCGGCGGGCTCCAACGTGGGCATCACGATTTCGACGACGGTGTCGTCGTGCCCACCGAGCATGGCCAACGCCGGCGCATCCCCGGAACGTGACACCACGATGGTGTCGGCTCCGGCGTCCCGCAGTTCATGCATGGCGGCCACCAGATCCTTGGCCTCGTCGGACTTCGCCCGCTTGTCGGCCAGCAGCTCTTCGTGACTCACCTTGATCAGGTCCGGACCACCGGCGAGCACCGCCTCAAGCCGGTCACCGGCGAGATCGGCGGACACTTTGCAGCCGTTGGCGCCCAGATCGGTGGACAGCCGCCGGTACAGGTCGGCGGGCAGCGCCCGGTCGTCCTGCGGCCCGGAAAGCAGCACCCGCCCGTGGGTCAGGCCTTCGGTCAAGGTGAGTTCGTAGAGCGAGTCGAGCTCGTGGCGGTCCAGCGGACTGCCGGGGGATTCCGCGATGATCTCGCGCTCGCCGCTGCGGCGGTCGTGCACGTAGGCACCGTTGCGCGCGCTGACCGGCACGGTCCGCACCGTGACATCCGGCACCGGCAGCAGATGGCTCAGCACCTCGCCGGTCTCACCGCCGAGTGCCGCGCACAGCACGACCGGCACGCCGAGCGAGGACATCATCCGGGACTGCCAGACGCCCTGTCCGCCGGCGTGCACGTGGATGTCGGCCTCACCAGAACGGTCTTCGACGGTGACCGTGAGCACCGGCATCGGCGCGAAGATGACGACGGCGTCGCGGTCGGCGACGCTGGAATCGGCTGCGTCGCCGGAGTCTTGGGACCGACCGCTGCGGGGTTTGTTCGGTGTCATCGATGGGGAGTACCCACTCCGGGCGTTCGGCGTCACTGGGTATTCAGCGGTCGGGTCAATCCGCGTGCGGGGTCGGACTTTGCGCCGACTCCCATTTGGCCTCCAGTGACCGCTGCACGGGCGCACCCTCGGGCAGGTCGAGCTGGAACGTCTCGCCGTCGTTGCCTTCGAAGGTGACGATGAATCCGGACTCGGCTGGTTCTTTGTGGACGACTTTGTACGGCCGGTCACCCTGGCCACGGTCCAGGGTCACGATGTCACCGGGGGCGACGTCGTCGATGCGGCCGGTCACCGATGATTTCGCCATGCTCAGGTCCCCGGGACGCCGATCCACGGGATCACCGGCCGGTTGGCCGGCGGTGCGGTGGTCGACGGACGAGACTTGATCGACACACTGCCATTGGTCTGGCAGGTGGTGGTGGCGACACCAGTCGCCTGGCAGCGCCGCTCCGCGTCGGCCGCGGGCGCGCTAACCAGCGCGGCCGCTGCCATTGCGGCAATCAAGAGTGTTGACGTACCTGGGTGTTTCATGTGTTCCTCTCAACCCGCTGGCGGGCAGTCGGAAATGACGACGACGGAGTTCGGACCGAAGGGGCTGCCGCTCTCGGCAGCGCGGCGCAGCGCATCGGTTCGGGCATCTTCCACGGTGAGGCCGCCACCGCCGGCGACCCGATCGGTCTCGTCGTCGGCGACGGAGACGATGCAGACGGCGTCGTTGGTCTCGGCGTCACTGGTGCAGTCCTGGCCGCCGTCGGCCTCGCAGGCGGCGATCACCGCGGCCGCGGCTTCCTCTCGGGTGGCACCGGTGGCCTGATATCCGGACAGCGAATCACGGAACGTGCCGGTGCCGACGGCTACGTAGCTGTCTTGGGTGGTGTCATCGCCGGTGCCCGGGTCATCGGCCGGATCGGCCCACGCGGCGCCTCCCGACAGTCCGGCGGCGAGCACGCCGGCGGCCATCAGGGTTGAAATCGAACGGATGCCCATCACGGTCCTCTCGTCGCGAACTGGGGTCCGTCGTGGGCTACCCGCTGACCGGACGTCCAAACGCATCGCCGCTCGAGTCGCGAGGGAACTCCCGACCGCGGGACTCCGACCGGCACCACGACGACGCCACGTTTGGGCTGCGCTACCTGGGGTATAGCCAGCGTGCCCGTCTTTCAGAAGGTAGAGACACAGCAGCCGATCGGCGACGGCACTTCTGGTGACCGCGGGATCCTTCGGCGTTTAAATCACATTCGGTGGAGGAAACGTTGTTGCGCATTGCATCCGTACCCGCCTCGCACGTCTACGTGCGCCACCTGGCCGATCCGGACGGCGACGACGCGGTGGTCAGGTTGGCTGACCCGCAGCCCGCCGACGGGCGGACCGTGCCTGGCGGGTGGTGGCCGCCGCTGATGCTCGAACCCGGGTGGGTCAGCGCCAACCATCAAGACTTCGACGTCTTCCACGTGCACTTCGGCTTCGATGCGGTGGGCGCCGATGTACTCACCGAGGTCATGCAGGAGTTGAAGGCTCACGACAAGCCGCTGGTGTACACGGTCCGCGATCTGCGCAATCCACATCACACCGACCCCGAGACGCACATCCTGCAGCAAGACGTACTGGTCGCCGCCGCCGACACACTGATCACCCTGACCCCGGGCGCCGCCAGTGAGATCCGCCGGCGGTGGGACAAGCAGGCCTGTGTATTACCGCATCCGCACGTGTTGCCCCGCCAGTACATCGAAGCAGACCGGCGCCGTGCGGACCGGTTCGTGGTGGGTGTGCACGTCAAGAGCCGGCGCGCCAACATGGACCCGCTGCCGGTGCTCGAGGTCCTCGCCGACACCGTCGACGCATTGCCAGATGCCGCACTACGCATCGACATTCACGACGAGGTCTTCGATCCGGCGAGCCACTGGTATGCGCCCGCGTTCGGTGCCGAAGTGTTGGCGCTGGATCACCACCGACACACCTACGTGTGCGTGCATCCGTACTTCTCCGACGCCGAATTGTGGGAGTACCTTGCCGGGTTGTCGGTCTCGGTGCTGCCCTACCGGTTCGGCACCCACTCGGGATGGCTGGAAGCCTGCTTCGATCTCGGAACCGCAGTGCTGGCCCCGAACTGCGGCTTCTACGCCGAGCAGCGTGAGTGCGGCGTCTTCACCCTCACCGAGGATGAGTTCGACCCGGATTCACTACGCGCGGCGGTCACAACCGCCTACACCCGGTGGGCGGACGGCACGCCGGCTCCGCGCGCCACCTGGGCGCAGCGCCGCGCCGAACGTCGGATGCTGTCCGAGGCGCATCGTGTCTTGTATGAAGCCGCGGTGCGATGACGCAGCCGTTGCGCGTCGCGTTGATCGCCTCCTGCCGGCACCCGATCCGGCAACCGTTCGCCGGCGGTCTGGAGGCGCACGTCTGGCTGCTGGCCCGGGAACTGGCCGCGCACGGTCATCAGGTCACGTTGTTCGCCGCAGCCGGGTCGGATCCGGCGCTGGGCTGTGCCGCCCTTGAGGTGTGCGAGCTGAACCTGAGCCCGGAGGCGCGGTCGGACGTCTCGATGCCGGCCACCAGTTTCATGGATGATCACCATGCCTACTTGTCTCTGATGGTGCAGTTGGCCGGCCCGCTCGCCGAGAGCTTCGACATCATTCACAATCACAGCCTGCATTACCTGCCGGTGGCGATGGCGCCGGCGCTGCGCACGCCGATGCTGACCACCGTGCACACGCCGCCGACCCCCTGGCTGGAATCGGCGATCAAGGCGTCCAGTAGCCGCGGGTCATGGTTCGCGGCAGTGTCGGAGCACACCGCCGCCACCTGGCACCCGATCGGCGGACCGTTCGCGGTGGTACGCAACGGGATCGACACGCGAAGCTGGCCGCTGGGTCCGGGAGGTGCGTCGGTGGTGTGGTTCGGTCGCATCACCGCGGAGAAGGCGCCGCATCTGGGAATCGCGGCGGCGCGCCGGGCCGGGCGCCACATCACGTTGGCCGGCCCGATCTCAGATCCACGCTACTTCGCCGAGTTCATCGAACCGCAGCTCGGCCAGGACGTGCGCTACGTCGGACACCTCACCCAACGGCGGCTTGCCGAATTGGTAGGGGCCTCCGCGGTCGCCTTGGTGACACCGGTATGGGACGAGCCGTACGGCTTGGTGGTCGCCGAGGCGATGAGTTGTGGCACACCGGTTGTCGCTTTCGGTTGCGGTGGTATCCCTGAACTCGTCACGGCGGAATCGGGTTGTCTGGTGCCGGTCGGCGACGTCGCCGCATTGGCCGCTGCGATTCCGGTCGCCGCACAACTGGCGCGCCTGCCCGTGCACCAGCACGCGGTGCGCTGCTGCTCGGCCGAGGCGATGCTGCAGACCTACCTGACCCGCTACCGCCAGATAATCTCGGTAAAAGGCGACTCTGACGATCGGTTACTACATCCACCACCAAGGGTACGGCCATCTCGCCCGGGCCCTCAGCATCGCTGCCCAGCTACACCGGCCCGTGACAACACTGACTTCGATGAAAGTGCCGCAGCCGCACCCGTTCTCCTCGGTCATCAACCTTCCGCATGATGATGACGCCGACCGGGTACACGAACCCACCGCACACGGCGCCCTGCACTGGGCCCCGCACCACGACGCCGGCTACGGGTCCCGGATGCACACCGTGGCTCAGTGGGTGGCCGACGCCCGACCGGAAGCGGTCGTGGTGGACGTATCAGTCGAAATAGCGCTGTTCGTACGGCTTTTGGGCATACCTACGGTGGTCGTGGCGCTGCCGGGCGAACGGACAGATCCACCGCACGTGCTGGTGCACCAAGCGGCCGACCACATACTGGCCGCGTGGCCGGCCCGGTTGCACACTCCGCAGTGGTTGCAACCACACGCCCACAAGACCAGCTACGTCGGCGGCATCAGCCGCTTCGAGAGCCGACCCCGGCCGCCGAACGCGCGGAGTCCACACGATGAACCGCGGCTGCTGTGTCTGGGCGGTGCCGCCGATCAGTTCGGTGCGCGCGCTCCGGTGCCGGGTGCGACGATGCTGGGCGGCGGATCGGGAACCTGGTGCGCCGATCCCTGGCCGTACCTGTGCGACGCCGACGTCGTGATCAGCCATGCCGGCCAGAGCAGCGTGGCCGACATCGCCGCGGCCCGACGCCCGGCCGTGATCATCCCACAACAGCGCCCCTTCGCCGAACAACACGCCACCGCAAAGATGTTGGGCGGCAATGGATTGGCGATCGTCACGCCCCGATGGCCCCGGCCGAACCAGTGGCCCGAGCTGCTTCGTCGGGCCGGGGCGGCCGATCCGCAAGGCTGGTGTCGTTGGCAGGTGGCCGGCGCGGCCGCGCGGGCCGCCCGGGCGATCGAACGCACTGCGGCGGCCTGCCGCCAGGATCGGGCCCGCGCATGAGAACTGCCGTCATCACTGCGGTCCACGGCCGGCATCTACACCTGCGCAACCAAATTCGTGGCCTCGCCCGCAGCACCCTGCATCCGGAGGCGTACCTGGTGGTGGCGATCGACGACCCGGCGATCGCGTCGGTCCTGCACGACGAGTGCCGCCCCGCGACGGTGGTGGAGTGCTCGGCAGGAGTGCACCTTCCGATGGCGCGAGCGCGAAATATCGGCGCGCGGCACGCCATAGCGGCCGGTGCCGAACTGTTGGTCTTCCTCGACGTCGACTGCATCCCCGCGACCAGGCTGCTCGAGCGCTACCGGGCCGCGGCCGAACACCTCGGCCGCCGCGATGCTCTGCTGTGCGGACCGGTGACCTATCTGCCCCCGCCCGCGCCCAGCGGGTATGACCTGGCCAGGCTGGACTGCCAAGTCTGCCCGCATCCGGCCCGGCCCACGCCGCCGGCCGACATCAGCATGCAGACAAGCGATTACGCATTGTTCTGGTCGCTGTCGTTTGCCGTCCACCGATCCACCTGGGAGCGCATCGGCGGCTTCTGTGAGGAGTACGAGGGTTACGGCGGCGAGGATACCGACTTCGCCTGGTCTGCCCGGTCAGCCGGCGTCCCGATGTTCTGGGTGGGTGGGGCGCACGCCTTCCATCAGTACCATCCGGTCGACGACCCGCCGGTGCGGCACCTGCACGACATCGTGCGGAATTCCCGAATCTTCCACCGGCGCTGGGAGAGTTGGCCCATGGCGGGATGGCTGTCGGCGTTCGCCGAGCAAGGTCTGGTGACACGTGACCGCGACGGAACGCCTCGGCTATGCCGACGCGGTTGAGGGGGCCCGGCGTAGCCGGACCCCCTCAGTGACCAGAGTCGTTGCGGTGGTTACGGGTTGACGTACCGCTGGCCGTGGTGCCGGACCGTGGTGTCGACCTTGGGTACGTTCACCTGCTGCTGCTGGTTGTCCAACCACTGGTGACGGTCGATGCCGGTGGCGATGTCGACGGCCAAGTTCAGGGCCGGGGCGGCAGCCTGCGCAGGGGCGGCCAGACCGATCAGGCCGGCAATCAACCCGCTCGCAGCGACGGTGGCAATACCAATCTTCTTCATCTCCATGCCCTTCCTTCGTCTCTAACGGAGCCCGGTCGGTGCCTGAGTTGGCTCGCCAGGAGATGCGCCGCCTCGGGTATGACTACCGGGATTGCCGATGTACATACCGTTCAACTCAGCTTTATCTGGATTCATTCCAATTAAGCTCAGACGTGATGCAGCCCACGTTTAGCTGCGATGAACGCCGTCGGACACAGCAGGAATCGCCGAGCACGATGCATTCGCCGCAGAAAACGGCGCGGGGGTTCAGCCGGGCTACCGGCTGATCGAGGAAAGAGCCGACGCGGACGTCAGAGCAACTCGGTCGGGGTGATCTGCTCGCGCGGCGGGTTCAACCGCAACAGCAGCCGCCAGATGTCAGCGGGCCGGACCGCGATCAGATCCACCGCATGCGGATCGGTGGGGTGGGCGATCAGGAACGACGCCGGGGTGTCCACGGCGATCACGGCGGCTCCGTGGCGAGCGCCGGCGTGGTCTTCCCAGAGCGTCTGGGCGTGCCAGGCCCGCCACTGGCCGGCGCGCAGGCGCAGCGACGGCAGCCAGTTCGGCCGGCGCGCGGTCGGCGATCAACCTGGCCGCGAACTGCCGGTTGGCCGCGTCGCCGGCCAAGATCGCGTCGAACACCCGCCGCCGCAGCGACACGAAAGCCTCCGCGGTGCCGGCGCCGCTGTCCAGTCCGTCGCGCGGGCCGAGTTCGATCGTCACCCGCATCGCGCGCCGCAAGGCGATACCGGGACACGAGCGGGAGTACGAAGAACTCGTCCGCGAGATGTTCGCACTGATGAAGCAACACCGCGGTTTCCAGGGTGCCGAACTGATCCCGCCGGCACACGCCGGCGAGGTCTACCAGGTGGTGGTGCACTTCGCGAGTGAGGCCGACCTGACGGGCTGGGACAACTCGGCCGACCGGAAGGCGATCCTGGGCCGGATGCGCGAGCACGCCGAAAGCGAACCCGAGCATCGGCGCCTCGACGTGCTCGAGGAGTGGTTCATCGGTCCATCGGTGCCGGCCGCGATGCACCCGCCGAAATGGAAGACCGCGGTGGTGACCTGGATGGGCATCTGGCCGCTGGTGTCGGTGATCAACTGGATCCTGAATCCGATCTGGGCCGACCTCGGCCTGCCGTATCTGTTGATCACCGCGATCAACGTGGTCTTCATCGTCGGGTTCATGACGTTCCTGGTCGCGCCGGTGCTGACCAAGTTGATGAAGTGGTTCCTGGTGCCCAAAGCGCAGCGATGACGTGGGATTTCGGTGCGTTTGGGGGCGCCTGGCGCACCTGGGCGCACCGAAATCGCGTCAGTGTGGCGACTTCTCGCCGGCCCGCACCGCGATGCTGATGGTGTTGCCGCTGACCGGCATCGGGCAGGTGGCGTGATCGGTGAACGCGAACCACATGTTGATGGTCAGGTTGAAGTCGAGCACGACACTGCCGTCCGGGGCCGGGTCATCGAATTTGAGCTGGCGCCACGCCGGGGTTTCGATCCCGTTGGTGGGGTCGTGGAATTCGATGCTCAGACCGGTCTTGATGTTGGTGGCGACCAGTCGCTGCGGTTGGCCGTCGATGCTGAACACCACCTCACCCATGGCGGGCAACTGTTGACGCAGTTCGGGTTTGTGCGTCGCGACGTCGACGGTGCGGCCGGGCGGGTAGGGCTCGAAGGTCGCCGGGATCACCCAGGCCGGGTCGTAGTCGAAGGTGGGCACCCCGGCGAAGTTCTCGCGGTCCGGCGAGGTTTGGGCCCGGGACCGGATGGCCAGCCGGCCGCCGCGGCGCAACAGCTCGATCTCGGTGTCCCCGAGTTCGGCCCAGGGCACCCGGCTGGTCTCGGCGACAGTCTTGCGTGAGCGGCCGTCGACCAGGCTCCCGTCGACGGTCAGCCCGTCCTGCGGTGCGGCGTCGAGGTAGGCGTGCTCGCCGTCGCTGGACCAGCGTCCCGGTAGTCCCTCGAGTTCGGTGGGCTGATCGGGCAGCCAATGAAATCCGGTGAGCGTCAACCAGCCTCGTGGTTGGGGGAGCTCGGCTTCCCGGGCGCGCCGGAACTCCTGCCACTGTTGGAACCCGTCGGTCATCTGCACTCCTCACCGAGCAGTTGTCTCCATGATGGTCGCCGGAGTCGCAGCGTGTCGGGACTTTGGAGGCTGGGGTGCAGCAGCCCCGAGATTGGCCGCTCGGGCGAATTGCTAGCGGAAATCTGCTGCGGCGACCACCTGTTGTCGCTGCTGAACCAAGGAGGTTGTGCACGAATGTCACCGCTCAGCGCCGGCATGTGCACATTACAAATGCTGGCGCTGAGCGGTGACATTCGTGCACAGATTTGGTGCTATCGGAAGCACCGGGCAGCGGTTCAGCTTCCATACAGATGCAAGGCTTGCGCGGCGGCGGTGGCGATGTCTCCGCTGAGCGAGATGATCGGCGGGCCGCCACGCACGTGGATGACGTTGGCCAGCACCACCACAAAGGTATCCGAGCCCGGATCGATCCACAGCGTGGTGCCGGTGAAGCCGGTGTGCCCGAAACTGCCGACCGGGAAGATCTCGCCCCGCGCGCCGGAATGCGCGGTGTCGATGTCCCAGCCCAAACCCCGCAGATCGGTTCCGGACAAGCCGTCGTGGCCAGGCTGCTGCGGAGTGGTCATCAACTCCGCGGTCGCCTGCTGCAGCGGGAACGGGCTGGGCCGGCCGGCGAGGCGATCCAGCAACGCTTGGGCGTAGCGGGCCACGTCTTGTGCGGTCGCGAACACCCCGGCGCTGCCGACCACGCCGCCCATCCGGCGGGCGGTCGGGTCGTGCACGGTGCCGCGCAGCTGCTGCCCGAAGTGCGGGTTGAGCTCCGGGGTGTCTTCGTCCAGCGCGGTCGGCGCGACCCGGGCCAACAGGTCGGTGTCCCAGCTGCCCGGCGGGCACTGTTCGGGTACGGCGGCATCGGCGTCGAAGGACAACGCATTGCCGACGGTCCGGTACGGGCCGCAGGCCTCCGTCGCCGGAAGGTAGTAGGTGTCGGCCATCTGGAGCGGGTCGAAGATGTTGTTCTGCATGTAGACATCCAGCGGCTCGCCGGTCAGCCGTTCGATCACCTCGCCCAGCAGGATGAACCCGATGTCGGAGTAGTGGAACAGCTCGCCGGGTGGATACACCACCCACGCCCCCAGCGCACGGTGAATGCCTTCGGCCTTGTCGGCACGCTCGAGTCCCCAGGGCCCGTCCAGGCTCAGATCACCGGCGATCCCGGAGGTGTGCGTGAGCAACATGCGCAGCGTCACCTGCGCGCGGCGCGGATCGCCGGTGGGGTTGAACTCCGGCAGATAGTCCTGCACCGGGTCGTCGAGTTCGAGTCGGCCCTGCTCATAGAGCTGCATGACGGCGGTTGCGGTGGTCAGGCTCTTGGTCAGCGACGCCAGGTCGAACAGGGTGTCCTCGGTCATCGGCTCGGCCGGCGCCGGCGCGCCGTCGAGTCCTGGTTCGCCGTCGAGCTTGCGGGATCCGAACGCCTCCCGGAACACCACGTTGCCGTCGTGCCCGATCAGCACCACCGCTCCGGGTGGCCGGTTCGCCGCGATCGCCTGATCGACCAGCTGCGCGACCGCCCCGAAGTCGGCGATCGGGACGACTTCCGGCGTGGACGGTGCGGGCCGAATGGTGGTCGGGGCCAAAGCGGCCGCCGTGGTGTCGGTGGCCGGTGGCGGCGGTGCTTCGGCCGGCTGGGTGCACGACGGCGCCGCGGCCACCCCGAGCACCACGATGCCGGCGGCGCAGACCTGCGCGATGCGGGATCCGGACAGGCTCACCCGATCGACGGTAATGGACCCACTGTCGTCGTAAGGTCAGGCCGATGAATCGAGGTTGCTGGTGACCGACTATGGCCGGGAGTTGCAGTTCGGGGTGTTCGTCACGCCGCGGGTCGATCTGTTGGAGAACAGCCGAGCGCTGGCCGAATTGGCCGATGATTCGCTGGATTTCATCGCCGTGCAGGACCATCCGTACCAGCGCCGGTTCCTCGACGCCTGGGCGTTCATGTCCGATCTGTTGCTGCGTACCGAACGGGTTCGGGTGGTACCCGACGTCGCCAACGTTCCGTTGCGCAATCCGGCGGTGATGGCCAAGACCGCGGCCAGCCTGGATCTGCTGTCCGGCGGCCGGGTGGAGCTGGCACTGGGCGCGGGCGCGTTCTGGGATCCGATCGTGGCGATGGGTGGCCCGCGCCGCACTCCGAAGCAGGCCGCGCAGGCGCTGCAGGAGGCCGTCGCGGTCACCCGGTTGATGTGGTCCGGGCAGCGCGCCGTCAAGTACGACGGTGAGTTCTACTCGCTCGCCGGGCTGCATCCCGGCCCGCAACCGGTGCACGACATGCAGATCTGGTTGGGTGTGGGCGGGCCGAAGCTGTTGCGTTTTCTGGGTGGTCACGCCGACGGCTGGGTTCCGTCGAACACCTATTTCCCTGTCGAGAAGCTGCCGGGCATGCAACGTCTCATCGATGCCGGGGCCGCCGAAGCCGGTCGTGATCCGGCGTCGATCACCCGCGCCTACAACGTCTTCGGCAAGATCACCGAGGCGCCCGGAACGGATCCGTTCGTCGGCCCCGCCGAACGCTGGGCTCAGACGTTGACGTCGCTGGTCCTGGATACCGGCATGGACACCTTCATCTTCGCCACCGATGACGACGACGTCGATCAAACCCGGCGGTTCGTTGCGGACGTCGTGCCGGTGGTGCGTGACGAGGTGGCGCGCGCCCGCGTTTGAAGCAGAGTCCTACGATGTGCTCATGCCGTCACCGTCGCCGTCGCCGGCCTGCGTCGGGTCTGCGTGTTCATGCCGACTGCGTTGCGTGCGCTCCAAGTAAGGCGACATGTTCTTCGTCATCGTCCTGGCGATCCTGACGGCGCTGCATCTGTACCTGTGGAAGCGGCTGATTCGGGACACCACGGCGACGAGACGGGCCCGCTGGGCCGGCACCGCTGCGTTGCTGGTGCTGTTCGCGGCGGTGGTCGCCGCACTGGTCGCGCCCCGGATGCTGGGTATCAGCTCGACGCGGTGGATTGCCTGGCCGGGATATCTGTGGTTCGGCCTGGTTGCGTACCTGTTCCTGACTCTGCTGGCGCTGGAACCGCTGCGATTGGTGCTGCGGCCCTGGACCAAGCGCCGGCGTGCACCAGCGCGGGGCGCCGTCGCTGAGCATGCCGACGAACCTCGGGTCGAGACCGCGGACGCCGAAGAGCCGCGCGGTGCAGGGTCGCCGTCGTTGGACCGCCGGCTGTTCCTGGCCCGTTCGTGCGCGGTCGCGGCCGGCGCGGTTTCGGTCGGGCTGGTGGGGACCGGCACGGTGACCGCGCTGGGCCGCCCGGACCTACTGCAGGTTCCGGTGCGGCTGCGGCGG
>NZ_JCALDB010000071.1:0-227 GCF_059812645.1 Mycobacterium sp. NGS45 | reverse complement strand
GATCGGGGCTGTACGGGCCCGGGCTGCACCGTGGCGGCCTATCACTGCCAGGCCCACCATTTGGAACACGATTATGCCGAGGGGGGTCGCACCGACATCGACTTGCTCGGGTTGGCCTGCGGGTCCAACAACCGGATGGCCACCACCCACAACTGGATCACCCGCCTCAACCAAGCGGGCCGGGTCGAATGGATCCCACCCCCACAACTCGACCCCACCAGAACACC
>NZ_JCALDB010000070.1:0-241 GCF_059812645.1 Mycobacterium sp. NGS45 | reverse complement strand
CCTCGACGTTGTTGCGGCAGCGGTTCCCGCGGCTGCTTGATCAGTTGGGTCGTCCGGTCGGTTTCTTTGGCCGGCTCGGTGATCATGTGTTGTTCTACGGCCGGGCGTTGGCCGGGATTCCGCATGCTGCGGTGCATTTCCGTAAGGAGATCGTGCGGTTGATCGCCGAGATCTCGATGGGTGCGGGCACGTTGGCGATGATCGGCGGCACCGTGGTGATCGTCGGGTTTTTGACGTTGGC
>NZ_JCALDB010000007.1:0-201655 GCF_059812645.1 Mycobacterium sp. NGS45 | reverse complement strand
TGGCGTACGTCGGGCCGTGTCGAGTGAGGAATGGTGTACCCGCATCGTGTCGAGTGAGGAGCTACGCACAGGGTTACTCGCACTTTGTGTACGTGGTTCCTCACTCGGCGGTGGGCAGGTACGTGATTCCTCACTGGGCGGCATTTTTGTGCGTGGTTCCTCACTGGGCGGGTGTGCAGTGTCGAGTGAGGAGTGGTGTACGTCGTGCAGCGTCGAGTGAGGAATGGCGTACCCGCGTCGTGTCGAGTGAGGAGCTACGCACAGGGTTACTCGCACTTTGTGTACGTGGTTCCTCACTCGGCGGTGGGCAGGTACGTGGTTCCTCACTCGGCGACATTTGTGTACGTGTTTCCTCACTCGGCGGGTGTGCAGTGTCGAGTGAGGAATGGCGTACCCGCGTCGTGTCGAGTGAGGAATGACGTATGCCGGGCCGTGCCGAGTGAGGAACGACGTACGCCCTGCCGCGACGAGTGCAGCCGCCAACAAGCCCGGCTACCCCACCTCAACCCCCGCTAAACCCCAATTGCAACATTAATCACAGTAGTCACAGCGCGCCTCCGTCTGCCCCGGCGCAGAAAGCCTTAATCTGCACCCCGATGGGGACTTCACGAGCGGTGGCTTCGCGTGCGGCAGCAGTACTGACTGCACTGTTCATGACGGCTGCGCCGATGGCGCTGTGCCCGGGGCTAGCCCACGCCGACCCGGACCCGGCACCGGCCGAGCCGGCCGAAGCCCCCGCTGATCCCTGCCCCTACAAGGTGCACACCCCGCCGGCGGTCGACGCCTCCGAGGTGCCCAAACCCGGTGAGCCCACCCCGACGCCGCTGGCCGTTCCGGCCAAGCCGGTCGGCGGCGACGCGCTGGGCAACTGCGGCATCGTCGCGGCCGAAGGAACTCCGCCGGTCCCCGAGGACGTTTCGGCCGAGGCGTGGATCGTGGCCGACATGAACACCGGCGACGTGATTGCCGCCCGCGACCCGCATGGTCGGCACCGTCCGGCGTCGATCATCAAGGTGCTCACGGCCACCGCCGCGCTCGACGAACTCAACCTCAACAAGGTGGTGCCCGGCACCCAGGAGGACGCCAACTCCGAAGGAACCCGCGTAGGCGTAGCCCCGGGCGGCATGTATTCGGTCAACGACCTGCTGCACGGCCTGCTGATGTACTCCGGCAACGACGCCGCGCACGCGCTGGCCATGCAACTCGGCGGGTGGGATACCGCGATGGGCAAGCTGAACACGCTGGCCAGCCGGCTCGGCGGCCGTGACACCCGGGCGGCGACACCGTCCGGCCTGGACGGCCCCGGCATGAGCACCTCGGCCTACGACATGGCGCTGTTCTACCGGTATGCCTGGCAGAATCCGAAGTTCGCCGAGATCGTCTCCACGCAGACCTACGACTTCCCGGGCCGCGACGGCAATCCGCCGTACCCGATCGAGAACGACAACCGGCTGCTGGCCAACTATCCGGGGGCGCTCGGCGGCAAGACCGGTTACACCGACGACGCCGGGCAGACCTTCGTCGGCGCCGCCGAGCGCGACGGTCGACGACTGGTGGTCGTGCTGCTGCGCGGCACCCGCGTCCCGATCGCGCCCTGGGAGCAGGCCGCCCGGCTGCTGGACTACGGTTTCGCCACTCCGCCCGGTACCAAGGTCGGCACCCTGGTCGACCCCGATCCGGCGCTTCAGAAGCCCGCCGAGGATCCGGCCCGAATCACCACGGCCGCACCGAATTTGGGCCCGGTGGATTCCACTCCGGTGCGCGTCGGTGTTGGCGCGGTGGGCAGCATCATCGTGTTCGCGCTGATCATGGCGGCGCGGGCGGTCAACCGTCGGCCACACCAGCTGTAGCGATCAGACCCGCGAGCCTGCCTCGCCGAGCACGTCGCGCAGGATCTGATAGATCGCGTCGAACTCGGCCTGCCCGGAGATCAGTGGCGGCGCGAGTTGCACGACGGCGTCGCCGCGGTCGTCGGCGCGACAGTACAGCCCGGCTTCCCACAAAGCCGGGGTCAGATAGCCGCGCAGCAGCCGCTCGGATTCCTCGTCGGTGAAGGTCTGCTTGGTGGCCTTGTCCTTCACCAGTTCGATGCCGTAGAAGAAGCCCTCGCCGCGCACGTCCCCGACGATCGGCAGATCATAGAGCTGTTCGAGCGTCGCGCGGAACGCCGGCGCCGATTCCTTGACGTGCGCGGTGATTCCCTCGCGTTCGAAGATGTCGAGATTGGCCATCGCCACCGCCGCCGACACCGGATGTCCGCCAAAGGTGTAGCCGTGCGGGAACATCGTCTTGCCGTCGTTGAACGGTTCGAACAACCGGTCGCTGGCGATCATCGCGCCGATCGGGGAGTAGCCCGACGTCATTCCCTTGGCGCAGGTGATGATGTCGGGCAGGTAGTCGAAGTCGTCGCAGGCGAACATCGAACCGATCCGGCCGAACGCGCAGATCACCTCGTCGGAGACCAGCAAGACGTCGTACCGATCGCAGATTTCGCGGACCCGTTCGAAGTATCCGGGCGGCGGCGGGAAACAGCCGCCGGCGTTTTGCACCGGCTCCAGGAACACCGCGGCGACGGTATCGGGACCTTCGAACTCGATCGCTTCGGCGATCCGGTCCGCGCAGTACCGGCCGAACGCCTTGTGGTCGGACTCATAGGGTTCCGGCGCGCGGTAGAAGTTGGTGTTCGGCACCCGGAACCCGCCGGGCGTCAGCGGTTCGAACGGCGCCTTGAATGCCGGCACACCGGTGATCGCCAAGGCCCCCTGCGGCGTTCCGTGGTAGGCGATGGCCCGTGAAATCACTTTGTGCTTACCGGGTTTCCCGGTCAGCTTGAAATACTGCTTGGCCAGCTTCCACGCGCTCTCGACGGCCTCACCGCCGCCGGTGGTGAAGAACACCCGGTTGAGGTCCCCGGGCGCGTAGTGGGCGATCCGCTCGGCCAGCTCGATCGCCGGCGGGTGCGCATAGGACCACAGCGGAAAGAACGACAGCGTCTCGGCTTGGCGGGCAGCGGCCTCGGCCAATTCGGTGCGGCCATGCCCGACCTGCACCACGAACAACCCGGACAACCCGTCGATGTACTTGCGGCCATGGGCATCCCAGATGTGGACACCTTCACCACGGGTGATGATCGGCGGTGTGACGCCGCCGCCGTGCCGGGCAAAGTGGCCCCACAAATAGCGGTCGGCCTTGGCTGACAGTTCCTCGGCTGAGGTCATCGGGTGCCCCAATTATATTGCTGCTTAACCAGTTTCAGATACACCAGGGTCTCGGTGGAGGTCACCCCGGGCACCGCGCGGATCTTGGAGTTGAGTACGGTCAACAAGTCGTCGTCGTCCTCGCAGACCACTTCGATGATCACGTCATAGGATCCGGCGGTCAGCACCACGTAGTCGACTTCGGGCAACTCGGCGAGCTTATCTGCGATCTCGCGGGTGTCTCCGGTGCAGCGGATCCCGATCATCGCCTGGCGGGCGAAGCCGAGTTGCAGTGGATCGGTGACCGCGACGATCTGCATCACCCCGGCGTCCACCAGACGTTGCACGCGTTGGCGCACCGCGGCCTCGGACAACCCGACGGCCTTGCCGATACCGGCATACGAACGCCGGCCGTCGGTCTGCAGATTCTCGATGATCGCCTTGGACAGGTCATCGAGGTGCACCGCGGGCGCCGACGGATTGGCCGGCGCCGACGCTCGCGGGTGTCCCGGGCCGGGACCGGAATCGCGCATGGCGTCGATTGTGCACGGATTCGGTGGCCTGTGCCATTCACTACGCGAGAATGCGTTGCCTGTTCCCGTTCGCACCGCGTGATACGTGTCGACGACCGTTCTGTGATTTCGGTGCGTTTACGGGCGATCAGCGCCCCCGGGCGCACCGAAATCGCGGAGTAGGCTGGCCGAAGTGACCACGGCGACGCGGACCGACGAATTCGAACAGCTACGGCCGCATCTGTTGGCGGTCGCCTACCGGCTGACGGGCACCTACGCCGACGCCGAGGACATCGTGCAGGACGCCTGGCTGCGCTGGGCGGCGAACACCACCCCGATCAACGACCTCCGTGCCTGGCTGACCACGGTGGTCAGCCGCCTCGGCCTGGATCGGCTGCGCTCGGCCGCACACCGGCGCGAATCCTATGTCGGCGAATGGTTGCCCGAACCGGTGGTCACCGGCTTCGAGGCGCCCGACCCGCTGGGTGCGGTGGTGGCCGGCGAGGACGCCCGATTCGTGGCCATGGTGGTGCTGGAACGGCTGAACCCGGATCAGCGGGTGGCGTTCGTGTTGCACGACGGCTTCGGCGTCCCGTTCGGTGAGATCGCCGACGTGCTCGGGGTCAACCCGGCCGCGGCCCGGCAGTTGGCGTCGCGGGCCCGCAAGGCCCTCGCCGACGCGCCACCGCCGGTCCCGGTCGACGACCACAACGCGGTGGCCGGCGCGTTGATGGCTGCCCTGGCCAGTGGAGACCTGGAAGCCGTTGTCCGCCTGCTGCATCCAGATGTCACGTTCACCGGCGACGCCAACCGGCGGGCGCCGACCGCCGCGCGGGTCATCCACGGTCCGGACAAGGTCGCCCGGTTCCTGCTCGGCCTGGCCGCCCGGTACGGGCCGAACTGGCTGGCCGGCACCCAACTGGCGATGATCAACGGCGAACTCGGCACCTACACCGTCGGTGCGCCGGCGGTCGACGGCTACCCGGAGCTGCTGCCCCGGATCACCGCGGTGACCGTGCGCGACGGTTTGGTCTGCGCGGTCTGGGACATCGCCAACCCGGACAAGTTCACCAGCTCCCCACTCGATGGAGGTACCCGATGATGCCGAACGACCCCCGAACCCTGTCGCAGACCGCCAGCCGGTTGATGTTTCGCGGGATGGACAAGCTGCGGGCCAAGGAGGCCTTCACGATCGGCGCACCGACCGGGACCGATTTCACCGGCTTCGAGAACTACCGCCAGATCGTGCTGGTGACGTTCAAACGTTCCGGCGAGGCGGTGCCCAGCCCGATCAACCACGGCGTCGCCGACGGCAAGGTCTACGTCCGCACTGACGCGACGACCGCCAAGGTCAAGCGAATTCGCAACAACCCCAACGTGTTGGTGGTGCCGAGCAACCTGCGCGGCAAGCCCACCGGCGCGGTGGTGGCCGGCGTGGCGCGCATCCTGGACGAGTCCGAACACGCGCACGCCGAAGCCGTCATCGCCGCGAACTGGAGCCTGCCGATGAAGCTGTTCGAGCGCAGTCTGGACGCCGGCAGCCAGCTGACGAACACGCCGATGGCCTACATCGAAATCGTGCCGGCCCCTCAGGACGCCGACGGCTGAGCTGCGTCGCCGGTGGCCCAGGGCACCCGGCAGGCGTCGCCGGAGTTGAAACCCTGCTCGGTGATGCCCAGCGCAGTGTTCATCCGGGCCCGCATGTTCTCCACGCCGACCTGATAGGTCAGTTCGATCACCCCGGCCGCACCGAACCGGGCGCGCAGATCGGCGACCTGCTCATCGGTGATGGTGTGCGGGTCGGTGGTCATCGCGTCGGCGTAGGCGATCGCGGCGCGCTCGTCGTCGCTGAACAGTTCCGAGGTGGCGTAGTCGTCGATGTGCTGCAGCCGCTGCAGATCCAGGCCGTCCAGGCGCATCAGCATCGAGCCGAAGTCGACGCACCAGGAGCAACCCACCGTGCGGGCGGTCCAGTACACCGCGAGTTCCCGGACGGTGGCGGGCAACTTGGTGGAGGCCTTCTCCAGGATGCTTTCGTGCACCGCGCCGGCCAGCAGCAGACCGCGGTGATGCGCGGAAACAGTGAACGGTTCAGGCACCTCGCCGAAGCGGCGCTTGGCGAACCGGTACATCAGCCGGGTCAGCAGTGGGGCGTCGGTGGGGGACAGCGGGGCGATACGTGGTGTGGTCATACCCATCAGACGAGACAGCCGCCCAATGTGTGACAACCAAACGATTTCGGTGCGCCAGGGGGCGCTGAACACCCCCAAACGCACCGAAATCGCAAGGGACTAGCGAGCGAACATCAACGCGCGCTTGACCTCTTGGATCGCCTTGGTCACCTCGATGCCACGTGGGCAGGCCTCGGTGCAGTTGAACGTGGTGCGGCACCGCCACACGCCGTCGACCTCGTTGAGGATGTCGAGCCGCTCGGCGGCGGCCTCGTCCCGGGAATCGAAGATGAACCGGTGCGCGTTGACGATCGCGGCCGGACCGAAGTAGGAGCCCTCGCTCCAGAACACCGGGCAGCTGGTGGTGCAGCAGGCGCACAGAATGCACTTGGTGGTGTCGTCGAAGCGGGCCCGGTCGGTCTGGCTCTGGATGTACTCCCGGGTCGGGGGGTTACCCGAGGTGATCAGGAACGGCTTGACCGCCCGGTAGGCGTCGAAGAACGGCTCCATGTCCACCACCAGGTCCTTCTCCACGGGCAGACCGCGGATCGGTTCGATGGTGATGGTGAGCTGCTTCTTCGGGTTCTTCGGCAGCATGTCGCGCATCAGGACCTTGCAGGCCAACCGGTTGACCCCGTTGATCCGCATGGCATCCGAGCCGCACACGCCGTGCGCACAGGAGCGCCGGAAGGTCAGCGTGCCGTCCAGGTAGCTCTTCACGTAGATCAGCAGGTTCAGCAGCCGGTCGGTGGGCAGACACGGCACCCGGAAGCTCTGGTACCCAGCGGCATCCGGGTTCTCCGGGTTGAACCGGGCGATCTTCAGCGTGACCATCACCGCGCCCTCGGGGATCGGGGGCAGCGGCGGATCGCCGGCTTCGGGCTTGTCGATGACAGGTGCACTCACTGTGCCTTCTCCTCCTCGCGCGAGCGGCTCATCGGTCAGTACTTCCGTTCCATCGGCTCATAGCGGGTCTGGACGACGGGTTTGTAGTCCAACCGGATGTCGGAAAGCAGGTCTCTGCCTTCCTTGTAGGCCATGGTGTGGCGCAGGTAGTTGGTGTCGTCGCGGTTCGGGTAGTCCTCGCGGGCGTGGCCGCCGCGAGATTCCTTGCGGTTCAACGCGCCGACGACGGTGACCTCGGCCAGCTCCAGCAGGAAGCCCAGCTCGATGGCTTCGAGCAGGTCGCTGTTGAACCGCTTGCCCTTGTCGTGCACGGTGATTCGCGCGTACCGCTCCTTGAGCGCGTGAATGTCGGTGAGCGCCTGCTTGAGCGTCTCCTCGGTGCGGAACACCGCGGCGTTGTTGTCCATCGACTGTTGCAGCGCGGTGCGGATGTCGGCAACCCGCTCATGGCCGTGGTCGCCCAGGATGCTCGACACCCAACCGACCACCATCGACGCCGGCTCCTCGGGCAGGTCGACGAAGTCGTGGTTGCTGGCGTATTCGGCCGCCGCGATCCCGGCTCGCCGGCCGAACACGTTGATGTCCAGCAGCGAGTTGGTGCCCAACCGGTTGGCGCCGTGCACCGACACGCAGGCGCACTCGCCGGCCGCGTACAGCCCGGGCACGGTGTTGTTGTTGTCCCGCAACACCTGTCCGGTGACGGTGGTCGGGATGCCGCCCATCACGTAGTGGCAGGTCGGGTACACCGGTACCAGTTCCTTGACCGGGTCCACACCCAGGTAGGTGCGGGCGAACTCGGTGATATCGGGCAGCTTGGCTTCCAGCACGTCCTCGCCGAGGTGACGCACGTCGATGTAGACGTAGTCCTTGTTCGGTCCGGCGCCGCGGCCTTCGAGCACCTCGAGCACCATGGAGCGGGCCACGATGTCACGCGGCGCCAGGTCGACGATGGTCGGCGCGTAGCGCTCCATGAACCGTTCGCCGTCGGCGTTCAGCAGACGTCCACCCTCACCGCGCACGGCCTCCGAGATCAGGATGCCGAGGCCGGCCAGGCCGGTCGGATGGAACTGGTGGAATTCCATGTCCTCCAACGGAAGTCCCTTGCGGAACACGATGCCCAGCCCGTCGCCGGTCAGGGTGTGCGCATTGGAGGTGGTCTTGTACATCCGGCCCGAACCGCCGGTGGCGAACACGATCGCCTTGGCGTGGAACACGTGGATATCACCGGTGGCCAGCTCGTAGGCCACGATGCCGGTGGCCACCGGTCCGGTCGGCGTCTCGGTGAGGACCAGGTCCAGCGCGTAGAACTCGTTGAAGAACTCGACGTCGTGCTTGACGCAGTTTTGGTACAGCGTCTGCAGGATCATGTGGCCGGTGCGGTCGGCGGCGTAACACGCGCGGCGCACCGGGGCCTTGCCGTGGTCGCGGGTGTGTCCACCGAAGCGGCGCTGGTCGATTCGGCCCTCGGGGGTGCGGTTGAACGGCATCCCCATCTTCTCCAGATCGAGCACGGCGTCGATGGCCTCCTTGGCCATGATCTCGACGGCGTCCTGATCGGCCAGGTAGTCACCACCCTTGACGGTGTCGAAGGTGTGCCACTCCCAGTTGTCTTCCTCGACATTGGCCAGCGCGGCGCACATGCCGCCCTGGGCGGCGCCGGTATGGCTGCGGGTCGGGTAGAGCTTGGTCAGCACCGCGGTGCGGACCCGGGGCCCGGCCTCCACGGCGGCGCGCATGCCGGCACCGCCGGCGCCGACGATGACGACGTCGTACCGATGTTCCTGAATCATGAATCGTCTTTCCTACGAAATGTTCGCGTCGAACGTCACCAGCACGTAGGTGCCCAGCACCAGTGTGAAGATCATCGACAGGGCCAGCAGGGCGTTCAGCCAGAACTTGGTCGAATCCTTGCGGGTGTAGTCGCCAATGATGGTGCGCATCCCGTTACCGCCGTGCAGTTGAGCCAGCCACAGCAGCAGCAGATCCCAGGTCTGCCAGAACGGCGAAGCCCAGCGCTCGGCGACGTAGGTGAAGTTGATCCGGTACACGCCGTCCTCCCACATCAGCATGATGAAGAGGTGGCCCAGCGCCAGGAACACCAGCACGATGCCGGAGAACCGCATGAACAGCCAGGTGTACTTCTCGAAGTTCGGCATGCCCGATGCGCGGCGCGGCGCACGCGGGTTGTCCAGCGCGGCGGGCCGATCGAAGCTGGTCTCCAGGACCGGGGCGGGCTTACCGCCGAAGCGTTGTGTGCTCGGAGTACTCACAAGAACCTCTCCGCCATGTGCATGCCCAGGACCACCAGGGCGGGGACCATCACCAGCAGCCAAACCGCAGCAACGCCGACCAGCATCTTCTTCTGGTGCCGCGGACCCTCGGCCCAGAAGTCGACCAGGATGACCCGGATGCCGTTGAGCGCGTGGAACAGCACCGCGGCCACCAGGCCGACCTCCATCAGACCGACGAGCGGGGTCTTGTAGGTCTCGATCACCGCGTCGTAGGCCTCCGGGCTGACCCGGACCAAAGCGGTATCAAGGACATGTACGAACAAGAAGAAGAAGATGGTCGCACCTGTGATGCGGTGCAGGACCCAGGACCACATGCCTGGATCCCCGCGATACAGGGTGCGCCGCGGCTTTGCCTTATCGGCCGGCTGAGCCGGTGCCGCTGTCGTCATCAGCGCCTCCAACACCTTTGGTGGACGCCGGGGCCGCTCGGCGACCCCAGCGCGAAAGTACCGACCAGAACCTCGAATGGACTGCGAGGAACCCGTCGGGTGGACTCTAATCCCAATGTCAGTACCGAACTAATTACCGTCGGGTCAGAAAGCAGCCTCAGACGCCGAAAGTTAGGGTTGCCTTTGTTGCAGGTCAGGGTCGTTTGGGCGGTCCCGGGCGCCGCCGCGAGCGGTTCGAAAGGGTTCTGATGGCATCGGAAATCGACTGGAAATCGCTGCGTAACAAGGCAGTTCAAGCTCTGCAGCATGCGTACTCACCGTACTCGAAGTTCCCGGTGGGTGCCGCGGCGCTGGTCGACGATCATCGGGTGGTGGTCGGATGCAATGTGGAGAATGTCTCATATGGCCTGGGTCTCTGTGCCGAGTGCGCTGTGGTCTGCGCCCTGTATTCCGGGGGCGGCGGGCGGCTGGTCGCGCTGTCCTGCGTGGCCGCCGACGGAGATTTGCTGATGCCGTGCGGACGCTGCCGCCAGGTGCTCTACGAACACGGCGGCCCGGAGTTGCTGATCGACCATCCGGACGGTCCGAAACGGCTGGCCGAACTGCTACCGGACGCATTCGGTCCCGACGACCTGGCGCGCCGATGAGCTTCGATGCGCCCTCGGTGATCGCGACCAAACGCGACGGCGGGCGGCTCACCGACGCCCAGATCGACTGGGTGATCGACGCCTACACCCGCGGCGACGTCGTCGACGCACAGGCATCGGCGCTGCTCATGGCCATCTTCCTGCGCGGTATGGACCGCGCCGAGATCACCCGCTGGACCGCCGCGATGATCGACTCGGGGGTGCGGCTGGACTTCTCCGACCTGCGTCGCGACGGCAAACCGCTGGCCCTGGTCGACAAGCACTCCACCGGCGGGGTCGGGGACAAGATCACCATTCCGCTGGTGCCACTGGTCGCGGCCTGCGGGGCTGCGGTGCCGCAAGCGTCGGGGCGTGGCCTGGGTCACACCGGCGGCACCCTGGACAAGCTGGAATCCATCCCGGGCTTTGATGCCGAGCTGTCCAGCGACCAGATCCGACGCCAGTTGTGCGAGGTCGGTGCGGCCATCTTCGCCGCCGGCGAGCTGGCCCCGGCCGACCGCAAGCTCTACGCGCTGCGCGACGTCACCGCCACCGTGGCCTCGCTGCCGCTGATCGCCTCGTCGATCATGAGCAAGAAGCTCGCCGAGGGTGCCGACGCCCTGGTGCTGGACGTCAAGGTGGGGTCGGGGGCATTCTTGGCCGAACCCGAGCGGGCCCGCGAACTGGCCACCACCATGGTCGAGCTCGGCGCCGCGCACGGTGTGCCGACCCGCGCGCTGCTCACCGACATGTCGGTGCCGCTCGGCCGAGCGGTCGGCAACGCCGTCGAGGTCGCCGAATCCCTGGAGGTGCTGGCCGGCGGCGGCCCCGACGACGTCGTCGCCCTCACCGTGGCGCTGGCCACCGAAATGCTCGAGCTGGCCGGATGTGACGCCCGCGACCCGGCCGACGCGCTGCGCGACGGCTCCGCGATGGACGCCTTCCGTGCCCTGGTCAGCGCGCAGGGCGGTGACCTGAGCCGGCCGCTGCCGCGGGGCTCGCACTCTGAGACGTTGAGCGCGTCGCGCAGCGGGATCGTCGCCGACGTCGACGCGCTGGCCGTCGGGCGCGCGGTGTGGCGGCTCGGGGCCGGCCGGGAACGCCCAGGTCAACAGGTGCAGGCCGGCGCCGGACTGGTGCTGCACCGCCGGCCCGGCGAGCCGGTCGCGGCCGGCGCGTCGCTGTGCACGCTGTACACCGACACCCCGGAACGGTTCGCCGGCGCGCTGGAAGAGCTGGACGGTGCCTGGCAGATCACCGACGCACCGCCTCAGCAACGACCCCTCATCATCGATCGGATCGGGCCATGACTGAACTCACCGCTGCTGCCGATGTCACCGAAGCCGCGGGTGGCTCGGCGTTGACCGTCGAATCCATTCGGCACGCGCCCAAGGCGCTGCTGCACGACCACCTCGACGGCGGACTGCGCCCGGCCACGGTGCTCGAGATCGCCGAACAGATCGGTTACGACGATCTGCCGGCCACCGACGTCGACGAGCTGGCGACCTGGTTTCGCACCGCCGCGCACAGCGGCTCGCTGGTGCGCTACTTGGAGCCGTTCGCGCACACGGTGGGCGTCATGCAGACCGCAGACGCGCTGCACCGGGTGGCGCTGGAATGCGTCGAAGATCTGGTCGAGGACTCGGTGGTGTACGCCGAAATCCGGTTCGCGCCCGAGTTGCACATCGATGCGGGGCTGAGCCTGGATCAGGTGGTGGACGCGGTGTTGGCCGGATTCGCCGAGGGCGAGCGCGCGGCCGCGGCGTCCGGGCGGCCGATCGTGGTGCGGTGTCTGGTCACCGCGATGCGGCATGCTGCCCGGTCCCAGGAGATCGCCGAGCTGGCGATCCGGTTCCGCGACCGCGGCGTGGTGGGTTTCGACATCGCCGGCGCCGAAGCCGGCTACCCACCGACCCGGCACCTGGATGCGTTCGAGTACATGCGGAACAACAACGCGCGCTTCACCATTCATGCCGGGGAAGCGTTCGGTTTGCCGTCCATCCACGAGGCCATCGCGTTCTGCGGCGCCGACCGGTTGGGGCACGGGGTGCGCATCGTCGACGACATCACCGAGCAGTCGGATGGTTCGCATGCGCTGGGGCGGGTGGCCGGCATCGTGCGGGACAAGCGGATCCCGCTGGAGCTGTGCCCGTCGTCGAACGTGCAGACCGGGGCGGTGACCTCGATTGCCGAGCACCCGTTCGATCTGTTGGCGCGGTTACGGTTTCGGGTCACGGTCAACACCGACAACCGGTTGATGAGCGACACCACGATGAGCCAGGAGATGGCCCGGTTGGTGGCCGCGTTCGGCTACGGCTGGTCGGATCTGGCTCGGTTCACCATCAACGCGATGAAATCGGCGTTCATCCCGTTCGACGAGCGCTTGGCGATCATCGATGACGTCATCAAACCGCGCTACGCCGTGCTCATCGGGTGAACTCGTGAGTGGGTGGGTCCTCGCCGTGCCGCCCTCGCCGCGCCGCGGTGCCGTCGTGATGACCCCGCCGCGCCGCTGATCACAGCCGTCGCCGCACCCCTGAGCACAGGCGCCACAAGAGAAACAACCGTCACTGCGCCGGAGCACATACCCGTCTGTCTCAGCTCTGAGCGACTTTTCAGCGACAATCTCATTCCGAGCGAGGTACTCCGAGCGCCCTGAGTCGCTCAGAGGTGGGCAGGTCGGTCGGTACTTTCGGCGTGGAGTTCGCGGGGTGCGGTTCCGGGTGCCGTGAGTCGCTCAGAGGTGGGCAGGTCGGTCGGTACTTTCCGCGCGGAGTTCGCGGGGTGCGGTTCCGGGTGCCGGGAGTCGCTCAGAGGTGGGCAACTCGGTCGGTACTTTCCGCGCGGAATCCCGCCGCCGCGCGGAATCCCGCCGCCCGCGCCGAATCCCGCCGCCGCGCGGAATCCCGCCGCCGCACGGCCGCGCGGTGCAGAACTATTCGCGGCGCAGCCGGGACTCCACGAACCGCTCGAGGTCCTCGAACGCCTTGACCGCGTTCGCGTGCGGCGCGGCCGGCTTCTTGCCGGACCCGTCGAGCAGATACCCGACGAACTTGCCCAGCGGCGCGTCGGCGGCCAGCGCCTTGTCGACGGTGTCTTCCTCGGAGTAGTCGCCGATGTCACGCAACAACTCGACGACCAACTCCAACTGATCGCGGTCGACGGCTTCTGGACCGTCGGCGATGTCGTCGGCCAAACCGGTCAGCACGTAGACGTTGTCGTCGGTGACCTCGACGTCCAGTGAACCGTCGGTGGCCGCAGTGCGGATGTCGTCGTAGGTGCTCAGATCGGACAGGTCGTGGTCGTGCTCGTCGGCGAGGTAGCGCGCCAGCGAGCGCTCGGAACCGAACACGCTGATCCGGCCGTTGCGACCCAGGAAGATCGGCCGCTCGTCGAAGTAGCAGCGCAGCGTGAAGAACGAGCCTGCGCCGGAAAGGATCTGGATCGGGTCGATGCCGACCTCGAGCCAGAAGTCCTTGTCGGCGCCGAGCACCCGGTCCACCGCGACAGCGGTCAAGGTGGCGTCCTCGTCGGCGCCGGCGTCCTCGGAGTCGTCGTCGGAGTCGTCGTCGGAGTCGGCGCCCAGCGGATCGGCGACGGCCGGCAGCTCTTCTTCCTCGATCTCCGGGGCCGGCTCGTCGAGCTCGGCGGTCGCGGTCTTGACCAGCTTCTCGTCGACGTCGGGGGTGGTGATGATCTCGGTGACCGACTCCAGCACGCTGTCCCAGTTGCGCCCGACGATCGCGGCGATGTTCTTCCAGCGCTTGAGCCCGGCCTTGCCGGCGAACTCCTCGACGCCGTTGTTGACCGCCGACAGCGTCGGGTTGCCGTTGAAGAACCGGGTCACCTTGGGCAGCTCGCACACCGACCCGATCGACGACGCCACCGCCATGGCGCCGGACAGCCCCTGCAGCGCCTCGTCGGTCGGCTTCTCGGCCAACAGGTCCTCGACCGCGACCAGGTCGAACCGGTACTCGTCGGCCGGGGTGAACCGGTGCGCGTTGGCCTCGGTCAGCGCCGCCCAGGCCGGGTGATCCGACAGGTCGTTCTCCGCGCCGCTGCGCACGAACGCCACCAACTCGGCGACCTCCTTGAAGGCGTACAGGTCCTCATCGAGGCCCAGGAAGCCCTCCCACTCGTCACCGCCTTCGACCCAGCGCGGGGCCCAGAGGGTGTACAGGTCGCCGTCGGGCAGGCCGAGGCGGATCGGGACGAGGTCAGCAGCCATGCGGCACAGAATAACGACGTCGACCTCAGCGGTGAGCAGCCCCGTCACCGGGAGCGCGTGTTCTTCCCGCCGGCCGGCCCCGCCAGTAGGGTCGTCGGCTATGGATGTGCGCGTCGTCGATCACCCGCTGGCCGCTGCGCGACTGACCATTCTGCGCGACGAGCGCACCAGCAACGCCGGTTTCCGGGCCGCGCTGCGCGACCTGACCCTGATGCTGGTCTACGAGGCCACCCGGGACGCCCGCAGTGAACCGGTGGCGGTGCGCACCCCGATCACCGACACCGTCGGCAGCCGGCTGGCGGCACCGCCGCTGCTGGTACCGGTGCTGCGCGCCGGGCTGGGCATGGTCGAGCAGGCGCATGCGCTGATCCCGGAGGCCCAGGTCGGTTTCGTCGGGATGGCCCGCGACGAGACCACACATCGGCCCACGCCGTATCTTGAGTCGCTGCCGGCCGACCTGCGCGGCCGCCCGGTGATGGTGCTGGACCCGATGCTGGCCACCGGCGGGTCGATGGTGCACACGCTGGGCCTGCTGACCGCGCGCGGCGCCGACGACATCACCCTGCTGTGCGTGGTGGCCGCCCCGCAGGGCGTGGCGGCTGTGGACGCCGCGACCCCGGATGTGCGGTTGTTCACCGCGTCCATCGACGACGGGCTCAACGAGGTCGCGTTCATCGTGCCGGGCCTCGGCGACGCCGGCGACCGCCAGTTCGGGCCGCGCTGATCAGGTGCGAGCCAGCAGCTGCTCGCCGATCCGGCGGGCGGCCGCGGCCAGGTGCGTGTGCCGGGCATGCACGCGGGCCCGGGCAGCTGGCAGATCGGGGCAGGGCGCGGTGGCGACCTCCAGGTAGAACTTGAGTTTGGGTTCGGTGCCCGACGGGCGCACCACCAACCGCACCGTCTCGGCGTCGACGGTCCCGGTCCAGATCAGCGCGTCGGTGCGGTCGCGGTTTTCCCGGTCCAGCAGATCGGTCACTGAGACCGCGGCGTCGGCCAACCGGGTGGGTGGGTCCGCGCGCAGCGCGGCCATCGCCGGGGCGGCATCACCGACCCGCAGCGACAGCGCCGACGTCTGGTGCACACCGTGCCGGCGGAACAATCCGTCCAGCGCCGCGGACACCGAAGCGCCGCGGACCTTCAGCGTTGCCAGCAGGTCGCACACCAGCACGGCGGCGCTGATGCCGTCCTTGTCGCGCACCGCAACCGGGTCGACGCAATGCCCGATCGCCTCTTCGTAGGCGTAGCGCAGCGTGGCGCCCGGGGTGCTCTGGTCGGCGCGGGCCAGCCATTTGAAGCCGGTCAGCGTCTCGACGTGCTGGGCGCCGTAGTGCGCGGCGATCGCGGCCAGCATCCGCGAGGAGACCACGGTGCTCGCCACGGTGCTGGCACGCGCGTCGTAGGGGTCGAGCCGAGAAAGCAGGAAATCGCCGAGCAGCCAACCAGTTTCGTCGCCGGAGAGCATGCGCCAGCCGTCGGTGTCCGGCACCCCGACCGCGCACCGGTCGGCGTCGGGATCCAGCGCGACGGCGACGTCGGCGTCCACCTCGGCGGCCAACGCCAGCAGCGCATCGCAGGCCCCGGGCTCCTCCGGGTTGGGGAAGGCCACGGTGGGGAAGTCGGGGTCGGGCTCGAACTGCGTACGCACGACGTGCACGTCGGTGATCCCGGCGCGGTGCAGTGCCTGCACCGCGCACTCGCCGCCGACACCGTGCAAGGGCGTCAGGGCGACCCGCACCGACGGGTGCGCACGGCCGGCCAACCCGGCCACCCGGTGCAGGTAGCGGTCGACGATCTCGGTGCCCACCGGCTCCACCGGCCGGCGCGGAATCTGGTGTGCCGGTGGCGCATTGCGCAGCTGGGCTTCGATCTCGCGGTCGATGGGGGAGATGATCTGGATGCCGCCGACGAAGTACACCTTGTACCCGTTGTCGGTGGCCGGGTTGTGTGATGCGGTGATCTGCACCCCGGCGGCGGCCTGCAGGTCGCGCACCGCGAACGCCAGCACCGGAGTCGGTAGCGGGTCGGGCAGCAGTACCACCGAAAAGCCCTGGGCAGCAAAGACTTCAGCGGTCACCAGGGCGAATTCGGCGGAGTGGTGCCGGGCGTCGCGGCCCACCACGACGGTGCCCTTGCCGTCGCGGTCGCCGTCACCGGCGGCGCCGTCGTCGGCCCGTGCGGCGCGTGCGGTGAGCACCTGAGTCACCGCCCACGTCCCGGCGCTGACCGTCTCGACGTTCATCCCGTCCGGGCCCTCTTGCAGGGGCCCGCGCAGACCTGCGGTACCGAACGTCAGCATGCCTGCGATTGTGCCGGTTCGGCATCGGCCAGCTTGCGCAGGACCGGGGCCACCAGCATCAGCAGGCTGATCTCCAAGTCGGACAGGTGCTCTCGCATGGTGGCGTTCAACCAGGCGTCCCGTTCCGCGCGGTCCTGGGCCAGCAACTCGGCACCGGCCTCGGTCAACCGCAGCACCTGGCGTCGCTTGTCGCTGAGATCGGACCGGCGGATCACCAGGCCCCGCTGGACCAGCACGTTGATCGGCTCGGTCAGCGACTGGGCGCGCACGCGCATCCGGGCGCCGATCTCGGCGGGATGAATCGTGCCGGCCCGGCTGATCTCGCCGAGAATCTGCCGCTGCGACAGCGTCAAGCCATCTTCGGATCGATGTGCGCGCATCTGGCGGGCCAGTGCCATCACGGATTCGCGGAGCTCAGTTGCTGCTGGATCTACCCCCATTGCAAAGTTATACCTTAGTAATCGCCGAGATATTACCCGTTTTACCCAGAGCGAAATGAAGGTATTACTTCCGATCGAAAAGATCGGAGGACCTACTGGTGCGGACCGCTCTGCGGTGGGCGCTGCTCGCTGTGCTCACCGCAGGGGCAACCGCCGGGCTGACGCTGCTCACGGTGCCGGCAGCGGCGTTGTTTGCTGCCTTGGTGGTCGGCACCGTGCTGGCGGTGGCCGGCCGGGCACCTGCCGGGCTGCCGCGCCGTGCGGGCCTGGCCGCGCAGGGGGTGCTCGGCGTCTACACCGGGACGATGGTCAGCCCGGAATCGCTTGCCGCGCTGGGGCCGCACTGGCTGATCGTGTCGACCGTGACGGTGGCCACCCTGGTGCTCAGCGTCGGCATGGGCGCGCTGCTGGGGTGCTATCGCGGGATCACACCGCTGACCGGTGCCCTGGCGATGGTCGCCGGAGGAGCCTCGGGTCTGGTGGCGATCGCTCGCGAGCTCGACGGCGACGACCGGGTGGTTGCCGTGGTGCAGTACCTCCGGGTCGGGCTGGTGACCAGCACCATGCCGCTGGTGGTGTACCTGGCGTTTACGCCGGATCCGGCATCCGCCGCCCCGATCGACGTCGAAAACCCTTCGCTGCCTTGGTATTCCAACCTGGCCCTGTTGGCTGCGGTGACGCTGGCCGGGATCCTGGTGGACCGGGTGACCCGGCTGCCCGGCGGTGGCCTGCTGGGCCCGCTGGCGCTGACCGTCGGGTTGGAGCTGTCCGGGACCGCGCACGGGCTCGCCGTGCCCGACCTGGTGGTGCAACTGGGTTATGCGCTGATCGGCTGGCAGGCAGGCCTGGCGTTCACCCGCGCGGCGTTGCGCGCGGTCGGCCGTGCGCTGCCCGGCGCGATCGGCTTGATCGCCCTGCTGACCGTCGGCACTGCCGGGCTGGGGGTGCTGCTGGCGCACGTCACCGGCAAGACCGCGCTGGAGGGATACCTGGCCACCAGCCCGGGCGGGGTGTACGCGGTGTTGCTGGCGGCGGTGGAAACCGGGTGCGATGTCACGTTCATCGTGGCGGCGCAGGTGCTGCGGATCCTGGTGAGGCTGTTCGGGGCGCCGTTGCTGGCGCGTGGTTTCGTGGCCGCCGAACGACGTCGTCAGAGCCGAGCGATCACCGCGCCGAGCAGGGCGCCCATCGCGGTCGCCGACTGACGGCCGGCCGCCAGCACCTCGGCGTGCGACAACGGCTCACCGGTCATCCCCGCGGCCAGGTTGGTCACCAGTGAGAACGCCAGCACGTCGGCGCCCGCAGCGCGCGCGGCGATGGTCTCGTGCACCGTCGACATGCCGACCAGGTCCGCGCCCAGGGTGCGCAACATCCGGATCTCGGCCGGGGTCTCGTAGTGCGGCCCGGGCAACCCGGCGTAGACGCCTTCGGTCAGGGCGGGCTCGATCTCGCGGGCCAGCGCGCGCAGCCGCGGTGAGTAGGCGTCGACCAGATCGACGAACTGCGCGCCGACCAAGGGGGAGCGGGCGGTCAAGTTCAGGTGGTCGGCGATCAACACCGGCTGGCCCACCGGGTACTCGTCGCGCAGACCGCCAGCCGCGTTGGTGAGCACCACCGTCGTCGCACCCGCGGCGCACGCGGTGCGCACCGGATGCACGACGACGCCCAGGTCGTACCCCTCGTAGGCGTGGTTGCGGCCGAGCAGCACCAGCAGATGCTTACCGGCCAGGTTCAGTGAGCGCACCTCGCCGCGGTGTCCGGCCGCACTGGGGTGCACGAACCCGGGCAGCTCGGCCATCGGGATGCTCGCGCTCGGGGCGCCGAGCGCGTCGGCGGCCGGCGCCCAACCCGAGCCCAACACCACCGCGACGTCGTGGTGGGGCACGCCGGTGCGTTCGGCGATGACGGCTGCCGCCTCGGCGGCCAGCTGGGCGGGATCGGCAGTCACGGGAAAGCAGCTTATCGGCGCGGTGCGATACTGCTTTGATGGCCAACGTTCCCGTTCCCGCATGTCCCGTCGTCGCGCCGGCGTCGACGCGCGGGTGCGCCGGCCAGGCGACGATGCGGCCGGGGTGCGCGGCATGAGCGTCGCCGACCTCGCCGAATCCTGGTTGTCCACGCACGTCGACGACCTGATCGAATGGCGCCGGCACATCCATCGGCACCCCGAGTTGAGCCGCCAGGAGTTCGCCACCACGCAGTTCGTCTGCGAGCGGCTGGTCGATGCCGGGCTCAATCCCAAGGTGCTGCCCGGCGGCACCGGGTTGATCTGCGACATCGGGCCCGAGCATCGGCAGCGGATCGCGCTGCGCGCCGACATGGACGCGTTGCCGATGCCCGAACGCACCGGGGCGCCGTATGCCTCGACGGTGCCGGGCGTGGCGCACGCCTGCGGGCACGATGCGCACACCGCGATCCTGCTGGGCACCGCGCTGTCGCTGGCCGCGGCGCCCGACCTGCCGGTCGGGGTGCGGCTGATCTTCCAGGCCGCCGAGGAACTGATGCCCGGCGGTGCGATCGACGCGATCGCGGCCGGCGTGCTCAACGGGGTGTCGCGGATCTTCGCGCTGCATTGCGATCCGCGGCTGGCGGTTGGACGGGTCGCGACGACGCTCGGGCCGATCACCTCGGCCGCCGACTCGGTCGAGATCACCTTGTCCTCGCCGGGCGGGCACACCTCGCGCCCGCATCTGACCGGCGACCTGGTCTACGCGCTGGGCACGCTGATCACCGGGCTGCCCGGGGTGCTGTCGCGGCGCATCGACCCGCGGCACGGCACCGTGATGGTCTGGGGTGCGGTGAACGCCGGGGTGGCCGCCAACGCGATTCCGCAGAGCGGCACCTTGGCCGGGACCGTGCGCACCGCCAGCCGGGACACCTGGCTGGAGCTGGAAAATCTTGTGGCCGAGTCGGTTTCGTCGTTATTGGCACCGCTGGGGGTCGAGCATTCCCTACATTATCGGCGCGGGGTGCCGCCGGTGGTCAACGAGGAAGTCTCGACTCGGGTCCTGATGCATGCGATCGAGTCGCTGGGGCCGGACGTGCTGGCCGACACCCGGCAATCCGGTGGTGGCGAGGACTTCTCCTGGTACCTGGAGGAGGTGCCGGGCGCGATGGCGCGGCTGGGCGTGTGGAGCGGGGACGGGCCGCAGCTGGATCTGCATCAGCCCAACTTCGATCTCGACGAACGCGCGCTGGCAGTCGGTGTGCGGGTGCTGGCCAACATCGTGGACCAAAGCGCCGCGGTCTAGATCCGGTGCGCCGGTCAGTGCGAGCTGGTGCCAGGGCCGATGTTGCGGGACGGCCGGGTGCGTAGGTCGTGCACGTAGCTGGCCGGCGCACCGGCGATCTCGGCGGCCTCGGCCATCACACCGAGGTAGCGCGCCGACGGGATGCCGCCCTCCCAGGCGTCGACCACGTACAGCCAGGCCAGCACCGGATCGGTGGTGGTGTCCGAGGACTCCCGATGCACCCGGCACCGGATCTTCTTGTGGATGCCCAGCTCCGAGCCTTCCCAGCGGTCCAGGTTGGCCTCGTCCTCGCGGGTCATGTCGTAGAGCACGACGAACACCCGGGAGTCGGGATCCTGCACGACGGTGGCCAGCGCACCTTCCCAGCCGATGTCCTCGCCGCCGAAGGTCAGCCGCCAGCCATGCAGCCAGCCGGTGCCCGCCATCGGGGAGTGCGGGGCACGTTCCAGCATCTGCTCGGGATGCATGTTCGACCCGTAGGCGGCATAGATCGGCACGGCTAGAAAGCTTAGACCGGCCAGGCAAGGGTGGGCCGACAAGGCGGTTACCTGGATTCGTCGGGTCGGTGCGCCCTTCCGTACGACGACGGGCCCGCCGGTGGCCTAGGTTGAAGCCGTGTTGACGCGCATCGTGATCATCGGCGGCGGGCCGGCCGGTTATGAGGCGGCACTGGTGGCTGCCGGGTTCGGGCCGGAAAAAGCGCAGGTCACGGTGGTCGACTCGGACGGTATCGGCGGCGCGGCGGTGCTGTATGACTGCGTGCCGTCCAAGACGTTCATCGCCTCGACCGGGGTGCGGACTGAGTTGCGCCGCGCCGAAGGCATGGGCTTTGCCATCCCGATCGACACGGCGCAGATCTCGCTGCCGCAGATCAACAACCGGGCCAAGACGTTGGCTGCATCACAGTCCGCCGACATCGCCACCCAGCTGCTCAATCAAGGCGTGAGCATCATCGGCGGGCGCGGCGAGCTGGTCGACGACGTCCCCGGCATGGCGCACCACCGGGTCCGGGTCGTCACGCCGGAGGGTCGGGTCGGTGTGCTCAAGGCCGACGTCGTGCTGATCGCCACCGGTGCCAGCCCGCGGGTGCTGCCCAACGCGGTGCCCGACGGCGAACGGATCCTGACCTGGCGCCAGCTCTACGAACTCGATGAACTGCCGGAACGGTTGGTGATCGTCGGTTCCGGCGTGACCGGCGCCGAATTCTGCAACGCCTACACCGAACTCGGGGTGCCGGTCACCGTGGTCGCCAGCCGCGACCAGATCCTGCCGCACGAGGACCCCGACGCGGCCGCGGCGCTCGAGCAGGTGTTCGCCGAACGCGGTGTCACGCTGGTGAAGAACGCGCGCGCGGATTCGGTGCTGCGCACCGAGACCGGCATCCGGGTGCAGCTGACCGACGGGCGGGTGGTCGACGGCAGCCACGCGCTGATGAGTATCGGGTCGGTGCCCAACACGGAGGGGCTGGGGTTGGAGCGGGTCGGCGTCGAGTTGAATCCGGGCGGCTACATCCCGGTGGACCGGGTTTCCCGCACGCCCGCGGCCGGGGTGTACGCGGCCGGGGACTGCACCGGGCTGTTCCCGCTGGCGTCGGTGGCGGCCATGCAGGGCCGGATCGCGATGTATCACGCGCTGGGCGAGGGGGTCTCGCCGATCCGGCTGCGCACCGTGGCCTCGGCGACGTTCACCCGGCCCGAGATCGGCGCGGTCGGCATACCGCAGAGCGCGATCGACGACGGCAGCGTGCCGGCCCGCACCTTGATGCTGCCGTTGAGTACGAATGCCCGAGCGAAGATGTCGCTGATCCGGCACGGCTTCGTCAAGATCTTCTGCCGGCCGGCCACCGGTGTGGTGATCGGCGGCGTGGTGGTGGCGCCGATTGCTTCGGAGCTGATCCTGCCGATCGCATTGGCCGTGCAGAACCGGATCACCGTGACCGACCTGGCGCAGACGCTGTCGGTGTACCCGTCGCTGTCCGGGTCGATCGTCGAGGCGGCCCGGCGGTTGATGGCCCACGACGATCTGGATTAGGGCACTGGGCGCTGAACACGTTCAGTTAGTAGTCAGGTAGGTGTTCGGGCCCGAAGTCGCTACCCCAGCGCTATCTGAATGCAGTGCGGGAGACCGTGCGGTGGTTAGAATCCAGCCTTGAGGGGGGTAAGGGGTCAACATGGTTTTTCTGCAGGTCAAGCGCACCATCGCGGCGCCGCCGGAGCTGGTGTTCGACTGGTTGACCGACACGGCCAACCTGACCTCGGCCCCGCTGTTCCTCAGAGCGAACTGGGCCAAAGGTGGCTCCGGACCGGAGGTCGGCGCGATACGCGAGGTCCTGGTGTTGGGAGCGTGGCTGCGCGAGGTGATCACGGCCCACGACGCTCCGAAGAGCTACTCCTACCTGGTGGTTCGATCCCTACCGCCGGGCAGGCACGAGGGTGGCACGGTCCGGCTTACGCCCAGCGACGACGGCACCGACGTCGAGTGGGTCACGGCCTACAGCATCCCTCGCCGCGCCGGCGGCAAGCTGACCGAAGCCGTGACGGCCCGACTTTTCCGGTCGAGCTTCCGGTCCATCCTGGCGGCCTGCGCGAAGTCCCTGGAATGAGCTGGCGCTGCGGGATTTCCGTGGGGAAAGTACGGGCCGAGTTGCCCGCCTTTGAGCGACTTTTGATTGGTTTGCGCCGGCGGAGGGTGGGCAGTGTCAGCCGTGGGGAAAGTACGGGCCGAGTTGCCCGCCTTTGAGCGACTTTTGATTGGTTTGCGCCGGCGGAGGGTGGGCAGTGTCAGCCGTGGGGAAAGTACGGGCCGAGTTGCCCGCCTCTGAGCGACTTTTGATCGGTTTGCGCCGGCGGAGGGTGGGCAGTGTCAGCCGTGCGGAAAGTACAAGCCGAGTTGCCCGCCTTTGAGCGACTTTTGATTGGTTTGCGCCGGCGGAGGGTGGGCAGTGTCAGCCGTGGGGAAAGTACGGGCCGAGTTGCCCGCCTCTGAGCGACTCGCGTAGCTGGAAGCTTCGTCGCCCAGGCTGAGACTGTCGCTGAGAAGTCCCTCACCATGAGGTTGTCGCTGAGAAGTCGCTCAGAGCTGAGACAGGCGGGTATGTGCTCCGGCGCAGTGGCCAAAGTGTCTCCTGTGGTATGTGTGACTGCCACTGCCACTGCCACTGCCACTGCCACTGCCACGCCGCCGCCACCCTCGATTGCCTGCCACGGCCGCCCCAGTGATCGCCGCGCGGCCCGCCGGGCCCTCGTCAGCGTCCGCGTAGAGGCAGTTGGCCCACCCGCAGCTGCATGCCAGTGCACGGTCACGGCGGTTCAAGTGCCGAGCGTCGCGTGCGCGGCGCCTCGAGCACGTAGCCTGGGCGGGACTGCCGAGTGACAGGGAGCATGCGTGGACCCAGCTACGAATTCGACGTTGGACCCCGCTCAGCGCGCCCGCGCGTGGGAACGGTTGGGCGCCGAACAGTACGACGTCGTGGTCATCGGCGGCGGAGTGGTGGGAGCCGGGGCAGCCCTGGACGCCGCCACCCGCGGCTTGAAGGTCGCGCTGGTAGAAGCCCGCGACTTCGCCTCGGGCACATCCAGCCGATCGTCGAAGATGTTCCACGGCGGCCTGCGTTACCTCGAACAACTGGAATTCGGCCTGGTGCGCGAAGCATTGCATGAGCGCGAGCTCTCGCTCACCACGCTCGCGCCGCATCTGGTCAAACCGCTGCCATTTCTGTTCCCACTCACCAACCGGTGGTGGGAGCGGCCTTACGTCGCCGCCGGGATCTTCCTCTACGACCAGCTCGGCGGAGCCAAATCGGTTCCCGCGCAACGGCATCTGACCAAGTCGGGAGCATTGCGGCTGGCACCCGGGCTGAAGCGCAGCTCGCTGATCGGCGGTATCCGCTACTACGACACCGTGGTCGACGACGCCCGGCACACCATGACCGTCGCCCGCACCGCGGCGCACTACGGCGCGGTGGTCCGGATCTCGACGCAGGTGGTTGCGCTGCTGCGGGAAGGTGACCGGGTGATCGGCGTGCGCATCCGGGACTCCGAGGACGGCACCGTCACCGAGGTGCACGGCCACGTCGTGGTCAACGCGACCGGGGTATGGACCGACGAGATCCAGGCGTTGTCCAAGCAGCGCGGCAGGTTCCGGGTCCGGGCATCCAAGGGCGTGCACGTGGTGGTGCCGCGGGACCGCATCGTGTCCGAGGTGGCGATCATCCTGCGCACCGAGAAGTCGGTGCTGTTCGTAATCCCCTGGGGCACACACTGGATCATCGGCACCACCGATACCGACTGGAACCTTGACCTGGCCCACCCGGCCGCCACCAAGGCCGACATCGACTACATCCTGGACCGGGTCAACGAGGTGCTGGCCACGCCGCTGACCCACGACGACATCGACGGCGTGTACGCGGGCCTGCGGCCGCTACTGGCCGGCGAAAGCGAGGAAACCTCCAAGCTGTCACGCGAACACGCTGTGGCCTCACCGGCTCCGGGCCTGGTCGCGATCGCCGGTGGCAAGTACACCACCTACCGGGTGATGGCCGCTGACGCGATAGATGCTGCAGCACAGTATATTCCGGCTCGAGTGGCACCGTCGATCACCGACAAGGTGCCGCTGCTCGGCGCCGACGGTTACTTCGCGCTGATCAACCAGACCGAGCACGTGGGTGCCCGACATGGCCTGCACCCGTACCGGATTCGGCATCTGCTCGACCGCTACGGCGCACTGATCGACGACGTGCTGGCGCTGGCCACCGGCCGTCCCGATCTGCTCGAGCCGATCGCCGAAGCCCCGGTCTACCTGCGGGTGGAGGCAGCGTATGCGGCCGCCGCCGAGGGGGCACTGCACCTCGAGGACATCCTGGCGCGGCGGATGCGGATCTCCATCGAATACCCGCACCGCGGTGTGGATTGCGCGCGCGAGGTCGCCGAGGTGGTGGCGCCGATCCTGGGCTGGAGCGACGACGACGTCGAACGCGAAGTAGCCACCTACGTTGCGCGGGTGGAGGCCGAGGTGCTCTCCCAAGCTCAACCCGACGACGAGTCCGCCGATGCGCTGCGACAAGCCGCGCCCGAAGCACGGGCACAAATCCTGGAACCCGTGCCGCTGAATTGAATTGGAGGTGTCAGGATCCGCGTGATCGGTTTCACCGAGTTCGGCGGTCCGGAGGTGCTGCGCGAGATCGAGGTGGACGAACCACATGCCGGTCCCGGACAGATACGCGTGAAAGTACATGCGGCAGCGGTCAGTCCGTCAGACACCGTGAGCCGATCCGGCCAGATCCGGGACATGATCCTGCAACTCAACCCGGAGTTCGAGTTCCCCGACCCGCCGTGGATCGTCGGCTGGGACGCCGCCGGCGTGGTCGATGAGATCGGGCCCGGCACCGACACTGAACTGCGGGTCGGGGACCGGGTGGTGGCCGTGGCCAGCCCGGCCGACATGAAGGGCGCCTACGTCGAATATCTGGTTGTTCCAGCAGGATCCGTGGCCAGCGCACCGGCCAACTCCGATCACGTCGCTGCCTGCACGCTGCCGATGAACGCGCTGACCGCGCGGCTGGCGCTGGACAAGTTGGCCTTGCCTGCGGGTGCGACGGTGGCGGTCACCGGCGCGGCCGGGGCGTTCGGCGGTTACGTCATCGAACTGGCCAAGGCCGACGGGTTGCGGGTGATCGCCGACGCCTCGGAAGCCGACGAAGATTTGGTCACCAGCCTGGGCGCCGACGTCGTCGTGCGCCGCGGTTCCGATGTCGCCGAACGGATTCGGGCCGTCGTCCCGGACGGTGTGGACGGCCTGGCGGACGGTTCCGTGCAGGATGACGAGGTCATCCCCGCGGTGCGGGACGGCGGCGGGATCGTGACGGTCCGCGGCTACACCGGTCCCGACGAACGGGGCATCCAGTGGCACCCGATCTTCGTCACCGAATACACGCAGAACCAGGCCAAGCTGGATCGGCTGTGCCGACAGGTCGAGGCCGGCGAGCTCACGCTGCGGGTCGCCGACACCTTGCCGGCCGCCGACGCCGCCGAAGCGCATCGCCGACTCGAAGCCGGCGGGGTGCGCGGCCGCCTGGTCCTCACCTTCTGACCGATGGGCCGGCGTCGACGACCCCCGCCGCTGCCGGATCGGGACGGGGTGAGTGCCGCCCGGGTCCGTCTGCACGGCGGACCGGTGCGCGCCGAGCTGGAACGCCGGTTCGGGCCCGAGGCGGCCGCCAAAGTCAGTGCCGGTGAGGTGTTCTGCGAAGACGGCAGCGTGGTCGACGCCACGACGGAGCTGCCCGCCGGCGCGCACGTCTACCTCTATCGGGAGCTGCCCGACGAAGTCGAGGTGCCGTTCGACATCCCGGTGCTGCATCGCGACGACGACATCGTGGTGGTGGACAAACCGCACTTCCTGGCCACCATGCCGCGCGGGCGGCACGTAGCGCAGACCGCGCTGGTGCGGTTGCGTCGTGAACTGGCTCTGCCGGAACTGAGTCCGGCGCACCGCCTGGACCGGCTGACCGCCGGCGTGCTGCTGTTCACGACCCGCCCCGAGGTGCGTGGGGCATACCAGACGTTGTTTGCGCGCGGGCAGGTGAGCAAGGTGTACCTGGCGCGCGCCGCCGAGGACTCACAGCTGCACTTCCCGATGACCGTGCGCAGCCGGATCATCAAGGACCGCAGCAAGTTACAGGCCTACGAGGAGCCCGGCGAGCCGAACGCCGAGACCCACATCGAGTATCTCGGCGACGGGCTGTACCGGCTGATGCCGCGCACCGGACGGACGCATCAGCTGCGGGTCCAGATGAATGCGCTGGGACTGCCCATCGCGAACGACCCGCTCTATCCGGACGTGCTCGACGTCGCCGCCGACGACTTCTCGACGCCGCTACAGTTGCTGGCGCACAGTCTGGAGTTCACCGACCCGCTGACCGGCCGGCCCCGGGTGTTCGTCAGCCGGCGGAGGTTGGGCTGAGGATCAGCTCTCCGAGCGCCAGTTCACCACGCCCACGGTGATCATCCGCAGCTGCTTGATCGCAATGCGCCGAATCTCCTCCAGCGCGGTGGCATCACCGGCGTCCTCGATGGCCTCGGCCGTCGAGATCATCGCGTTGACGAACAACGTCGCGACGATGTTGAGATCCTCGCTGCTCCAGCCCGCCAAGTCAGGGAACCGCGCCAGGTCGATGGCCAGCTCGGAGGTCAGCAGCCGGATCTCGGTGCGAATCGCATAGCGCAGCACCGCCACCCCGCTGTTGCGCTCGCGGGCGATGAACCGCCAGTGCTCGCGGCGCTCGTTGACGCCGGTGATCAGGATGTCGACCGACGACTCGATCACCCGCGACGGGTCCAGCTTGCCGGCCCGGGCGCCGCGCAGCATGTCGCGCAGGGCCCGAAACGACTCGTCGATCAGCACCAGGCCCAGCGACTCCATCGAATCGAAGTGCCGGTAGAACGCGGTCGGCGCGATCCCGGCTTTGCGGGTCACCTCGCGCAGGCTCAGCGCCGAGAAGCTGTCCTCGGCCAGCAGCGTGAGCGCAGCGTCCACGATTGCGCGCCGGGTGGCCTCCTTACGTTCGATCCGCGACACCGTGTCCCGGGCACGCGAATCCCGCGATCGGCTCGACCGAGACGACGACCGCGAACTGGGAGTACGACTGTTCACTGAATGTGAAACCTACCACAACCCGTTGACGCACCCACCCCGCAGAGCTCACGGTGTACATATGTTCACTCAAACTTCTCCGCTCCGGCTGCGAGACCGCGTGCTGCGGTCGCCGCTGATGAGCATTCTGACCGGGCCGCACGGTGTGGATACCTACACTGAGCTGGTCGATCGTGCCTGGACCAGCCGCGAAGCCCGGGCCACCGTGGTCAGCGTGCGGCGCCAGACCTCGCGCAGCGTCACGCTCACCCTGCGCCCCAACGCCCTGGGAGAACAGATGTGCTCCCAGTTTCGGGCCGGGCAGCACATCACCGTCATCGTCGAGATCGACGGCCGGCGGTACACCCGGTGCTATTCACCGGCCAACGCCGAAGGCTCCCGGGACATCGAACTGACCATCGGTCGCCACGACGGCGGTCTGGTCTCCACCCACCTGTACCAACGGGCGAAGCTGGGCATGGTGGTGGGCCTGGGCGCCCCGGCTGGCGACTTCACCCTCGACGACACCGCGCGCCGGGTGCTGTTCGTCTCCGGCGGCAGCGGCATCACCCCGGTGCTGTCCATGGTGCGCACTCTGCGCGCGAAGGGATTCACCGGTGAGGTCGCATTCGTGCACTACTCGCGCGGGCCAGAGGACACCTGCTACGCCGCCGAGCTGGCCGCCCTGCCCGACGTGCGGGTGCTGCACGGCTACACCCGCAGCGACGACGGCGACCTGGTCGGCCACGTCAGCGCCGAACATCTGGACCGGGCGCTGACCGAGCCCGACGCGGTCTACGTGTGCGGGCCGTCGGCCCTGGTCGACGCGGTGCGCACGGTGCACCCGCAGGCCCGCTCGGAAAGCTTCGTGCCCCCGGTGTTCACCGTGCCCGACGTGCCCGAGGGCGGCCAGGTCCGCTTCTCCGAGAGCGACGTCACCGTCGTCGACGACGGCCGCTCGCTGCTCGAGCAGGCCGAGGCCGCCGGACTGAACCCCGAAAGCGGATGCCGAATGGGCATCTGCCACAGCTGCACTCGCCGCAAGCCCAGCGGCGCGGTGCGCAACCTGATCACCGGCGCGATCTCGACCTGCGCCGACGAGGACATCCAGATCTGCGTTTCGGCCGCCGTCGGCGACGTCGACATCGCGCTCTAGACAAGGAGACTCACCATGACTATCGCTGCCATCGACCCCACTGACATCCAGACCATCGACACCCCGATCGCCGACGACCCGCAGCAGCGCACGCTGGAGAAGCGGGTCGGCGACACCGTCGTCCGGCTGACTCCCGAGCAGGTCGAAGCGTTCGGCCGCGAGCTCGAGGCGATCCGCGACCGGGTCATCGCCGACCTCGGTGAGCGCGACGCCAACTACATCCGCCGGATGGTCAAGGCCCAGCGCGGCCTCGAGATCGGCGGCCGCGCAATGCTGTTCGCCAGCATCTTCCCGCCGTTCTGGCTGGCCGGCACCGCCATGCTCGGGTTGAGCAAGATCATCGACAACATGGAGATCGGGCACAACGTGATGCACGGCCAGTACGACTGGATGGGTGACCCCAACCTGTCCGGCCGCAGCTTCGAATGGGACACCGCGGCCCCGGCCGATCACTGGCGGCATTCACACAACTACATGCACCACACCTACACCAACATCGTCGACATGGACCGCGACATCGGCTACGGCATCCTGCGGATGAGCAAGGACCAGAAGTGGAGTCCGTACTTCCTGGGCAACCCGGTGTACGCCTTCCTGCTGATGGTGTTGTTCCAGTACGGTGTGGCGCTGCACGAACTGGAAACCGAACGCATCCGCGCCGGTGAGATCAGCGTCAGCGATAAACGCGAAGTGCTCAAAGAGATCTGGGCCAAGACCAAGAAGCAGACGCTGAAGGACTACGTGGCGTTTCCGCTTCTGGCCGGGCCGTTCGCGCCGCTGGTGTTCGCCGGTAACCTGACCGCGAACCTGATGCGCAACGTGTGGGCGTTCATGATCATCTTCTGCGGACATTTCCCCGAGGGCACCCAGGAGTTCTCGATCGAGGAGACCAAGGCCGAGACCCGCGGCCAGTGGTACTTCCGGCAGATCTTGGGATCGGCGAACCTGGCCGGCGGCAAGCTGTTCCACATCCTCAGCGGCAACCTGAGCTTCCAGATTGAACACCACTTGTTCCCGGATCTGCCTGCGCACCGCTACGCCGAGATCTCCGATGAGGTCCAGGAGATTTGCCGGCGCTACGGCATCCCGTACAACACCGGCCCGCTGCACAAGCAGTTCGCCTCGGTGGTGCGCAAGATCGTCCGGCTCGCGCTGCCGAACCGCTGACCACGACCGGCGCCGCACCCTCGGCGCCGGACGTAGGTCTTGCCGTCAGCAAATCGGTGTGCTGAGGTGTGCGAGGGTCGAGACCATTCTTGGAAGGAAGCGTTGATGCGGGCTGCAGTGGCGGCGATGACGGTATTGGCTGCGGGTGCGTTGAGCGGGGCGGGGATGGCCTGGGCCGAACCCGCAGTGCCCAGCGCCGATCAGCTGACCTCCGAGCTACGGTACGTGCTCGACACCGGCGTGCCGGCCGCCGACCGCGCCGCCAAGCTGGCCGGTGGTCAGGCCGCCGTGCCGACCGCCGACAACATCGCCAACCGGCTGAACACCTACGGCGGCATGGTGAACTGGCAGGTGCAGAACCCGGTGGTCAACGGCGATCAGCTGGACGCCCAACTGGCGGTGTCGATTCCGTTGTTCGGCACCAAGACGCACAACATCTACTGGGTGAACCAGGACGGCACCTGGAAGCTGTCGAACCCGTCGGCCTGCGTGATCGCCAACAACGTCGCCGGCGTGGACTGCACGGTCTAAGTCAGCGCTGACAGGCCGGGCACCAGTACTGCACCCGGTCGGCGTCGCGGTCGGTGACGATCAACGTCCCGCAGCGCCGGCACGGCAGACCGGCCCGCCCGTACACCCACAGCTCACGACCGCGGCGGGTATCACCGGTGGTGACCCGCTGCACCCGTAATCGGTTGGCCCACAACATCTGTTGGGCCCGGGTGACCAGCCGGTGCGGATCGGGCAGTTCGGCTACCGCTGAGGTGGGTCGCAGGCCGAACAGGAAGCACAGCTCGTTGGCGTACACGTTGCCCACCCCAGCCAGCACCCGCTGATCCAGCAACGCCTCGGCCAACGCGCGCGACGGCTCGGCCACGAGGTTGGCCGCGGCGGTCTCCGCGGACCAATCAGCCCCCAGCAGATCTGGCCCCAGCTGCGCGACGACGTCCTGGTCGCCTGCGCGGGGCAGGACCTCCAGCACCCCGAGGTCGACGCCGACGGCGCGGGAATCGGCGGTCTCCAGAATGATCCGGATCTGGTGGGCGGCCGCCCGCACCCGGCCGGTCTGCCAACTGCCGTCCATCTTCAGATGCGAGTGGATGCTGGCCGCACCGACCCGGATGAACAGATGCTTACCGCGGCTGAGCACCTCATCGACGCGTTGGCCGCTCAGGTCGACGGTGGCGTACTGCGGCACCCGGACATCGCAGCGGGTCAGGGTCTTGCCGGTCAACGCCTGGCGCAACTTCTCGGCGGTGCGGTAGACGGTGTCGCCCTCGGGCATCAGCGCAGCCGCAGTCCGCGCGGTGTGCGGGCGAACCCGGCGGCGATCACGGCCTGCGCGACTGCGGCGTCCCAGTCAGCCAGCACCGGCACGCCGTCGATGCGTTCGATCACCAGCGCATCCACCCGCCGGGTGGTGACCAGTTCGGCCAGCGCGCGAGCGGCCGCGTCGTGCACCTGCGGGTCGGCGCTGAAGGACAGCAGTGAGCGTCCGCCGCGTTCGACGAAGAACGCCAGCTCACCGTCGACCAGCGCCACCAGCGCGCCGGCTTTGCGGCCGGGCCGGTGCGCGGTCTCGCTGTCCTCGGATCGGGTGGGCCAACTCAACGCGGCGCCGTACGGGTTGGCCGGGTCGGTGGCGGCCAGCGCCACGGCCACTCCGTCGCGGGTGCGGCCGTCGACGCCGTCGGCGAAACTGCGCAGCCGGTCCACGGTGGCCGCGGTGGCGAACTGCGCCCCGCCCAGCGATTCGATGAAATAGCCGCGCTGACAGCGTCCGGCCTCTTCCATCGTCTTGAGCACCTTGTACAGCGTCGCGAACCCGCCGGGCACGTTCTCGGCTGCCACTGCTCCCTTGGTCAGCACGCCGTGCCGACCAAGCAGCAGATCGGCGGTGAAGTGCGCCCGCACCGTGGAGTCCGGCTCCGGCGCCGGCAGCGCCGACCACCGGCCCGACACCCGGGCGTCGGTACTGCGCAGCTGCGGGTTGGCCACGTGGTAGCGGCTCATCCGCGGTGCCCGGCGCTGCCGATGCGCGGTCGAGCTGCGTCGACCCGAGCGGGGTTCCCCGAGCAGCCGGGCCCGCACCGGCGCGAACGTGTCGCCGGTGATGTAACCGGACCAGATCAATTGCCACAGAGCATCTTTGAGTTCGTTCTCGGGCACACCGGGGACGTCGAACTGGCGGAAGAAATACGCACCGCCGCCGGCCAGCGCGTCCAAGATGCCGTGCTGGGCCAGGTTCAGGTCCAACTGTGTGGGTGCGGTCAAGGTCAGCGGCGCGGTGTCGGCGGGATGGAAGGCCACCCAGCCGTCGCTGCCGGCCAGCTCGCCGGCACCCGACCACAACACCTCGCCGGAGGCCAGCAGTTCGTCGAGCATGCCGGGCTGATAGTCGCGGACCCGCTGACCGAAGATCAGCGGCTCGACCGCCGAAGCCGGCAGCGGCACCCCGGCCAACTGGTCGATCACCGCGGCCAGCCCGTCGATCCCGGAGGTCGCCTCGGCGCCCAGCTGCTGCCAGGCCGGCAGGAACCGGGCCAGCGCCGTCGTCGACACCGGCTCGATCTGGGCCCGCAACGCAGCCAGCGAGCGTCGGCGCAGGATCCGCAGCACCTCGGCGTCACACCACTGCTCACCGACGTCGTCCTCGGTGAACTCACCCCGGATCAGCTTGCCGTCCAGGGCAAGTCGGCCGAGCACGTCGGCGCAGACCCGCAGGCCCAAACCGAACCGGGCGGCGGCGGACGCGGTGCTGAACGGTCCTCGGGTGCGCGCATACCTGCCCAACAGTTCGCCCAGCGGGTCTAACACCGGTTCCAACAGCGCGGCCGGTACCCCGACCGGCACGGCGACCCCGACACCGTCGCGCAGCCGGCCGATGTCCTCGACCACGGCCCACCAGGTGTGCCCGGCGTAGCTGAGGGGCATCACGCGTTTGGCGGTGTGCAGCCCGTGCAGCCAGCCCCCGACGTCGGCCACCTCGGCCCGCTCGACGATCTCGTCCTCGGTGAGCGGGCCGAGCCGGCGCAGCAGGTCGGCCACCCCTTCGGCGTCGCGGGCCTTGCGGTCCTCGGACAGGTGCTGCAACTGGCGGTGGGTGGCGATGCTGACGTCGGCGTCGAGCAGCTCGCGCAGTTCGATCCGGCCGAGCAGTTCGGCCAGCAGTGTGGGATCCAAAGCCAGTGCGGCAGCGCGGCGTTCGGCCAGGGGGCTGTCGCCCTCGTACATGAACGCCCCGACGTAGCCGAACATCAGCGACGCCGCGAACGGTGACGGGCTGGGGGTCTCGACCTCCAACACCCGCACCCGGCGCGCGGCGACACCGGCCATCAGGTCGGTGAGCGCGGGCACGTCGTAGACGTCTTGTAGGCATTCCCGCACGGCTTCCAGCACGATCGGGAAGTCCGGGTAGCGCCGCGCGACGTCGAGCAGCTGGGCCGCGCGCTGCCGTTGATGCCACAGCGGGGACCGCTTGCCGGGGTGCCGGCGGGGCAGCAGCAGCGCCCGGGCCGCGCACTCCCGGAACCGGGACGCGAACAGCGCCGAACCGCCCACCTCAGCGGTCACCACGGGTTCGATCTCATCGGGTTCGAAGACGAACAGGTCTGCGCCGGGCGCAGTTTCGACGCCGGTGTCAGGCAGCCGCACCACGATCCCGGAGTCCGAGGCGGTCGGTTTCTCGTCGATGCCGTACCGCTCGTAGAGCCGTTTGCCGACCGCCAGCGCCAGCGGACCGTGCACCCGCAGCCCGTAGGGGGAGTGCAGCACCACTCGCCAATCGCCGAGTTCGTCGCGGAACCGTTCCACCACCAGCGTGGAATCCGACGGCACGGTGCCGGTGGCGTTGCGTTGCTCGTCGAGCAACTGCCACAGGTTGTCGCCGGCGTAGGACGCCAAACCCAGTTCGGCGCAGTGGGCATCGAAGGTGGCGCGGTCCAGGGCGGCCAGCTCACCGGTGAACGCCCCGATCGCGGCACCCAACTCGACCGGGCGGCCCACCCCGTCGCCGCGCCAGAACGGCAGCCGGGCGGGTTCGCCCGGCGCCGGCATCACCAGCACCCGATCGTGGGTGATCTCGGTGATCCGCCAGCTGGTCGCGCCCAGTGAGATGACGTCGCCGGGCCGCGACTCGTACACCATTTCCTCGTCGAGTTCGCCGACCCGCGCCGGTTTTTCGGTGTCCGCGGTGGCGGCCAGGTAGACCGTGAACAGTCCCCGGTCCGGGATCGCGCCACCGGAGGTGACGGCGAGTCGCTGCGCGCCGGGGCGGCCGGTCAGCACGCCGGCGTCGCGGTCATACACGATGCGGGGCCGCAACTCGGCGAAATCCGTCGAGGGGTACTTGCCGGACAACAGATCCAAGGTGGCCTCGAACGCGCTGGCCGGCAGCGTTGCGAACGGTGCCGCCCGGCGCACGATGTCGAACCAGCGTTGCGCATCGAGGGGTTCGGACGCGCACGCCGCCACCGTGTGCTGGGCCAGCACGTCGAGCGGATTGGCCGGCACCCGCATGGTTTCAATCTCGCCGGCGCGCATCCGCTGCACGCTGACCGCGCAGTCGATCAGGTCGGTGCGATGCTTCGGGAACAGCACCCCCTGGCTGATCTCACCGACCTGGTGCCCGGCCCGGCCGATTCGTTGCAGGCCGCTGGCCACCGACGGTGGGGCTTCCACCTGGATCACCAAATCGACTGCACCCATGTCGATTCCGAGTTCCAGGCTGGAGGTGGCGACGACGGCTTTGAGCTGGCCGCTCTTGAGCGCATCCTCGACGTCGGCGCGGGCTTCCTTGGACACCGAGCCGTGATGTGCGCGGGCCAGTACCGGTTCGGCGCCGTAGGTTTGGCCGCTGCCCAGCAGCTGCGCCGGCGCGCCGCCGGCCACCTTCGGGTTGTGCCCGCCCAGTTCGATGCCTTGCCGTTCGGCGTGAATCTCGTTGAGCCGCGCCGTGAGCCGCTCGGCCAACCGCCGGGAGTTGGCGAACACGATCGAGGAGCGATGCGTTTCGATCAGGTCGACGATGCGCTCTTCGACGTCGGGCCAGATCGAGCCGGCATCCAGCGTGCTCATGTCCGGTACCGGGACCTCGACCCGCAATTCGAAGGTCTTGGCCGCCGGCGGCGCGACGATCCGGGTCGGCGCCTGCCCGGACAGGAACCGGGCCACCTCCTCGGGTGGGCGCACCGTGGCCGACAACCCGATCCGCTGCGCGGGCTGGGCGAGCAGCGCGTCCAGACGTTCCAGCGACAGCGCCAGATGCGCGCCGCGTTTGGTGCCGGCCACGGCGTGCACCTCGTCGACGATCACGGTTTGCACCTCGGTCAACGTCTCGCGGGCGGCCGAGGTGAGCATCAGGAACAGCGACTCGGGTGTGGTGATCAGGATGTCCGGTGGCTTGGCGATCAGTTCCCGTCGGCGTTGCGGCGGGGTGTCCCCGGAACGCACGCCGACGCTGATCGCCGGCGGGGTCTGCCCATTGCGTTCGGCGATCCGGGAGATACCGGTCAGCGGGGTGCGCAGGTTGCGTTCGACGTCGACGCCGAGCGCCTTGAGCGGGGAGATGTAGAGCACCCGGGTGCCGCGGCGGGCGGCGTCGTCGTCGGAGCCGCGGCGGGCGAGCTGGTCGATGGCCCACAGGAACGCCGCGAGCGTCTTACCCGAGCCGGTCGGGGCGATGACCAGCGTGTTGTGCCCGTCGGCGATGGTGTCCCAGGCCTGCTGCTGCGCCGGGGTGGGCGCCGGGAAGGTACCGCTGAACCAATCCCGGGTCAGCGCCGAGAAGCGCGCCAGCGGATCGGTGAGCGGGGCCATCAGACCATGGTGCCAGCGGGCACCGACACTGCGGCGCCGGACGCCGTGGGGTAGGCAGCGGGGCCCGGACCGGAATACGATTTGCTGGTGGTAGCGGGGGATTGGCGGCCGAGCGTGCCCGCGGCCACCATCGGGGCGCCGGCCAGAGCCGGCTTCGTGCTGAGCCGACCGGCATTGCTGCACCGGTTGACTGCGACCACCCCCGGTGACCTGATCGTCGTCACCGCACCGGCCGGCTACGGCAAGACCACCGCCGCGCAGTTGTGGGACGAGGCCGACGGCCGCCCCTTCGCCTGGCTGCGTCTCGACGTCCTGGATGCCGATCCCGCGCATCTCGTGTTGCATCTGGCGAGCGCGCTGGACCAGGTGGTCTCGATCGGCGCAGCCACCCTGCGCTATCTGCGCGGTGCGGGTCGCGACCCGGTCAGTCAACTGGTGCCGGCCCTGGTTCGCGCGCTCGAGCAGCAGCAGGTCGTGATCGTGCTGGACGACGTCCACACCCTTACCGCCGAAGACGCGGTGCATACCCTGCAGTCCTTCGTCGCTCACCTCCCGGCTTCGGTCTCGGTGGTGCTGCTGGGCCGTTCGACGCCGCCGGTGGAGCTGGCACGACGTCGCTTGCAGCGCAACGTGTCCGAACTGGGCCCGGCTGAGCTGAAGTTCTCCGAACCAGAGGCCGCCGCGGTGCTGCATGCCGTCGGCGACGCCGACGAGCCCACCGTGCGCGCCGTGGTCGAACGCTGTGAGGGCTGGCCGGCCGGTGTGATGCTGGCGGCCTTGGCGCTGCGCGACGGTGCCGCGGCGGTCGGTTTCACCGGGCGCAACCGGCTGGTGGCCGACTACCTGGTCGAGGAGGTGCTGGCGCGATTGGACCCGGACACCCTCGAGTTCCTGACCGAGTCCGCGCTCCTCGACCGGTTCTGCGCCCGCAGCCTCGACACCATCCTGGGCCGTTCGGATAGTCGGCTGATGCTGGATCGGGCTCTGCGCTCGGTCAACGGTTTCCTGGTGGCTCTGGACGACGAGCGGCGGTGGTACCGCTACCACCACCTGTTCGGCGACCTGCTGCGGGCCCGGTTGCGGGACGACGATCCGGAGCGGTTCCGTGAGGTGTCGTTGCGGGCCGCGGACGCGCTGGCCGAAGCCGGTGACGTCGACGGGGCGCTGCAGCAGGTCGTCGCCGCCGGGGACCGGGCGCGCGCGGCGGCGCTGGTGGGCGCCGAGGCCGTCGTCCTCGGTTTCGACGGCCGGGCCGGCGTATTGGCCCGGCGCATCGCCATGCTGGATGACCGGACCCTGGCCGAGTACCCGGACGCGGCGATCGCGAACGCCTGGCTGGGGGTGACCGCCGGCGACGCCGCATTGATCCAGCGATCGCTGTTGGCCGCCACCCGAGCCGACCGCGGTCAGCCGCTCGCCGACGGCACGCCCTCGGTGAAAGTGGCTGTTGCGCTGGTCAATTCGTTGGTCGGAGTGCGCGGACTACGCGATGTGGCGCACAGTGCGGAGCAGGTGCGTGCGGCCGGCAACTACACCGTGAACCGCTGGTGGGGTGCGGCCACGGTGATGTACGGCGCAGCCGCCGCCATGCGCGGTGAGCCGCGGGTGGCGCGGGCGGCATTGGAATCCGCCTTACCGGCCACGACGAATCTGCCGGGTTTTCATGCTGCAGCGCTGGCGCATCTGGCGCTGCTCGACCTCGCCGAGGGCGACGACGCCGGTGCGCGGCAACGCAGTGCCAGCGCGCGGGCCATCGCCGACGAGCACGACCTGTGCGATCTGGTGCCGATGGTGGTGGTGTACGCCACCAGCGCGGTGCTCGCGGCACGGTCCGGCGACGAAGACCGCGCTCGGGCCGCAGTGGCGATCACCGAGCGGCTGCTGGGCGGGCTGGGCTTCTTGGCCGCTCGCACTGCTCTGTTGGGCCACGGGTTGTTGGCGTGGACCGCTGCGGTGCTGCGCGACGAGGACCTGCTGAGCGAGCATCTGGACGCCGCCGATCGCGCCGCCCGACGCGAACCGGACGCCCGGGCGCTGGCGCAGCGCATCGAGCGGGTCCGGGCGATGGCCAATACCGGCCAAAGACCGTTGTCGGCAGCCGAACTGAGGCTGCTGCCGTATCTGGCGACGCACCTGTCGCTGCAGCGAATCGCCGATGCGCTGATGATCGGACGGGAGACGGCCAAGAGCCAGACCGCCTCGATCTACCGCAAGTTCGGGGTGTCCTCGCGCACCGCTGCGGTTGCCGAGGGCAAGCGAATCGGACTGATCCCGCGGTAGCTCGGGTGTCGGGTCCTCAGAACGAGAATGCCAGCACGGTGTGCTCGAGTTGCAGCACGGTATAGAGGCACACTGCCAGCAGCAGGATCGTCACGATCCAGGCCACCCAGACCACGGCCCGGGTGCCCTTCCAATGCCGACCGTTCAGCCAGCCCCGCAGCCCGGACTGCTCGTGAGGTGCCTTGGCGTCCATGAGGGCAGCCTACCCAGCCGTCGTCGCGATTTCGGTGCGTTTAGGGGCGGTCACCGCACCCAAACGCACCGAAATCACCAAGTGGCGAGGTTGCGCCACAGGTTGCGCAGACTGTCGGTGCCACCGAACAGCGTGGTGAAATGCGTGGAATCGACGACGACGATGTCACCGACGCGCTCACCGGCGGGCGGCATCCAGACCACGGCGTTGAACTCGGTGTGGCCGGCCGCGGTGAACGGGTGCGGGCGGTGCGGATCGACGGGCTGACGGGCCAGCACCCGCACGGCGTCGCTTTCGGGCACGGTGAGCTCATAGTGCGGCAGATGCTGATGGAAGCTCAGCGTCGGCACGCCGGTGAGCAGGCCTGGCCCGTCCAGATCCGGGAACCGGGTCAGCGGTGCAATGTCGCGGGTGCCGGTGACGACGGCCGGCCGCAACCCCCAGACATTGTGGACGGGCACGTTCAGCGCTTGCATCAATGCCCGGGTGTAGTGACTGAAGCGCTGTTGCCGGGGCACCAGCGGGTCGCCGTGGTGTTCGTACTCGACCTGACGCTGGGCCAGATCGTCGGTGAAGCCGACATCGTGGTGCGGAGCCAGCACCAGACAGGTTCCGTCCCGGCGCAGCCATGCGGTGAGCGCCTCGACTTCGGCTGCGCTGGGCTGCAATCCGGAACCGAGGTGGTCCAGGCCGAACACCATCAGGGTGTCGACGTCGTCGAGCACCCGCTCGTCGATCGGCTGGTGGTAGCCGGCCTGATCGACGCGCTGGAACACCGCGACCGGATGCCCGGTCAACTCACCGGCCAGGTCCTGGAACGCCAAGGTGGACCGATGGAACAGCTCGAGGGTCCCGGCAATGCCCTGCAGGAAGTTCGCGGCGTCGAACTCCGGTGTCTCATAGGCCGGGTACACCGCGTTGCGCACCTCGGTCAGCGTCGAGAACCGGTTGGCCATCGCGGCCGGATCACGTTGCGCTTCCCAGGGATAGCTCCAGGTCCAGTAGATGCTGATCCGACGCCGCCCGTCGCGGGCTCGCGGGACGTGGCCCTGGTTGTAGGTGCGTGCCGGCCGAGTCGTCATGAGTCCTCCAGCCCTGCGAGGTAGTGCAGCGCCCTGATCCCGGGCAGGAAGAAGTACGCGCCTCCGGTCAGTGTGGTGAAGGCCGGGATGCCTTTGTGTACCTTGCGGATCGGACGTTTGGGCACGGTGAAGTCCAGGCTGCCGTCCTGGCTGCCGCAGATCGGGTCGTGCTCGTTGCTCAGTTCATGGAACGTCTTGTCGTTGATCCAGACGTTCTGGGCGAACTCGAACTGTCGGATCAGGCTGGCGCAGATGATGAACGCCGCGATGCCGCGGTCGACGCCGTCTTCCGGGGCGCCGTCGGGCAATGCCGGTCCGTAGGTGGCGCCGCGCCGAATCATTCTGCGCCGGTTCATGTTGTGCGCGGTGTCGCGCGGGTTGAGCCGCCGTGCATGGGATCCCAGCGGGCAGGCGTAGCCCAGTGGATCCATCTGTCCGTAGTCGAAGTCGTTGTTGCGCTGCGGGTCTGCACCCAGTTCGGGGTCATCGGCGGTCGGCGCCAGCACCAGCGGAGCGCCACTGCGCCAGCGGCCCATGAACTTGGCCGCCAGCAGTTCCTGTTCCTGCGGGGTCTCGGCGTTGTCGGCCAGATAGGAGCGGAATTCGCCGACGTGCTCGCGCAACCGGCGGTAGGCCATGAAGCTGCCGTTACGGGACAGGATCTCGGGCTCCGGTTGGCCGGTGGCCGGGCCGTCCTCGTCGGGATAGCCGAGCACGAACTCGCCGGGCTCGAGCGCGTTGCCCGAGCCGGGGGTGGGCTCTTCACCGGACCCCTTCATGACGGGCTGGGAGAGCCGGTCCCGGAAACCGAAATGGTCGTGCGCATAGTCGAACGGCGGGTTCGCGTTGAGATCGAGGTGGGAGATGCTCCGCACGCCCGGGCAGCGGGCCAACAGCGCGTCGTGCTCGCCGATGCAGCGTCGGTGTTCGGCCTCGGTGCGGGCGAACAGGATGGCGATGGCGTGCACGTCGTCGCCGGCCAGACCGTCGACCCAGTGCTGCGGTGCGTTGGCGCCGGTGTCCCCGAGGATGTCGGCGCGCGCTGCCATGCCTTCGCGGAACTCGGCCGGGAACGTCGCGAGATGCGCGTCGGGCACACCGAGAGCGCGTAGCCCGGTCCAGGTGAACGCCAAGGTGACCCAGCGCTCGGAGTCGTCCAGGGTGGCGCGGGCTGCGGTGGCTGACTGCACCACGTCGAGCATCTCGGTCAGCCAGGCCCGTCCGGCAGCGACGGTGTCGAACGACAGGAACTCGTAGCGTCCGGTCAGCGCCGGTGTGCGGGTGACCAGGATGTGCTGGATGTCGTCGAGTTCGAGCGTCATTGCATTTGATCGAGCATGTCCGAGAACGCGGACTTCAGGCGCAGCGCCTTCTTGATCTCGTCGGCGGTGACATACGGGTACTCGCCGTATTCCAGGAAGCTCGGGCATTGGTGCTCGCGGACGAACCGGATGAACGCCTCGGGGTTGGTCTGCCAATCCTCGGGGAAGCCCTCGAGATTGGTGAACACCGTGGTGATCCCGGTCTGGCTGAACAACTGCACCGCGTCCTCGGTGTACTTGTCGAAGTCGGTGTCGAAGATGCCCTGGTATTGGAAGTGCAGACCGGAGCCGACGTCGAACAGCTGCCAACGCAGGTAGTGCAGCCGTAGCGGGGCCAGGACGTCGGGAGTGGCCGCGACGGCCTCCTCGATCTGCTTGCCGTAGGCCCGGATCGCGGCCTCGCGTCCTTCCTTGACCTTGGCGATGATCGAGAAGCCGTAGCAGGCCGGGGTGCGCGGGTAGACCGGTCCGTAGCGGCCGCGTTCGAGCTCGAAGTAGCCCTCCGGAGGGATGGCGAGAGCCGCCGGGGCGGACCCGGGCTGCTCAGTATGTCGTGACATTCGATTCCCCTCTGCTCACGCGCCCCCATCCGTCGCTGTGAGGCGAATGGGCCTGGGATCAAGGCGAATTGGCGACTCTAGGGGTATCGCCGCAGGCCTCGACCCCAGGTGAGCACGGACGCTACCGCACACCTGTCACCAGAATCCCAGCCAACCGCCCCGATCGCAGGAATTTCCCCCGATCCGGGGGATGTCGCCGGGGTTGCCGGTCTCTACAGTGAGCGAGCCAATTCTTGGTGGGGCGGGGACTTCGTAATCACGCGGAGCCGCTCAGTCGGATCTACTATTTGGTAGGTGCGTAATTTCGGGGCGATGCACGAGGAGTCATATGATGCGGTGGGTGTATTTGCTCGTCGGACCCGCCATGGTGGCATCGGGTTTGGGATTTGCGGCGCCGGCGTTCGCGGAGTGCACCAGCGCGAACGGCACGACGATTTGTTCGCAGGGCGATGTGCGGGGACCCGATACCGGCGACGGACCCAGTGGTTCCGGTCCGGTGGTGCCCTACCCCTGCGAATACGACTGGTATTGCGACGATTGGGATCTCGACGTGATCGTCGATCCCGGACCGGGATGGGACCCCGGACTGCCGGGCCGACCTGGAAACCGACCGGGCATCGGTCCGCGGCGTTGATGACACGACAGACTTTGAAGGAGCAATCAATGGCCAACCTCACCATCCTGCGCCGCGCCGCCGTCACCGTCATCGGTGCGTCGGCCCTGCTCGGCTTGTCCTCGATCCCGGCGCTGGCCGACGATCCACCCGGTTGCACCTCGGCCGACCTGGCCGGCGTGATGGCCAACGTGGCCACCGCGACGTCGGTGTATCTGCACACTCATCCGGACGTCAACTACTTCTTCACCGACCTGAAGGACTTGTCGATGGAGGAGAAGAAGACCAAGGCGATCGAATACCTCGACGCCAACCCGCAGGTGCGGGCCGAGCTGCAGGCGATCCGGCAGCCCAGCAAGGACTTCCGGGCGCGCTGCGGCGGCACCGGGGCCACGCCGACCGAGGAGTGATTTCGGTGCGTTTGCGGGTCGTCAGCGCCCGCAAACGCACCGAAATCGCTAGGAGAACTGCACGCCCTGGGCCAGCGGGAGCTCCGACGAGTAGTTGACCGTATTGGTGGCCCGACGCATGTAGGCCTTCCAAGCGTCCGAGCCGGATTCGCGGCCGCCGCCGGTGTCCTTCTCGCCGCCGAACGCCCCGCCGATCTCGGCGCCCGACGTGCCGATGTTCACGTTGGCGATCCCGCAGTCCGACCCGTCGGCGGCCAGGAAGCGCTCGGCCTCCCGGACGTCGGTGGTGAAGATCGCCGAGGAAAGACCTTGCGGCACTGCGTTGTTCAATGCGATTGCTTCGTCGAGGGTGTCGTAGGTCAGCACGTAGAGAATGGGCGCGAAGGTTTCGGTGTGCACGACGGCGGTCTGCTCGCCCATCCGCACGATCGCCGGTTCGACGTAAAACGCACTCTCGTCGCCGATGTCGCGGCGCTGCCCACCGAACACCTCGCCGCCGTCGGCGCGGGCCTGTTCCAGCGCGCCCACCATGTCGCGGTAGGCGGTCTCGTGGATCAGCGGGCCCACCAGCGTCCCGGCCGCGGCCGGATCACCGATCGGCAGACTCGCGTAGGCGCTGCGCACCCGAGCCACCACCTCATCGGCTACCGAGTGGTGGACGATCAAGCGCCGCAACGTAGTACAGCGTTGCCCGGCGGTACCGGCCGCGGAGAACACGATGCCGCGCACGGCCAGATCCAGGTCGGCCGACGGCGTCACGATCGCCGCGTTGTTGCCGCCCAGTTCGAGCAGCACCCGGCCGAACCGGCGGGCCACCCGCGGACCGACCGCACGGCCCATCCGCACCGAGCCGGTCGCTGACACCAAGGCGACCCGGGTGTCATCGACCAGGGCTTCGCCCACCTCGCGTCCGCCCAGCACCAGCCGGCCGACCGCGGCAGGGGCGCCGACGTCGTCGGCCGCGCGCTGCAGCAGCGCCTGACAGCCGAGCGCGGTCAGCGGCGTGATCTCCGAGGGCTTCCACACCACGGTGTCGCCGCACACCAGCGCGACCGCGGTGTTCCACGCCCACACCGCGACCGGGAAGTTGAACGCCGTGATCACGCCGACCACGCCGAGCGGATGCCAGGTCTCCATCAGCCGGTGCCCGGGCCGCTCGGAGGCGATGGTGCGGCCGTACAGTTGCCGAGACAGTCCGACGGCGAACTGGCAGATGTCGATCATCTCCTGCACTTCGCCCAGTGCCTCGGACGTGATCTTGCCGGCCTCCACCGTCACCAACGTCGCCAGCTCGTTCTTGTGCTCGATCAGCAGCTCACCGAGCCGGCCCACCAGCGCACCGCGTACCGGCGCCGGAGTGCTCCGCCAGGTCGAAAATGCTTCGGCTGCTTGTGCTATCGCCTGCTGCGTCGCGGTGACGTCGGTCTCGGGAACGGTGAACAGCACATCCCCGGTGATCGGCGTGCTGGCGGGCAGACCATGACCGCCGGGCTCACCCAGCGCGACGTTGGCGCCGACGGCCTCGAGTGCAGCCCGGGCGCGGGCGCGCAGTTGGTCGGCGGTGACGGTGACGGTATCCATGGTGGTCATGATGCCGCTTTCTGGTAGAGGGCGTAGGGGTCGGCGATGTCCCGGTTGAGCGCGGCCGCCAGCCAGGATTGTGAATAGCCGCCGACGTCGTCGGCGTCGGTCATCTGGGCCGCCGAGTCGAGGTTGGAATGGAAGATCCCAGCCGCCGAGGCGGGCAGGAAATCCTCGTAGACGACGGGTTTGGCCGGGTCGCCGCTGCGGTAATAGGCCAGCTGTTCACGGGCCATATCGGCGTCGGTGGCTGGAAAATAGTCCTGCCAGACCGCGGCCGGATCGGGCTGGCTCATCGCCTGGTCATAGCGTTGCCGGCCTTTGGGTGTCAGCGCGACACCTCGGGCCTCCACCTCGCCGAACCGCACCCGCAGGGTGCCGTCGCGCACCGTGCCGTCCGGTTCCCGGAACCGACGCGGTTCGGCCAGTGCCCGAAATGAGGTCTGGCGCAACAACACTGCCGGTCCGGCCGTACGCGGTGGGCCCTGGATGGCGTCGATCATCTCGATGCCGCGCCGGGTCATCCGGGCGTACAGGTCATCGATGTCGAGTACCCGCGGGGTCAGGTGGTTGATGTGTGTGGTGCTCACCCCGGCGATGTCGGCGGCCAGCGCCGAGACCGCGGACAACTCGTCGTACCAGGCCCGGTCGATCGGGGTCCGGGACAGCGCGAAGGCCGCCACGGCCCGGTCGACGAACTCCTCGGCCGCCCCGGCCGGGCAGCCCCCGTCGGTGCCGATCTGGCGGGCCTGCGCGATCAACGCCGGGTCGAACAGGCTGCGTTGCGCCAGGAAGCGCTCGACGCGGGCGCGCAGATCCGGGCTGAAGAACCGCGGATCGGCGGTGGTCAGCATCGAGGTGAACACCCGAAATGGGTTGTGCGCCAACTCGTCATCGTCGGTGGGCCGAAACGCTGTGGAGATGACCGGCAGCGCGGAAGTGGCGTCGCGCAGATCGTAGTAGCCGACCGGGTACATGCCGAACGCGCCGAACAGGTCGGCGACCGCGGCCAGTTCGGTGGCGCTGCCGACCCGGATTGCACCGTGCCGTTCGGCGGTGACCCGCTGCAGGCTGCCCAGCCGCTCGGCGCCGGGATTCGCCGCGACGTAATCGGCATTCACCTGGGCGCTGACTTGCACCAGGGTGGTGTAGGCGGGGACTTCGGCGCCGTACATCCGGGACAGGGCATGCGCGAAGCGGGCGCGCAAGTCGCGGCTGGGGATCATGCGCGACTCGCTCACCACGCGCCCGTCCTGCGATAGTCTCCGGCGGTGGTCTCCGACGAACTCGACGGCATCGACCGGGTCCTACTCCGAGAATTGATCGCCGATGGTCGAGCGACGCTGGCGCACCTGGCGGCCACGGCCGGGTTGTCGGTGTCGGCGGTGCAGTCGCGGGTGCGGCGGCTGGAATCGCGCGGCGTGATCACCGGGTACACCGTGCGAATCAATCCCGACCTGGTGGGCCAACAACTTTCGGCGTTCGTCGCGATCACTCCTCTGGATCCCTCCCAACCCGATGATGCCCCCGCTCGCTTGGAGGGGATAGCCGAAATCGAATCGTGCTCGTCGGTCGCCGGTGAGAACAGCTATGTGCTGCTGGTCCGGGTGGCCTCGGCGCGGGCGCTGGAGGGGCTGCTCCAACGGATCCGTACCGCGGCCAACGTGCAGACCCGCAGCACGATCATCCTACAGACATTCTTCGATGACAGACGCTCTGTGCCGGAATAATTCCGGTAGAGCGTGGCTTTGACGGCATAGGCTCCGAAGGCCGGGCCGGGCGTCGGAACTGACGGCGTAGGTTCCAGCCTCCGGGCGGGGTGTGGCTCGGGTGTCGAGGTGCGCCGCAATCCTGTTTTCAAAGCTCTGGCTGCGCCCAACGCCATGGCTGCGATTTCTGTCGACCCCGACAAAGCGGCAGCCCTGAGGTAGGCCCCGACACTGCGCCCTACCTCAGGGTTGCCACCAGGTAGGGGGACGGCGAAATCGCAGCCCTGAAGACGGTCGGGGTCCTAGCAAGAAAATCGAACGGCCCTGCCCTGGGCCCCGAAAGTTTCAGGGCTGGTGGGCCCGGGGGATTCAGGCCTTCTTCGCCGGGGCCCGCTTTGTCGCAGCCCGCTTGGCCGGGGCTTTCTTTGCGACGGTCTTGGCGGCCGTCTTCTTGGTGGGGGACTTGGCCGGCGCCTTCTTCGCAGCCGTCTTCGTCGGCGTCCGCTTGGCCGCAGTCTTCTTGGCCGGCGCCTTCTTTGCGGCCGGCTTGGCCGCCGGTGCCTTCTTGGCCGGCGCCTTCTTCGCAGCCGTCTTCGTCGGCGTCCGCTTGGCCGCAGTCTTCTTGGCCGGCGCCTTCTTTGCGGCCGGCTTGGCCGCCGGTGCCTTCTTGACCGGTGCCTTCTTGACCGGCGCCTTTTTCGCAGCTGCCGAAACGTTCAGCTCGGCCAGCGCTTCTTCGACGGCCTCTTCCACGGCTTCCTCGGCGGCCTCTTCGGCAGCTTCGGTCGCGGCGTCGGTGGCGTGCCGGGTGGCCAACGCATGCCCGACGCCCAGGCCCAGCGCCACCGGCCAGGGGATCAACTCGGTGACGCCGAGCAGCACCAACACGCCATAGAAGGCCAGCTGATCCGGCGGCGGAACGCCCACCTTGCCGATAACCGGCAGGTTCACCGAGAACCTGCGGGCATCGCGCACCAGCTTGGACAGGTCGTTGTGCGTCGAAACGTACTCGCGAGTGGTATCCAACATTTCATTTCCCATTCAAAGTTAGGTAACCCTTGCCTCAAGGCGCGCTAGGGCTTAGGCTCCCTGTTGTGAGCGACGTCATGCGCAACATCGACACCGACACCCTGGTCAAGTCCGGGGCCCGGTTGTTGACCCCGGCGGTCGAGCACTTCTACGCCGTCCTGGTCCGTGTCGGCATTCTCTCCATCGACGACTGACTCCTCCAAATCCTCGGCCATCCGGTCGATGAGCGAGGGCACCAGCTGCGAAACAGCGCCTGCCGCGACGGCAGCACCGATCGCCTGCGCCCACCCCACCGGGCCCACCGGAGTGCAGCCGAACAACTGACTGACACCCGGCGTGCTGATGATCCCGGCCATCATCGCGACCGTCCCGACATTGGTGGTCACCACCAACGGGTCATGCGAATCCGACAGTGTCTGCATCATCTGGCTGAGCACCAAACCGATCAAACCGACCGTCGACGCGCGCGCCGGTGACCCCACCGGCAGCGCCATCGCCCAGGCCAACGTGCCACCCAGCGTGGTGAACACGCCACGTGCGGCGACCGCACGCCAGATCGCGGCCTCGTCGTGCCGGACTTCCTCGTCGGTCTCGAGCTGCTGGCTGACCGCCACCGCCGCGGCCGGCAGCGCATCGGTCAACATGTTCACCAGCAGCATCTGCCGGGCGTTCAGAGCCGGTCGGCCGGTCAGCGCGCTCGAGATCAACCCGAAGCTGACCTCACCGACGTTGTGGCCCAACAGCATCGACACCGCTGAGTGCACTCGTCGCCACAGCTGCTCGCCCTCGTCCAAGGCCTGCACCAGTGCGCCGATCTGGCCGTCGAGCAGCATCACGTCAGCAGCCATCCGGGCCGGGTCGGAGCCGGCCGACACCACACCGACACCCACCGATGACGCCCGGATCGCGGCGGCGTCGTTGGCGCCGTCGCCGACCATCGCGGTCACCAGCCCGGCGGTCTCCAGCGCCTGCACCACCTCGACCTTGTGCTCGGGTGCCATCCGGGCGAACACCAGGTAGCGCTGCGCGGCCTGCTGGCGTTGCGGTGCGGTCATCGCGTCCCATTCGGTGCCTGTCAACACCTCCTCGGTGCTGACCGGCAGGCCCAACTGGTTGGCGATCACCGCTGCGGTCAGCGGATGGTCGCCGGTGATCAACCGGACGCCGATGCCGCGGCGCTGCAACTCCTCCAACAGCGGCCGTGACCCGGCACGCGGGGTGTCGGCCATCCCGAGCAACCCCAGCGGCGACAGGTTCGCAGTGCACAGCTTGGCGAACTCGATCGGATCGGCGGCTGCCCGGCGAGCCTCGGCGTCGGTGACGGTGCGTTCGGCCACCGCCAACACCCGCAGACCGTCGGCGGCCATCTCCGCCAATGCCTTACGGCGACGGGTCATCTGGGCGCGGGTGCCCTTGACGGCCGGGCCGAGCTTCTCCGGTGCGCCCTTGACCACCAGCCGGTTGCCGATCAGCGCCGCGGCGAACGGCCGGTCGGACTGGAACGGCAGGAACGCGTCGAAGGGCACCGGAACGACACCGATCTCGTCGGCGTACTCGCGGATCGCCTGATCGGTGGCGTGCGTGGCGCGGCCGGTCTCGTCGATCACCATGGTCTGCACGGCCGCACCGATGACGTCGGCCTCGGTGACGCCGGTGATGCTGCGCACCGAGATCACCCGCAGTTGGTTCTGGCTCAGCGTGCCGGTCTTGTCGAAGCACACCACGTCCAGACGCGCGAACGCCTCGATGGCCTTCGGGTTGCGGATCAGCACCGAGGACCCGGTCAGCCGGCGCGCCGACGCCGACTGCGCCAGCGTCACCACCAGCGGCAGACCCTCGGGCACCGCAGCCACCGCGATCGACACCGTGCCGGAGGCGGCCTCGTGGATCGGGGTGCCGCGCAGCAGGCTCAACACCCCGACCAGCCCACCGCCGGCCAAACTCCACGGCAACGCGCGCCGGGTGATCTTCTGCAACTGCGCGGCCAGACCGACCTCGCTGGACTTCACCGGCGACATCGCCATCGCACGTCGCGCCGCGCTGGCGGCACCCGGCGCGGTGACCATCGCCACGGCCCGGCCGGCCACCAAAGTGCTTCCGGCATAGATCATTCCGGTGCGGTCGGCCAGCGTGACGCCCGGCGTGGCCTCGGTGTCCTTGCTCACCGGCAGCGACTCACCGGTCAGTGCGGATTCGTCGACCTCGACGCCGTCGACATACACCAGTCGGGCATCGGCGGGCACCACCTCGCCGGAGCGCACCTCGATGACGTCGCCGGGCCGCAGCTGCCGGGACGGCACCGATTCGCTGCGCTCGGGGTGCTCCCAGTCGCCGATCACCCGGCGCGCCGGCGGTTCCTGCACGGCCAGCAGTCGGCCCAGCACACGCTCGGCGTGCACGGTCTGATACGCGCCGATCGCCGAGTTGACCACCAGCACCGAACCCACCATCACCGCATCCAACGGCGAACCCAGCAGCGCACTGGCCGCGGCGCCGGTGGCCAGGATGGGGGTGATCGGATCGGAGAACTCCTCGCGGATGGTGTTGACGTAGTCGCGCACCGCATCCAGCGCCGAACTGATCCGCTGGGCCGGCGGGGTTTCGGCCAGCGCAGCCAGGGCGGCGACCGCACCGTTGGCGCCGTTGTCATCCTCGTCCGACTGCGCCAGCAACCGCACCACTTCCTCGACCGGCAGCGCATACCAGTCGTGGCCGGGCTCCGGCGCCGGCAGCTCCTCGTCGAAAACCTTGCGGCCCAGGTTGAATCCGGACCACAGCCCGGCGGTGGCGGTCAGGTCCACCGAGGCCGGTCCGCTGCCGGGCACGGTCGGGATCAGCATCAACGCACCCAGCACCGAGCTTCCCGCCGACATCGCCACCCCCTTGCGGGCGGCCTCGCGGGCGGCCGGCAGGGTGCGCAGCACCCGCCAGGCGGCCCCCAAGTTGGGCACCAGGATGTCCGAACCCCACGGTGGGGCATCGCCGTCGCGCACGACGCCGACGGCGACGTCGGCCTCCAGCGCGGCGGTCTCACCGCTTTGGGCCAGCAGCAGCACGGTGGAGCCGTGGCTGCGCAATTCGGCGACGATCTCGGCCAGCGTGTCATCCAGTGAGTCGCCGGGCTCCCGCAGTTCGTCGAAAGCCTGTCGCAGCGAATGCAATCCGTCGTCGGCAATCGAGATGACGCGGGCTTTGGCGTTGCGGGCCTCGGTCAGCAGCGCCGCCGCGCGGGTGTCACGCACCGACGAGATCAGCGCTTCGCCCTCGCCGCTGTGCTTGCCGGGCAGTCCGGCCATCGAGTTCCAGCCCGGTGCGAACAGGCCGTCGTCGAGTGCGGCGACGGCGGCTTGCCAGGTGTTCGAGCGCTGCCCGTTGTCCACGCCGCGGACCCGGCTGACGGTCAGTTGGTAGGTGAACAGGATGCGCGGGTCGACGACGATGGTGTCGACTTCGGCCAGCCAGCGCAGCGTCTGCGGGTGCAACACCAGGCAGCCGTGGTTGTGCAGGCCGCGGCCGATGCCGATGGCGAACGATTCGCGCACCGTGCGGATGGCGCGCGGGGTGGCGACCTGGGTGGCCGCTGCGGCCGTCGCCGCGGTCTCGTTGCGGTTGAACAACGCCAGCAGGGCGGCCGCACCCAACCCGACGCCCATCGACGTCTCGGCGTAGCGGGCCCCGGTCTTGGCGTGCACGCCCTGGTTGCCGTTGCGCGCGGTCAGCACGTCACCGGACTTGGCGGCCAGTTCGGTGAGTTTGGCTTCCGCGGCCCGCCAGGCCACCCGACCGTTGAGCGCTTCGGCGGCCAGCATGGCGCGGGTCATGGTGCCCGACAACAACGTGGCCGGCGAGGCCGACAGCGTCGCGACCGCGGCGCCCACACCGGCGAACGCCAGATCGGCCCCGTCCACGCCGAGTACCTCTTCGATCCGGCGGCGCACCGCGGGATGGTGATCGGCGATCGACAGCGGCACGGTCAACAGCTTCGGCAACCCGCGCACCGGCAACAGGCTGCCGACGAACGCCGCGCCGAAGCCGGCCGAGGACACCGCGGTGGCAGCCATCCGGCTGGCCAGCACGGCGTCGTCGCCGGGCAGCGAGTGGGCGCGTTCCCGGACCGCACCGGCCTTCGGGTCACGCAGGCCGGCCTCGGCGGTGGCCACCACGTGCGCCAGTGCCTCGGCGGTGGGCCCGCCGGGCCCCACCGTGATGACCGCGCGCGCGGTGGGCCCGTTGATGTGCACGGTGTCGACCCCGGGAACATCACGCAGCGCGCTGATCACGGTGTCGGCCAATGCTTTTCCGCCGGTGTCCAATCCGCGCACCTCGACCCAGCGGGATGCGCCGGCCGAACTGTAGCGGCGGGCGGGGGTGGCGCCGGCGGCTTCGGCGATCACGCCGGCCACCGACTGGGTGGCAGCCAGGGTGTCGGCCAGCGCACCGGCCGCCGCGGACGTCGCGCTGCCGACCACTGCCTCGCCGACCGCTCGGCCGATCCCGACGGCTGATTCACCGGTGACGAGCGCGGCGCCGGTGACGGCACGAGCAACTCGCAGCGGTGCGCTGAACAGACCCATCGCCACCTCTCTAAGGATGCGGGTTCAGTCTATCCACGCCCGCGCGTGTCCCGGTCCGAGCTGAGCAGGTCAGCGGCCCAATGTAGGCAAGTGTCAGCTCATATTCGGCCCGGCTCCGGACACCGTCGACTGGTCCCCGCACGGCCCGGTTCAAGCCCGGGTCGCCTGAACCGTGCGCACTTCCGGGAACCGGTCCTGCACGGCCTTGGCCACCAGATTGCGCAACGTCGCGGTGCGCAGCGAGCACTTCCCGCAGGTGCCACCGAGATGTACGACCAGGGTGCCGTCGTCGCTCAGCGACTGCACCGTGATGTCGCCGCCGTGCGAGTCGACGTACGGTGCCACCTCGCGGCGCAGCACCGCGCCGATCTGCTCCAGCAAGGTACCGCGGTCCAGAGATGAAAGTGCCTGGAACAGAACAGTTCTCACGCGCTGGCCGTCGCGGACCCAGCTGCGCCCGTCGGCCAGCCGGGTGCGGATCTCGCCGGGGGAGATGACCAGATCGACCAGGGTGCCGTCGGCCAGCAGACCCGACATCTCGGCCGTCGGCTCGGTGAGCGTGCCGGTGTCGGCCACCCACCGCAGCGTCATCGGATCGGCCGTGGTCTCCGGGTGCAGCTGCGCGAGCGCACTCATCCGGTCAACCACATCGTGATGTAGCGGCCGGCCACACCGCCCACCCAGGCCAGCGCGAACATGTACACCCAGGCCACGATGGGCCAGCGCCAGGTGTTGGTCTCGCGCCAGATGGTCGCCACCGTCGACATGCACAGCAACGCGAATGCGAAGAAGATCAGCAACGCCACCAGCGTCGGTGCGGTGAACAGCGTCTGGCCGGCGTCCGGGCCGGACAGCCAGGTCGCGGTGCGCACCGCGTCGATCGGGTTCTCCGGATCACCCGCGGCGAAGATCTGACCCATGGTCGCGACGAACACCTCGCGGGCGGCCAGCGCGCCGATCAGGCCGACGCAGATCCGCCAGTCGAAGCCCAGCGGGTCGAACAGCGGCTGCAGGAACTTGCCCAGGCTCGCGGCGTAGGAGTTGTCCACCACGAACGAGGCGGCTTCGTCGGGCTCCATGCCCGCGGTCTCAGCCGCGCGCGCCGGCAGGTTCAGCAGGAACCACAGGACGATCGAGGCGGCCAGGATCACGGTGCCGGCCTTGCGCAGGAACGCCTTGGCCGAATCCCACATGGACAGGAACACCGACCTGACCGACGGGAACCGGTACGGCGGCAACTCCATGTAGAACGGCAGCATGTCGCCACCGAGCACGACCTTCTTGAACAGCCAGGCCGTGGACATCGCGCCGATCCCGCCGAGCAGGTAGAGCCCGAACATCGCCAGACCCTGGGTGGACACCGGGCCCCAGCGCGAGGACGGGTCGATCAGCAGACCGATCAGCAGAATGTAGACCGGAAGTCGGGCCGAGCAGGTCATCAGTGGTGCGGCCATGATGGTCGCGATCCGGTCCCGCGACGACGGCAGCGTGCGGGTGGCCATGATGCCCGGCACCGCGCAGGCCACCGAGGACAGCATCGCCACGAACGCCCGGCCTTCCAGCCCGGTGGTGGCCATGATCCGGTCCACCAAAAACGCCGCGCGGGCCATGTAGCCGATCTGTTCCAGCAGCGATATCAGCAGGAACATCAACACGATCTGCGGGATGAACACCAGCACCGCGCCGACACCGCCGATGATGCCGCCGCCCAACAGCCCGGAGATCGTTTCGTTGGTGATGTTGTCGCTGACCAGACCGGACAGCCAGCCGAAGAACTCCTCGATCAGGCCCTGCAACGGTGCGGCCAGCGTGAAGATCACCTGGAAGAACAGGAACATCACCGTGATGAAGATCAGCGTGCCCCAGATCGGGTGCAGCAGAACGCGATCGATCATTGCCGAGCGTTTGTCGGCCTCGGGTGCCCGGTACTCCGCGGCGCGCAGCACCGAGGAGATCCAACTGTTGAACTCGTTGTCGTCGCGAGGCGGCGGAATCGGTACCCGCGGCCAGTTGTGCGGTGCGGCCATCAGTTCGCGCAGCGGTTCGAAGCCCTTGCCGCGGCTGCCGACCACACCGACGACCGGCACCCCGAGTGCGGCCGAGAGCTTCTCGGTGTCGACCCGGCCGCCGCGGTGGGCCAACTCGTCGGTCATGGTCAGGATCACCATGGTCGGTTTGTCCAGCGCGATCACCTGGGCCACCAACGACAGCGAACGTTCCAGCACGGTGGCGTCGACGACGACGGCCAGCGCGTCCGGCGGGGAGATGCCTTCCATGTCACCGTGCAGCAGATCGGCGACCACCTGCTCGTCAGGGCTGACCGGGTGCAGGCTGTAGCTGCCGGGCAGATCCTCGACGGTGAACTTGACCGTGCCGCAGTGCTGGCAGGTGTGCTTACCGGTGCCGACGCTGCGGCTGACGGTGACGCCCGGGTAGTTGCCGGTGCGTGCGCGAATGCCGGTGAGCTGGTTGAAGACGCTGGTCTTGCCGGCGTTCGGGCTGCCGACCAGCGCGATCCGGACCTGTCCTTCCGGGGCGTCGACGGCGCCGACGCCGTGGCAGGCCGGCGCGCTCATTCGGCACCCTCAACGAAGATGTGCCGGGCCTCGTGCCGGCGCAAACACATCTCGTAGCCCAGGATGCGGTACACCGTCGGATCGCCGAGTGGTGCTACCCGCAGCGCCTGCACTTCGTTGCCGGCGCGAAAACCCAAGTGCCGCAGGCGCAACGCGACGTGGTCCGGGGCGGCGTCGCCGATGGCGGCGATGCGGGCCGAGGTGCCGACCGCGAGGTCGGGCAGTTTGCCGAAGCTTCCGGTACCGGCACCGGACGGTGCACTCTCACCCATTGCCATCGCCCCCGTCTTTGACGTGTAGGACAGTTCCTACTTAGGTGAGGTTAGCCAACAGCTGGGTGGTTTACCTGCCGCATTGGTCCCTGAAAAATCCTCGTTCCCTAGCCGGTTATGTAGGAAAAATTTCGATAGACTGTGACTTATGTCGTCATCTATTTCGAATGCGAGGGACTTTGGGCCCATTCAGGTCCTGCCCCGAGATGTTCGCGACGTACTGAGCCGCCGGATGCTGACCGACGGGATGGACTTTGTGCTCGACCTGGAGCGCTCGCAGGGGATCTGTTTGGTCGATGCGCGCGACGGCCGACGGTATTTGGACATGTTCACCTTCTTTGCCTCCTCGGCATTGGGGATGAACCATCCGGCGCTGACGTCGACGTCGTTCCGCGAGGAGCTGGCCTCGGCGGCGGTGAACAAGCCCAGCAACTCCGACGTCTACAGCGTGCCGATGGCCCGCTTCGTCGAGACGTTCGCCCAGGTGCTCGGGGATCCGGCGCTGCCGCATCTGTTCTTCGTCGACGGGGGAGCGCTGGCCGTCGAGAACGCACTGAAGGTGGCGTTTGACTGGAAGAGTCGGCTCAACCAATCCCGCGGACTCGGCGCCGAATTAGGCACTCGCGTATTGCATTTGACCGGCGCGTTCCATGGGCGCAGCGGCTACACCATGTCACTGACCAACACCGACCCGGCCAAGGTGGCGCGGTTCCCGAAGTTCGACTGGCCGCGGATCGAGGCGCCGTATCTGCGGCCCGGGGTGGACATGGATGCGCTGGAGGCTGCTGCCTTGCGGGCGGCGCGGACGGCGTTCGAGACGTGGCCGCATGACATTGCGTGTTTCATCGCCGAACCCATCCAGGGCGAAGGTGGCGACCGGCACTTCCGGCCGTCGTTCTTCGCCGGGATGCGGGCACTGTGCGACGAGTTCGACGCGCTGTTGATCTTCGACGAGGTGCAGACCGGCTGCGGGCTGACCGGTACCGCGTGGGCCTATCACCAGTTGGGCGTTACCCCGGACGTGGTGGCATTCGGCAAGAAGACTCAGGTGTGCGGGCTGATGGCCGGCCGGCGGGTCGACGAGGTTCCCGACAACGTCTTCGAGGTCGGTTCCCGGCTGAACTCCACCTGGGGCGGCAACCTGGTCGACATGGTGCGGTCCCGGCGGATCCTGGAAGTCATTGCCTCCGAGGGGCTTTTCGACAATGCCGCCCAGCAGGGCGAGTATCTGCTGGGCCGGCTGGGTGAGCTGGCCCGGGCGCATCCGGATTTGGTGCGCGACGTGCGCGGACGAGGGTTGATGTGTGCGTTCAGCCTGCCGGACGGCCAGCAGCGCGACGAACTGCTGCGCCGGCTGTGGGATCGCGGCGTGATCATGTTGGCCAGTGGTGTGGACAGCGTGCGCTTCCGCCCGCCACTGACGGTGTCCCGGTCCGAGCTCGACATCGCGGTGCGCGCAGTGGGTGATGCGTTACCTTCTGCGTTACCTTCCGCATTCATTTAGCGTCCAGGTAGGCGTTTTGCGGGTAAGTCGCTACCACGATTCGCACTCAATGCAGCTTGGGTAGCACTGCGCCTCACTGCGCAGCTTGCGCGGCACTACGCCGCAAGATGCGCCGCAACTGAGCCAGGTCCGACCCGCCGACCAGCAGGCAGCCGTGTCGCTCGGCAAGGCGGTGCGCGGCCGGGGTGAACGTCTGGTTGGACACCACCATGGTGTGGGCGCAGTCGTGCATGGCCGCGCCGGCCACCACCTCTTGCACGGCGCCGGGGCCGACCGGCCGGGCCTGCCGCTTGCATTGAATGGCAAGACGATTGGGCCGTCGTCCCGCGATCAGGTCGACCCCGAAATCGCCGGACAGCGCCGTGGTCATCACCGGCAACCCACTGCTGCGCACCACCTGCGCGATGTGGTCTTCGAATTCGGTGCCGGACATCTCCGCCTTCGAGAGGTGCAGCAGTTCGCGTCGACTCGGCGTCCGCAGTCCCCGTAGGAATGCCGGCGTCATCGACACCAGCGTCGGCGCGCCGATGCCGGCCGCCAGACTCCACCACGGCCCGCCGCCGTAGGCGTAGCCGGCCACCCCAGCGACGGTTCCCAGCGCCAAGAACCACTTCACCCGGGACACGCTCGAGATCGTAGAGCCGGCCACCGACATCTATCGTGAAGACATGACCGTGGCCAAACGAGAACGCGCCGCTCTGGTGACCACCTTGCGCTCGGCTGACCCCGACGCGCCCACCCTGTGTGAAGGCTGGACCGTGCGCGATCTGACTGCACATCTGGTGCTGCGCGAATACCGACCCGACGCCAGTGCGGGCATCGCGATCGCGCGGTTCGCCGACTACACCGCCAAGGTGCAAGACCGGATGGCCGCCGAGAGGTCGTACGCCGAGCTGGTGGACAAGGTCGCCGACGGTCCACCGCTGTACTCGCCGTTCAAGCTGATCGACGCCGTCGCCAACCCGGTCGAAATGTTCGTCCACAACGAAGACGTCCGACGAGCCCAACCCGGTTGGCAGCCGCGCCCGCTCGATGATGCGACCTCGGCTGCGCTGCTGCGGCCGTTGAAGTTGCAGGGCAAGATGATGGTCGGCAAGGTGCCCGCCCGGTTGACGTTGCGGCTGCCCGACGGCACCGACGTGCTGACCACGGGTTCGGGCCCTGCGGTCACGGTGACCGGTGATGCCGGGGAGTTGATCCTATTCGCGTTCGGCCGCAAGGAAGTTCGCGTCGAGTACGACGGCGATGAGGCGGCGGTGGCCGCGGTCAAGGACTCCAAACGCGGTATCTGACCTGGGCCGGCGAGTCGCGCCGGCGCCCGAGCTCACACGCGAGCGATTGCGGCAGCGTCTGACACCGCGAGGCCCAGCGAAACTGCATTCCACCGGGCAGGTTGGCGTCGTTTCGGCAACCCGGGGACAATGGCAGTCATGACCGAGCCCGAAGCACCTCGTCCCGGCGGAGACAATCTAGGTCGTGAGGACAGCTACACCCGCGCGGCCATTCGCTTCGGTCTGATCGGCACCATCATCGGCGTCGGGGTCCTGATCATCGCCGCGTGGCTGGTGAGCAGCTGCGGCGAGGCCACCGACACCGCGATGTGCGGCACACCGGCGCGCCTGGCTTTAGGTGCCGCTGCTCCGGTGGTGCTGTTCATCTTCGGCGCCACCGCGTTCTGGCGGACCTACCGGGTCTGGAAGACCCGCGGCACCTGGTGGGGCTGGCAGGGCGCGGGCTGGTTCTTGATGATGGTCATGCTGATCACCCTGACCATGGGCTTCCCGGCGATGGCCGGCCCCGTTCTCAACTAGCCCACTCGTAGCTCAGCGGTTTCGCTCTACCATCTCCTTCCCGCTCTACGGGCCTGAAGAGCGGGACGGAGACGGAAGAGCGAATAGCGGTAGGCACCCGAAGAGCGGGACGGAGACGGAAGAGCGAACAGCGGTGGGCACCTGAACAGCGGCAGGCACCTGGGATCTAGCGTGCTTCGTCGGGGTCGGGCAGGTCCACGATCACCTGCTGGTCCTGCCAGTCGGCAGGATCGGCCTCCATCGGGGCGGGCGAGGCGGGGTCGGTGCCCTCGTGGTCGTCGTCGCCGTTCAACCGCTGGTCGACGGCGTCGGCCTCGGGCACGTCATCGGGAAACACGGCATCGTGGGGCACGGACATCGGGTTGCCTCCTCGCAGTGAGCTGAAACACCTGTCGCCGGCCAAGGTTTGACCATTGACAATCGGTGGGTATCCGGACCTCACCATGATCTCATCGACGACAGGTTGCGATATCAATGCGCTATGGCTCGGGTGCTTGCGTGGCTGACGCGGGCCGTCGCTGGGGTAACCTCAGTCCGATATCGCCGGGAGGCCAGCACATGTCGAACAACGGAGGCGCACGCCGCGTGGGCCCGCAGGGTCCGCGTTCCATCGAGATCCGCATTGCCGCGCAGTTGGAAAACCTCGCTGTGCTGCGCACCATGATCGGCTGCGTCGGCACCTTCGAAGACCTCGACCTCGACGCCGTCGCCGACCTGCGGCTGGCCGTCGATGAGGCCTGTACCCGACTGATCCGATCCTCCTCGCCCGAGGCCACCTTGGTCGTGGTGCTCGACCCGCGCGACGACGAGATCGTCGTCGACGTTGCCACCACCGGGCTGGCCGAAGGCGCCGAACTGATCCCCGAGGGCAGCTTCAGCTGGCATGTGCTGACCTCGCTGACCGACGACGTACACACCTTCGAGGATGCCGACGGAGCCGGCTCGGGGGCGGGGATCTCGATGTTGACGAGACGAGCGAGTTCCGCCCGGTGAGCCCCCGCGCGTCACGGTCACGCTCGACTTCGGAGTACGCCGACGTCCCCGATATGTTTCGGGAGCTGGCGCAGCTCGAGGAGGGCTCGGCGGCGTTTCAGCGACACCGGGACACCATCGTGGAGCGCTGCCTGCCGCTGGCCGATCACATCGCCCGCCGGTTCGACGGCCGCGGCGAGTCCCGCGATGACCTGGTTCAGGTCGCGCGTGTCGGCCTGGTCAATGCGGTGATCCGCTACGACGTCGAAACCGGCTCGGACTTCGTGTCTTTCGCGGTGCCGACGATCATGGGCGAGGTTCGTCGGCACTTCCGGGACAACAGCTGGTCGGTGAAGGTGCCGCGTCGGCTCAAGGAACTGCATCTGCGGCTGGGGACCGCGACCGCTGAGTTGTCGCAGCGGCTGGGTCGCGCCCCGACCGCCAGCGAGTTGGCCGCCGAACTCGAACTCGACCGCGAAGAGGTGGTCGAGGGCCTAGTGGCCGGCAGCTCCTACAACACGCTGTCGATCGACAGCGGCGGCAGCGGCGACGAGGACGCTCCGGCGATCGTCGACAAGCTCGGCGACATCGACACCGCGCTGGACCAGATCGAGAACCGGGAAGCGCTGCGTCCGCTGCTGCAGACGCTGTCCGAACGCGAACGCACCGTGGTGGTGCTGCGGTTCTTCGAGTCGATGACGCAGACCCAGATCGCCGAACGAGTTGGGGTATCGCAGATGCACGTCTCGCGGCTACTGGCCGGCGCGCTGGGCAAGCTGCGTGAACGCCTCGAATAGGCCCGCCGCCGAGCATGTCTCCGATGCCGCGTCCGGGGCCATCCGGCACCATGGGTCCTCGGCGCGGGCGCGGGCGATCGGCATCCTGCTGGCGGCCGGCGCCGGGACCCGCTATGGACAGCCGAAAGTTCTTGCTGAAGACGGTGATTGGCTGGCCAAAGCCGTCGCAGCGCTGAGCGAGGGCGGCTGCGACGACGTCGTCGTGGTGTTGGGGGCCGCGCGCCCGCCGGTCCCGGCCCCCGCCAGAGCGATCCTCGCCGAGGACTGGCAGCAGGGGATGTCCGCCTCGCTGAAGGCCGGACTGCGGGCCGCCGATGGCACCGACGCTGATTACGCGGTGCTGCATGTGGTCGACACCCCCGATGTCGGCGCCGACGTCGTCGCCCGAGTCCTGCAGGCCGCCACCCAGACCGGCCTGGCCCGCGCCACGTTCGGTGCCCGCCCCGGCCACCCGGTGGTCATCGCCCGCCGCCATTGGCAGCAAGTCAGCGCTACAGCACGCGGCGACCTAGGTGCCCGCACCTTCCTCGAAAACCGCGACGACGTCGTCGCCGTGGACTGCGCCGACCTCGCCGGCGGCCACGACATCGATCAACGTTAGGCCGGATCGCGCGCGGGACGGCGACTGCGCAACGGCCGGAGCGTGGTCGATCCGGCCAGATCGGGGAGTTGGTGTGTTCTCTCTGGATTGCTATGGGCCAGTCCAACACCATGGCTGTGAATTCGCCGCCGGCCGACGAATTCACAGCCACGGTGTTGGGCTCGGCCTCGCCACCTACATCACGGCTGCCACTGCGTAGGTCTCACGCCCGCCGGCAACCCTGAGGTCGGGCCCGCGCCTAGCACCGAAATCGGTCATGCCGGGCAGAAAGAAATGGCACAACGCCGAGGATTGCAGTCACTATCGAGCCAGGATCCTCGGCATAAGTGCCAGGCGGCCAACGGGCCAGCGGCCAACGGGCCAGCGGCCAACGGCCAACGGGCCAACGACCAACGGCCAGCGGCTAGAGCAGTCCCAGCGCGGCGACCGCGTCACGTTCGGCCCGCAGTTCGGCCACCGAGGCGTCGATGCGACTGCGCGAGAACGGATTGATGTCCAAGCCCTCGACGATCTCCCAGCGCCCGCCGACCGAGCGGCACGGGAACGAACACACCAGCCCCTCGTCGACGCCGTACACCCCAGGCGACGGCAGCGCCACCGAGGTCCAGTCGCCTGACGGCGTGCCGTGCACCCAGTCGTCGATGTGGTCGATCGCGCCGTTGGCCGCCGAGGCCGCCGACGACGCCCCGCGCGCCTCGATGATCGCGGTGCCCCGGCGGGCCACGGTGGGGATGAAGTCGTCGGTGAGCCAGTGCGTGTCGGCGGCGTAGTCCGCACCGGAACGCCCGGCGACCACAGCGTGGAAGATGTCCGGGTACTGGGTGGGCGAGTGGTTGCCCCAGATGGTCATCTTGGAGATCTCGGTGACCGGCACCTTGGCATGCCGGGCCAGCGCGGCCACCGCCCGGTTGTGGTCCAGCCGGGTCAGCGCGGTGAACCGCTCGGCCGGAATGTCGGGGGCGTGCGCGGCAGCCACCATGGCGTTGGTGTTGGCCGGGTTGCCCACCACCAGCACCCGAACGTCCGAGCCGGCGCCGTCGTTCAACGCCTTGCCGGCCGTGGCGAAGATCTGCGCGTTGGCCGAGAGCAGGTCGGCGCGTTCCATGCCCTTGCTGCGCGGCTTGGCACCGATCAGCAGCGCGACGTCCACACCGTCGAACGCCTTGACCGGATCGGCATGAATTTCGGTGCCGGCCAACAGCGGGAAGGCGCCGTCGTCGAGTTCCATCACCACGCCCTCGGCGGCGCGCACCGCGTCCGGCAGCTCGAGCAGGCGCAGGATGACGGGAGTGTCGTGGCCCAGCATGGCGCCCGCGGCGATCCGGAACAGTGCGGCGTAGCCGATCTGGCCGGCCGCCCCGGTGACGGTGACGATCTGAGGTTGCATGAGCCCCACACTAGGGGAGCGGCGTCAACGGTCAGCCCCGCCAGCCGAACGTCGGATGAACATCACAACGAATCGGCGAACCGGCGCACCGAGTCGGCGGCGGCCTGGGCGGCCTCGGTGTGGCCGGCACGGGCGCGCGCCTCGATCGCCCCGCTGGCCGGGGTCAGCGCGACTTCGGCGAGCATCTCGCCGGTGGTCGGTTCGCATACCGCCCAGGTGTAGCGCCGGTCGGTGTCCCAGTCGCGTTCGGATTGCGCGACGTAGTCGTCGTCGGTGCTGCCCAGGTCGGCCAGCGCCGGGCGGTCGTCCATCCGCTCGTCGGCGCGCAGCGCCCGCAGATACCAGTTACCGGCATTGATTTCGACGGGTTGCATACCTGTCAGGGTTGCACATCGCCAAGCCGGGAATTCAGGCCCCGGCGAGCGGGGTTCGGTAAGACAGTGAACGTCGATGAGAAGGAAGAAATCATGAAGATCACAGTGATGGGGGCCAGTGGCCTGATCGGCAGCAAGGTCGTCGAGATCCTGAAGGCCGGTGGCCACGACGTCGTCGCCGCATCCCGCGGCTCCGGCGCCGACGTGCTCACCGGCGAAGGCCTCGATGACGCGCTCGCGGGCGCCGACGTGCTGGTCGATGTCACCAATTCGCCGTCGTTCGAAGACGATCCGGTGCTCGACTTCTTCACCACGGCCGCGACCAACCTGTCCGCGGCGGCCAAGGAGGCCGGCGTCGGGCACTATGTGGCGCTGTCGATCGTCGGTGTGGACGACATCCCGGACAGCGGCTACATGCGCGCCAAGGTGGCCCAGGAACGGGTGATCAAGGATTCCGGCCTGCCCTACACGCTGATCCGGGCCACCCAGTTCATCGAGTTCGCCGAGTCGATCATTGCCTCGCTGACCACCGGCGACCAGGTCCGGGTGCCGGACGGCCGGATCCAGCCGGTGGCCGCCGAGGAAGTCGCTCAGCGGGTCGCCAAGGCCGCCCAGGAACAGCCGGTCAACGGCGCCATCGACTTCGGCGGACCGGACAAGATCCCGTTCGCCGACCTGGCCCGGGCACTACTGGCACGCAACAACAACACCGTCGACGTCGTCGTCGACCCGGACGCCACCTACTTCGGCGCGCACGTCAATGCCGACACCTTGGTCACCAAAGACGGTGCCGAGTTGGGGACCACAGCCTTCCGACGCGAGAAGCCACTTTTCCGCGCGCCGTGACGGGCGGAAAAGTGGCTTCTCGACGGAAAAGCTAGTCCTTGATCTCGCAGACCACGGTGCCCTGCGTGATGGCAGCGCCGGCCTCGACCGCCAGGCCGGTGATGGTGCCGTCCTTGTGCGCGGTGACCGGGTTCTCCATCTTCATCGCCTCGAGCACCACGACCAGGTCGCCGGCGGCGACGGTCTGGCCCTCTTCGACGGCGACCTTGACCACGGTGCCCTGCATGGGCGCGGTGACCGAGTCACCCGAGGCGGCCGCACCGCCGCCGGCGCCGCGCTTGCGGGCCTTGGGCTTCTTGCGGACCGCGCCGTGCGTGGCGCCGCCGTTGCCCAGGGCCATATCGCCGGGCAGCGACACCTCGAGCCGACGGCCGCCGACCTCGACGACGACCTTCTGCCGCGGCTCGGACTCCTCGGCGTCCACGGCACCGCCGCCGGTGAATGGCTCGACGGTGTTGTCCCACTCGGTCTCGATCCAGCGGGTGTGCACGTCGAACTTGTCGCCGTCACCGATGAAGGCCGGGTCGGAGACCACGGCGCGGTGGAACGGGATGACCGTGGCCAGGCCCTCGACGTTGAACTCGGCCAGCGCGCGGCGCGAACGCTCCAGCGCCTCGTCGCGGGTGGCGCCGGTGACGATCAGCTTGGCCAGCATCGAGTCGAACTGACCGCCGATCACCGAACCGGACTCCACGCCGGAGTCCATCCGCACGCCCGGGCCGGTCGGGGCCTCGAACTTGGTCACCGGGCCGGGGGCGGGCAGGAAGCCGCGGCCGGCGTCCTCACCGTTGATCCGGAACTCGAAGCTGTGCCCACGCGGGGTGGGGTCCTCGGTGATGTCGAGCTTCTCGCCGTTGGCGATCCGGAACTGCTGGCGCACCAGGTCGATGCCGGAGGTCTCCTCGGTGACCGGGTGCTCCACCTGCAGACGGGTATTGACCTCCAGGAAGGAGATCAGGCCGTCCTGGCCGACCAGGTACTCGACGGTGCCGGCACCGTAGTAGCCGGCCTCCTTGCAGATCCGCTTGGCGGACTCGTGGATCTCCTTGCGCTGCGCGTCGGTCAGGAACGGCGCCGGGGCCTCCTCGACCAGCTTCTGGAAGCGGCGCTGCAGCGAGCAGTCACGGGTGCCCGCGACGACGACGTTGCCGTGCTGATCGGCGATCACCTGCGCCTCGACGTGGCGCGGCTTGTCCAGGTAGCGCTCGACGAAGCACTCACCGCGACCGAACGCGGCCACGGCCTCGCGGGTGGCCGACTCGAACAGCTCGGGGATCTCTTCGAGGGTGCGCGCGACCTTCATGCCGCGGCCACCGCCACCGAAGGCGGCCTTGATCGCGACCGGGACGCCGTACTCCTGGGCGAAGGCGACGACCTCGTCGGCGTCCTTGACCGGGTCCGGGGTGCCGGGCACCAGCGGGGCCTTGGCCTTGGCCGCGATGTGCCGGGCGGTCACCTTGTCGCCGAGGTCGCGGATGGACTGCGGGGACGGGCCGATCCAGATCAGCCCGGCGTCGATGACGGCCTGGGCGAAGTCGGCGTTCTCGGACAGGAAGCCGTAGCCGGGGTGGATCGCGTTGGCGCCGGACTTGGCGGCGGCGTCCAGGATCTTCTCGAAGACCAGGTAGGACTCGGCTGAGGTCTGGCCACCGAGGGCGAAGGCCTCGTCGGCGAGCCGGACGTGCGGGGCGTCGGCGTCGGGCTCGGCGTAGACCGCCACACTCTCGAGGCCGGCATCCTTGGCGGCCCGGATCACCCGGACGGCGATTTCGCCGCGGTTGGCGACGAGCACCTTGGAGATGGTCGAGCTGGCGTGACTGGGCACGTGGCCTCCTGGGGGCAGGTCTCTAAGAAATGTCTTTAAGAATGTATCGGGGGAAGTTTATGCCCCGCGAACCCGGGTCCGTACATCCGGTGTCGCTTACCGGCGGGTAAGTATTTCGGGTCGTGGTCGGGGCGGGCCGAGACGGGTTTTCCCTACACCCGTCAGGCCTCCTGCAAACGCCGTTTGATCCGGGTGAGCATGGCCGACAGGCCGCGGATTCGCAGCGGGCTGATCAGCTTGGCCAAGCCCAGGGCGGCGTAGAAGTCATCCGGCACGGCCAGGATCGCCTCGCGGGATTGACCGTCGAGTCCGGCGGCCAGGATCGACGCGAAACCGCGGGTGGTCGGGGCTTCCGGGGGCGCACTGAAGTACAGCCGCACCGCCGCCGGGTCAGCGGCATCGACGTGCAGAAACAGCGGCGACTGGCACTCCGGCACCGGCTCCATGGCCGCCTCCTCGAGGTCGGCCGGCAACGGCGGCAACTCCTGGGAGAACTCCAGCAGCAGCTGCAGCTTGTCCTGGCCGTCGACCTCGGCGAAGTCGGCGACCACCTCGGCCAGCGGCGCCGGCATGGTCATGGCGCGCCGGGCTGTTCACCGGTGACGATCGGCACCCGCACGGTGTTGCCCCATTCGGTCCAGGAGCCGTCGTAGTTGCGCACGCCTTCGACGCCCAGCAGGTAGGTCAGCACGAACCAGGTGTGGCTGGAGCGCTCACCGATGCGGCAGTAGGCGATGACCGGGTCCTCGGAGTCGCGAGCGAAGGCGTAGATCTCCTCGAGTTCGGCGCGGCTGCGGAACCGGCCCTGCTCGTCGGCGGCCTTGGCCCACGGCACCGACACCGCCGAGGGAATGTGGCCGCCTCGCAGCGCGCCCTCTTCGGGGTAGTCGGGCATGTGGGTGCGCTCGCCGGTGTACTCCTGCGGCGAGCGCACGTCGATCAGGGTGGTGGCGCCCAGGCCGGCCAGCACGTCGTCCTTGTAGGCCCGGATCGGGGCGTCGTTGCGCTGCACGACTGGGTAGCCGGTGGAGGTCTTGTGCGGCACGTCCAGGGTGGTGTCGCGGCCGTCGGAGATCCACAGGTCGCGCCCGCCGTTGAGCAGGCGCACGTCCTCGTGGCCGAACAGGGTGAACACCCACAGTGCGTAGGCGGCCCACCAGTTGGACTTGTCGCCGTAGATCACCACGGTGTCGTCGCGGCTGATGCCCTTGCGGTCCATCAGGGCCGCGAACTGCTCGCCGTCGATGTAGTCGCGCACCGCCGGGTCGTTGAGGTCGGTGTGCCAGTCGATCTTGACCGCGCCGGGGATGTGGCCGACGTCGTAGAGCAAGACGTCCTCATCGGATTCGACGATGGATAGGCCCTTGCTGCCCAGGTGCGCCGACAGCCAGTCGGGCGTCACGAGGCGTTCCGGGTGGGCGTAGTCCTTCAGGGCGGGGCTGGGATCTGCAGGAAGAGGCACGGGTCTGAGCCTACCGCCAGGCCGTACCGACCTGTCGGTCAGACGACCGTGCTGCCGAGCTATCCCGACGATGACCAGATCGCGGAAGGGCGGACCGCCAAGCGACCGAGCAGCTTGTGGGTCAGCGGCAGGCTCAACCCGATCACATTCGACGGATCGCCCTCGATTAGGTCGACGAACCAGCCCCCCAGTCCGTCCAAGGTGAAGCCGCCGGCCACCCCCAGTGGCTCCCCTGAGGCGATGTAGGCGTCCAGATCCTCTGCTGACAGAGTGCCGAAATGAACTGTGGTCGACGCTGTTTCGGATTCGACCTGAACGACAGCGCCGTCGGACATCCGGATCACGCAGTGCCCGGTGAGCAACTCACCCGAGTGGCCGGCCATCTGCTGCCACTGTGCGCGAACTCGCTCCGGGGTGCCGGGTTTGCCGCACAGCTGCCCGTCGAGCAGCAGCATCGAATCACAGCCGATCACAACGCAATCGGCAGCCAGCCCGGCAGGAACCCGAGCGGCCACATCGTCGGCCTTGGCCTTCGCCAACTCCCGCACCACCTCGGCAGGGGAGGAACCGGCGTGCGCGGAAATGACGGCATCCTCGTCCACCTCGGAGACGATCACCACGGGTTGCACGCCCGCGTTGCGTAGCACCGAAAGTCGGCCCGAGGAGGCCGAACCCAGGATCACCCGGGTCATCGGCGCATGTGGGTCCGTTCCAGCAGCGTGACGCGCTGCCAGCTGAACACCGAGTAGCGCAACTTGTCCACCGGATGCCCCCACGGGTTGAGTTCCTGCGGGCCCGGCGTGTGCTGACCACCGCCGGCCGCGGCCAACACGGTGGCCAACGCGGCCACGTCGGCGTCACTCGGGTTGCCCTTGAGTACCTGGATCAGCGGCGGCGCCGGGCTGGGATCGTCGATCGTCAGATCCCGCGGGTCGCTGACCTCGGTGATGTCGGCGTCGTGCTCCATGGCAGGTGTTCCTTACCGATTTCGGCGCGCCAACTGACGGTGTGTGGCCGGTGCGCCGAAATCACAACGGGGAAAAGGGCTTACAGTGGGATGTTGCCGTGCTTCTTCGGCGGGCTCTGCACGATCTTGCGCTCCAGCAGTCGCAGCGCGGTCGAGATGTAGCCGCGGGTGTGCGAGGGCGGGATCACCGCGTCGACGTAACCACGCTCGGCGGCCACATACGGGTTGACCAAGGTGTCCTCGTAGTCCTGCTGCAACTCCAGGCGCAGCGCGTCGACGTCGCGGCCCTCGGCGGCGGCTTCCTTGAGTTGGGAGCGGTAGACGAACCCGACCGCGCCGGAGGCGCCCATCACCGCGATCTGCGCGGTCGGCCAGGCCACGTTGACGTCGCAGCCCATGTCCTTGGAACCCATCACGCAGTACGCGCCGCCGTAGGCCTTGCGGGTGATCACGGTGACCTTGGCGACGGTGGCCTCACCGTAGGCGTAGAGCAGCTTGGCGCCGCGGCGGATGATGCCGTTGTACTCCTGGTCGGTGCCGGGCAGGAAGCCGGGCACATCGACCAGCATCACGATCGGGATGTTGAACGCGTCGCAGGTCCGGACGAACCGGGCCGCCTTCTCCGAGGCGTTGATGTCCAGGCAGCCGGCGAACTGGGTGGGCTGGTTGGCCACGATGCCCACCGGGCGCCCGTCGATGCGGCCGAAGCCGACCACGATGTTCTGCGCGTAGCCGGCCTGGATCTCCAGGAACTCCTCGTCGTCGAGGATCCGCCGGATCACCTCGTGCATGTCGTAGGGCTGGTTCGGCGAGTCCGGGATCAGGGTGTCCAACTCGAGGTCCTCGGGGGTGAGGTTGTCCTCGATCGCGCCCGCGTGCGGCGGGGCCGGGTAGCGCGGCGGCTCGGCGTAGTTGTTCGGCGGCAGGTAGCTGAGCAGGTCGCGGACGTACTCCAGGGCGTCCTGCTCGCCGGAGGCGACGTAGTGCACGGTGCCGGACTTGGACATGTGCGTGTGCGCACCGCCGAGCTCCTCCATCGTGACGTCCTCACCGGTGACGGTCTTGATGACGTCGGGGCCGGTGATGAACATCTGGGAGGTCTGGTCGACCATGACGACGAAGTCGGTCAGCGCCGGCGAGTAGACGTGCCCGCCGGCGGCAGCACCCATGATCAGCGAGATCTGCGGGATCACGCCGGAGGCCTGGATGTTGTTGTAGAAGATCCGGCTGTACAGGCCCAGCGAGACCACGCCCTCCTGGATGCGGGCGCCGGCGCCGTCGTTGATGCCGATCAGGGGACGGCCGGTCTTGATGGCCAGTTCCTGGACCTTGACGATCTTCTCGCCGTACACCTCGCCGAGTGAGCCGCCGAAGACGGTGGCGTCCTGGGAGAACAGGCACACCTCGCGGCCGTCGATGGTGCCGTAGCCGGTGACCACGCCGTCGCCGACCGGGCGGTTCTTGTCCATGCCGAAGTTGTTCGAGCGGTGCTTGGCCAGGGCGTCCATCTCGACGAACGAACCCTCGTCGAGCAGGGCCAGGATGCGCTCGCGGGCGGTCAGCTTGCCCTTGGCGTGCACCTTCTCCACGGCGGCCTCACCGACCGGGTGCAGCGTCTCGGCGGCGCGCCGGCGCAGGTCGGCCAGCTTGCCGGCGGTGGTGTGGATGTCGGTCTCGGCGGACTGCTCGGGCTCGGTGACACTCGTCATGGGAGTTGATGTTAATCGGCGGGGGCGCTGCCGTGACGGGTGGCCCTTACTTTTTCCTTAATGTGTCGGAGCGCGCCCTGCGGATCGACCGGCTGAGCCGAAATTCTCGCCTGAGCCGCAGAAGGGGCCCCTGCAAGAGCAGGGGCCCCTTCATGGTGTTGGCGGTCGTGCGGTCAGCTCTCGTCGCCCGAGCCGCCCTCGTCCTTGTTGTCCTTCTTCTGGAAGGTCTTCTTGACCTTGTTCACGCCGTTGTCGATGTCCTTCTGCAGCCGCTTGGCCCGGTTCTCGACGTTCTTGCCGATCTGCTTGGCGGCCCCGCCGAGGTCGCCCTTGCCGGCCAGATCCGTCACGGCCTTGGTCCGACTCTGAGCTCCGGCGATGCTCTTCTCGGTCTTGGCGATCCGCTTGTCGGCTCGGGCCTGCAGGTCACCGCCGGCCTTCTGCAGTGTCCCCGCCGGATCCTTCGTCAAGGCATCGGCGAGTTTCTTGCCCTGTCCGCCGGTGACCGACGCGTCCAGGTCCTCGACGCCCTGGTTGATCGCCTCGACGCCCTGCTGGACCGATTTGAGTGTCTTACCGACCGAGGTCTGGACGCCGGCCAGCCTCTCTTGTTCGTCGGGGTCGTCGGTCTTGATCAGCTGGGGCAGTCCGTTGCTGACGGCCACCAGCGTGTCACCCACGGCGTCGCCGATCTGGGCGCTCACCTTGGTGATCGCCTTGCCCGGCTCATCGAGGACGCTGCTGACCTCCAACACATCTGCCTCGTCGACGCCGAGGCTGCGGAGCAGCCGGGTGATGGTGCCCTGCAGGGCGCTGGTGAATCCGATGCCGAAACCCTGCCCGGCCGCGGTGATCAGGTCGCCCTGCAGGCGCGCGATCTCCGACTGACTCAGCGTCTGGGTACCGAACAGGGTCGGGTTGTGCATCTCCATGTAGGTGCGGTCGTAGGCCACGAACTCCTTGCCCGCGTAGAACTCGCTGTCGTAGTAACCGCTCTCCAGCTTCTCCGGCGTGACGACGTCGGTGTAGCCGATGTTCACCAGGATCTTGGCCAGCGGCTCGAGTGAATCGGCCAGCGGAGTCTCCACTTGCTCACCGGTGACTGTGCTGATCAGATTCGCCGGCAGCCGCAGCGGAGCCAGCAACGGGAGGCCGTTGGTGGTCAGCGTCGCGTAGTAGCTGCCGGCGTCCGGCTCGCCTTTGGGCACTGCGTAGAAGGTCAGACCTACCCCGGCGTTGCTCTGTCCTTGGCTCGCGCCGAGCAATTCATTGGCCATGTTCACCAGGAACAGCGACGACATCGCCGAGTTGGCCCATGCGATCGGATTGGCCGTGACGGGGGCATCGGAGAGCAGGTCATAGGCCCAGGTGGCGTCCGCCTTCACGGTGACGACGAGCTTTTCACCGTTGGCCTTGTTCATCAGGGTGATCAGGTCGCCGAGGCCGTTGATGTCGAATTCGATGTCGTCGGTGTTGCCGGTGAGCAACTTGGTGACCAGTTCCGGATCCACATCCTTGGGCAGGATGTCGGTGCGTTCCGGGGTTACCGGGTTGATGCCGGTGAGCTGCTCGTAGATCGGTGCGAACCGGGAATACAGCCCGCCGTTCGGCCGGCCCGGATTGCGCAGTAGCGCCAATCCGACGAGCGTGAAATCGATGACGCCGCCGGGCGTGATCTTGGTATCGAGATCAGACGCGTCGACCGTGGGGACCGGCCCATCCAGGTTCACCTCGTTGGGGAGGGGATATTCCGAGATCCCGCCAGTCTTTTTGTCCTGGAATTTGACGACCGGGTTGCCGTCCCCATCCGACAGGATTTCCAGGTACCGGCCTTCGGTACGGGCCGGACCGGCCGTGAGGGTGCCGTCGTTGATATCAGCGATGAATTGCCGGTAGCCCTCGCCGATCGCGATGTTCCCGTCGCCATAGCCGATCAGATTCACATTCTGGATATAGGTGGTCCAGTTGAGAAGCGGCGCGAGGATCGACAGCCTCTGCCAATCCAGATCGGAGACGTCGATGTTGCCGAGATCCGAGACGTCGGTGACGCCGAGGACTTTGGCCAGGTAGAAGAGGTCGCGCGAATCCATGCCGTCGAGATTGATCTCGCCGCCGTTCAGCAGCGGTTCCAGGCGGGCGAAATACTCGGTGGGCGAACCCCATTGGCCGGACACCTCGGTCGACCAGTAAGCCTCCGGATTCATGATCGGGTACTCGACCTGGTGCTGCTTGGGAATGTCACTTTCGGCCATGGCGGCCTCGGCTTGCGCGTCCCAATTCGTGTCGACGACGTCCGCCGGCGTGAACGTGTGGTCCATGGTGACGGGATAGCTGTCAGTGGAGCCGCCGTACACGTAGGTCCAATGTCCACTGAGAGGCCATGGTTTCGGCACTTTGATGGTGTAACTGGGGATCTCGTAGGTGACGTTGAAGGTGACGGGTCCGGTGTATCCACTGTCGCCGTGGATGAACGCCTGCGCCTTTTCGACGGTGTTGAAGGGGTTTTGTACCGTAACGACCTGGGTGTCGAGCGTCAGCGTTCTGGAACCGCAATCCACGTAGTTGCAGACCCTGTAGCCAAAGATCTCGGCGTCGTAGGCGGGGTTAGCCATCGTGGGAGTGACTTCGATGTCCAATGTCGGGCGACCGGCGAGTTCTTCGACGCCCTCTTCCATGGCGATTCTGCGCGCTTCATCGTAAGCCGACTGCCACGCCGGGTTGTCTTCCCATCGAAGTTCCGTTTCGCCGGTGTCGACTGTCCCGGCGGGGTGGTGGGACTGATCTTCGAACGGGATGTACCAGGTGTTCCACTCCGGCCGCAGCGGCACGCCGCCGGTGCCCCAACCGACCAGCGGATTCTCGTCCTGCTTGGCGAGCATGTCGTAGACGTTCTGTGCGCTGGTGCTCGACGGCGCGACGATGCCGCCGTCGATGCCGATCGTTGAAGTCAGCCAGTCCGGCAGTCCGATGATCTGGGTGTTCGATTCGGCCATCAGCGCGATCTGCGCTCGAAGTTCGTGGAACTGCTGCTTGGTGATGGCGACCTGCCCGCCCGCCAGCACCTGTGGCGCGGCAGTGGCGCCGATACCGACCGCCAACGTGACTGCTGCCCCTGCGATCGCGGCCTTCTTGGCACCGACCCGGCGAAAGCACTCCCCCATGGATCCCCCTCAGTATTTTATTAGTCCGCTACTGGGCAATTCTCAGTTAGCTGAGAGCGACGCTAGCACGGTGATGCGCGTCCCGCGCGCCAATTGACGGGGCTGAAGGTCGTGTCTTCCTGTGGGGCCGGATCGTGGGCAGCTGTTCTGCGTCCGGCGCCTGGTCTGGTGCCCGTGGGCGGCTCTGCTTGCGAGCCGACCGGGCCTCGTCGCGTACCGGAATCGGCGGTCGACAAACCCGCCAGTTTTAGTCATTGATCCTGCCGAAGGCTGAATCATGTTTGAATCAACAATATTCGAATCGCCGCGGTCGGCCACTGAGGCGCGCAAGCAGGCGATACGCCAGACTGGGCGTCACTTCAGGGGGGCATGCTTCCAGTCCGACCGTGGCGATGATCGGGTGCGCAGTCAATGCCGATCCGACTCCGTTGCGTGGAGTGTTCTGCAGCGGAGTCCGCTGTGTCCGCAGTCTTTGCGGCAGCGGCGTCGGCGCGGCAGCCGGGCCCGGGTATTGTTTGCTAGTGCAAGGAGCTGTGCTCGCGTTCGGATTACTCGACCGTGGCGCCTAACCTCGTTACGCTTTCTCCGTGGGATACCCCGACAACGTCCTGGCCCGTGACGAGCAGGTGGTGTTGCACCGGCATCCGCACTGGAAGCGCCTGATCGGACCGCTGCTGATCCTGCTGGTCGTCACCGCCCTGGCCAGCTTCGGTGCGGCCTACGTCAGCACGCTGACTTGGGCCGACAACGCCAAGCTGGTGGTCTCGTTGGTGATTCTGGCCGTCTGGCTGGTGATTGTCGGCTGGGGGTCGCTGTGGCCGTTTCTGACCTGGTGGACCACGCACTTCGTGATCACCGACCGTCGGGTGATGTTCCGGCACGGCTTGTTGACCCGCAGCGGCATCGACATCCCGTTGGCGCGGATCAACTCGGTGGAGTTCCGGCACGGCCTGGTCGACCGGATGCTGCGCACCGGCACCCTGATCATCGAATCAGCGAGTCAGGATCCGCTGGAGTTCTACGACATTCCGCGCGTCGAGCAGGTGCACTCCCTGCTCTATCACGAAGTCTTCGACACGTTGGGCTCGGAGGAATCGGCCAGCTGACGCGCGGCCCGGCGGCGCATCGCGCGGCGAAGCGGAGTGACGTTTTCGCCCAGCTTGACCGCGTCCTCACCCAGGTGCTGAGACTCGTAGCGGTCCTCGAGCGCTTCGGCGATACCGCCACCGGTCAGCGCTTCCAGCGCCTGAGCGGGCTTGCGGCCGTTCTCGTCAGGGAACACATAGCGGCGGAAGGCCCAGAACCGGAACGCCATCTGCAGCAGGTTGCCCAGGATATAGGCCGAGATGAAGTCGGCGATGTTCTCGGTGGCCAGCGAAACCTCGGGCACGCGCAGCATCAGCACATAGCTGGACACCCACAACGGAGCCATCGACAGCAGCACGCCGATCCCGCTGACCCCGAAGAACAGCAGCGCCTCGTGGTGGCGCTCACGGCCACCACGGTCGCGGAAGCTCCACTCCCGATTCAGGATGTAGGACGCGATCACGGCCACGATGCCGGCGATGATCTTGGCGGTCACCGGCTTGGGCTCGAGGATCGTCAGCTTCAGCGAATAGAAGATCGCCATGTCGATGACGAACGTCGTCGCACCGACGATGGCGAACTTGATGAACTCATGGTGCCGTTCGGCGAACGGACGGATCGGTCCCGGCAGGCGGGCGATCGTGGCATCGGCGAAGGACACGAGTATCCAGTGTACGGAAACATGCTGGGCAGTACTTAATCGTCGGGCTTTAGTGGCGCATGCCACCATGGTCAGCGTGCCGATTCCCCCTGCAACACGTTCCTCGGCGGCCGTACCCGTCGTGGCTATGGTCGGCGGCGGCCAACTGGCCCGGATGACCCATCAGGCCGCCATCGCGCTGGGCCAGACCCTGCGCGTGCTGGCCGTCGACCCAGCCGACCCGGCCGCCCAGGTCAGCCCCGACATCGTGCTGGGTTCGCACACCGACTACGACGCACTGTGCCGGGTCGCCGAGGGTGCCACCGTGCTGACCTTCGACCACGAGCACGTGCCCACCGAGCACCTGGAGAAGCTGGTGGCCGCCGGCGTGACCGTCGCGCCGCCGCCGCAGGCCCTGGTGCACGCCCAGGACAAGCTGGTGATGCGGCAGCGACTCTCGGCGCTGGGGGCGCCGGTGCCGCGGTTCGCCGAGGTGCACACCGCCGACCACGCCGAGGAGTTCGCCCGCGCGGCCGGCGGTCCGGCGGTGATCAAGACCATCCGCGGCGGCTACGACGGGCGCGGCGTGGTGATCGTCGACGACGCCGAGGCGGCCCGCGACGCAGCCGCCAGGTACCTCGACGACGGCGTTCCGATCCTGATCGAGGACCGGGTGCCGATGCGCCGCGAGCTTTCCGCGTTGGTGGCCCGTTCAGCGTTCGGGCAGGGCGCGGCCTGGCCGGTGGTGGAAACCGTGCAGCGGCAAGGCATCTGCGTCGAGGTGATAGCCCCCGCCCAGGAGCTCTCCGACGAACTCGCGGCCAGCGCCCAGCAGCTGGCGCTGCGGCTGGCCGACGAACTGGGCGTGGTGGGGGTGCTGGCGGTGGAACTGTTCGAAACCCACGACGGGAAGATCCTGGTCAACGAACTGGCGATGCGTCCGCACAACTCCGGGCACTGGACCATGGACGGCGCGGTCACCAGCCAGTTCGAGCAGCACCTGCGCGCGGTCCTGGACTATCCGCTGGGTTCACCGGCGCCGACCGCGCCGCTGACCGTGATGGCCAACGTGCTGGGTGCCCCGGAAATCCCGGCGATGAGCGTCGACGAGCGGGTGCACCACCTGTTCGCCCGGCTGCCCGAGGCCAAGGTGCACCTGTACGGCAAGGGCGAGCGCCCCGGCCGCAAGCTGGGGCACGTCAACGTCGTCGCCGCCGGGGAGGACCTGACCAGCGTGCGGGAGCGTGCGCAGCGGGCGGCACACTGGTTGTCGCACGCGCAGTGGACCGACAACTGGAACGAGCATGGGACCGGTATCGATGAGTAAACCCCGGGTGGGCCTGATCATGGGCAGCGACAGCGACTGGTCGGTGATGGCCGATGCCGCCACCGCGTTGGCTGAGTTCGAGGTCCCGTTCGAGGTCGGCGTGGTCTCCGCGCACCGCACCCCGGCCCGGATGCTCGACTACGCGCAGAGCGCCGCCGACCGCGGCATCGAGGTGATCATCGCCGGTGCCGGCGGGGCCGCGCACCTGCCCGGCATGGTGGCCTCGGCCACCCCGCTGCCGGTGATCGGCGTTCCGGTGCCGCTGGCCCGGCTCGACGGCATGGATTCGCTGTTGTCGATCGTGCAGATGCCGGCCGGCGTGCCGGTCGCCACGGTGTCCATCGGCGGGGCCCGCAACGCCGGGTTGCTGGCGGTGCGGATCCTCGGGGCCACCGACGAGGCACTGCGCACCAAGATGGTGCAGTACCAGGCGGACCTGGCAGAGATGGTGCTGGAGAAGGACGCGGCGCTGCGCGAGAAGCTGCTGGGGGAGTAGACCCGAGCGAGTCCCGCTGCTCAGCAGCGAATCGTCGAGATGCTGTCCTGCCTGTTTGCCCGCGACCTACGCTGGGTTCATCGAGTCGGCGAGCGCCAGGATTTCGTTTCGGTCAGGGCTCTCGAGTAAAGTTACCGACGAGTAGCTTGAGGAGGCGTCACCATGGCCAGTTGGGCAGGAAACCCGTCGTTCGATCTGTTCCAGTTGCCCGACGAGCATCAGGAACTGCGGGCCGCCATCCGCGCGCTCGCCGAGAAGGAAATCGCTCCGCACGCCGCCGACGTCGACGAGAACGCCCGCTTCCCGCAGGAAGCCCTCGATGCGCTCAACGCGTCGGGCTTCAACGCCGTGCACGTGCCCGAGTCCTACGGAGGCCAGGGTGCGGACTCGGTGGCCGCTTGCATCGTGATCGAAGAGGTCGCCCGGGTCGACGCGTCGGCGTCGCTGATCCCGGCGGTCAACAAGCTCGGCACCATGGGCCTGATCCTGCGCGGCTCGGATGAACTCAAGGCCAAGGTGCTGCCCGAGATCGCCGACGGCACCGCGATGGCCTCCTACGCGCTGTCCGAGCGGGAAGCCGGCTCCGATGCTGCCGCGATGCGGACCCGGGCCAAGGCCGACGGCGAGGACTGGATCCTGAATGGCACCAAGTGCTGGATCACCAACGGCGGCAAGTCTTCCTGGTACACCGTGATGGCGGTGACCGATCCGGACAAGGGCGCCAACGGCATCTCGGCGTTCATGGTGCACGTCGACGACGAGGGCTTCACCATCGGGCCCAAGGAACGCAAGCTGGGCATCAAGGGCTCACCGACCACCGAGTTGTACTTCGAGAACTGCCGGATCCCGGGGGACCGGATCATCGGCGACCCGGGCACCGGCTTCAAGACCGCGCTGGCGACCCTGGATCACACTCGCCCGACCATCGGTGCGCAGGCCGTCGGCATCGCGCAGGGCGCCTTGGACGCGGCCATCGAATACACCAAGGACCGCAAGCAATTCGGCAAGTCCATCAGCGACTTCCAGGCCGTGCAGTTCATGCTTGCCGACATGGCGATGAAGGTCGAAAGCGCGCGGCTGATGGTCTACACCGCGGCTGCGCGCGCCGAACGCGGTGAAGGCAACCTGGGCTTCATTTCCGCGGCCTCGAAGTGCCTGGCCTCGGATGTGGCCATGGAGGTCACCACCGACGCCGTGCAGCTGTTCGGCGGGGCCGGCTACACCGTCGACTTCCCGGTGGAGCGGATGATGCGCGACGCCAAGATCACCCAGATCTACGAGGGCACCAACCAGATTCAGCGCGTGGTGATGAGCCGCGCACTGCTGCGCTGAGCTACTGCTGCTTGCGCAGGTGGGTGATGTCGCCGGCGGCCACCGTGTGCCTGTCGGTGCCGTCGTCGATGACCAGCCGGCCCAACTGGTCGATGACGGCTGCGGTGCCGGTCAACTCCTGCCCACCCGGTAGCTGCGCGCGCACCTGCGCGCCCAGGGTCACGCTCAGGCGGCGGTAGTCCTCGCGCAGTCTTTGGTCCGCGCCACCGTTTTCGCGCCAGTTCTCGATGCGCTCGGCGAGGTTGTCGAGGATCTTGGCGGCCAACACCGTCCGATCCACATTCCGGTGGCCGAGCATGCTCAGCGAGGTCGCGGTGTCCACCGGGGCCTCCTCGGCGGTCAGCGACACGTTCACCCCCAAGCCGATCACGATCACCGACTGCGGTGCGGCCACCTCGGCCAGGATGCCGGCCAGCTTGCCGCCGTCGACCTCGACATCGTTGGGCCACTTCAAACCCGGCTGCACACCGGTGATCTCGTTGATGGCGTCGGCGACCGCGACTCCGGTCAGCAGCGGCAGCCAACCCCAGGCGTCCGGCTGCACCCCGTTGACGTCGACCCCGACCGACAGTGCAATTTGCGCGCGCGCCGGGGTGGCCCAACTGCGCCCGTGCCGGCCGCGTCCGGAACTCTGCTGCTCGGCCAGCAGCGCATGCCCGGCGATCGACTGCCCGGCCGCGGCGCGGGCCAGCAGATCGGCGTTGGTGGAACCGGTGTCGGCGACCACGTCGATGCGCGGCCAGTCTTTGCCGGCCAGTTCACGCAGCCAGCCGGCCTTCAGTGGCGGGCGTTCTTCGATGCTCACAGGCGAACCCTAGCGTCGACCGGCCGGCCGTGGGCGGTAGGGCGGCTCGCGCGCCGAGGTCAATCCAGCGTCTTGGTGACCTTCTCGGTCTGGATGCGCCGCTCGCGCGCCGCCGGATCCGGATTGACCACCTGCACCAGCGAGGCGCCGACCGCCAGCACCGAGACCAAATTGGTGACGACGTCGTCGGCGCCGGCCCAGCTGCGCGACGACAGCACCCGATCGGTTGCGTCGATGCCCTGGTCTCGAGCGGCCGCACGGGCGTCGTCGAGCACCTGGGCCACCGAGCGGCCGTGCAGCGCCGGGCCGGGGGAGCGTTCCGGGACGATCTGGTCGCCCTGGGCGCGCACCGCGGTGGCGTAATCGGTGATGCCGACCGGTAATTCGTCGAGGCCGCGGCCGAACGCGTCCAGCGACAGCGCGGCGATCTCACCCATCCCGACGGCAGCGTCGGCGTCGTCGAGCCGCTCCTGGGTGCACAACGCGACGTCCCCCTCGCCGTCGAGCAGCGCTTCGGCGCCGATCCACCAGATGCCGAGCAGCACCGCCAAGGTCTGCCAGTGCTCGGGCAGCAACACCACCACACGGGTGCCGGGGCCGGCGCCCAGCTCGTCGCGCAGCAGGTTGGCGGTCTTGGCCGCCCAGTTGGCCAGGGTGGCGGTGGACAGCTCGACGCGTTCGCCGGTGCCGTCGTCGTAGAAGGTGATGCGCGGGCCGGCGGGGTTGTCGCGCAGCAGCGGGTCGAGCAGTTCGCCTGTCAGCGTGGCCATCGCACCATTGTGGCCTGTTGCGTTCGGCGCTGGAGGTTCAGGTCAGTTGACGCACTTGGGGTCATCGGAGCCGGCCGTGATGATCGGCGACGGCGGCGGGGGACTGGTGATGTCGAGCGCGGCGGTGCTGGACAGGTCGCTGCCGGTGTACTCCGGGAAATCTTCCAGGCCCGAGCCGGGGCCGGTGTAGTCGTCGGCGAGCACCACGTGCACGGTGCCTTCCGGGACGGTGGAGTCGGCTTCCACCGGCAGGCCACCGAGATCCTCGGCCACCCGGGTGGCGCCGCGGTCCTCGGCCGAGGCGGCCAGCACCTTGGATTCCGACACCTGCCCGCTCTCGTAGTTGGCGACATGACCGGCGAGGAATCCCTTGCCGCTCAACGCTTGTGACACCGCGGCGGCCAGACCGTTGACCTCGGAGGCGTTATACACGTCGACCGTGGTGTCCGACGGGTTGTAGGCGATCTCCTCGGTCTTGCCTTCCTCCTGGTCGTGCAGCAGGCTGGTCACCCAGTCCTTGACCTGGTCGTCGTCGATGCGCACCACCGACTGCATGCCGTCGTCGCTCCAGCCGGCCTCGTCGAGCACCGGGATGGTGGCGAACGCGACGGAGCCGGCGGCCAGCTTCTGCAGCTGGTCGATGAAATTCATGATGTCCCAGCCGTCGGAGAGCACCACCGAACGCTGCACGGCCTCCTCGAGCCGGTTCAGCCGCGTCGGGCTGGACAGCGTCTTACCGGAGATCACCTTGTGCGCCAGGTTGGCCATCACGACCTGCTGACGCACCACCCGGTCCAGGTCGCCGCGCGGCAGGTCGTGGCGTTGCCTTACGAAGCTCAGGGCTTGCGCGCCGTCCAGGGTCTGCCAGCCGGCGGCGAAATCCGCGCCCGAAAGAGGTTCGTAGACATCCTCTTTGAGGCACACGTCGACGCCGTCGAGGGCGTCGGTGATCAGCGCGAAGCCGAGCAGGCCGATCTCGGCGTAGTGGTCGACGGTGACGCCGGTCAGTTTGGCGACGGTCTTGATCAGGGCTTCCCGGCCGGCTTCGGCGCCGCGCTTCTCACCTTCGGCCGGGTCCATGCCGTCCTCTTCGATGAGCTGCTTCATGGTGCTCAACCGGGCATCGCCGTAGACGCCGTTGATCTTCATCTTGCCCTCGTCGTCGGGCAGTTCGACGTAGGTGTCGCGCGGGATGGAGATCGCGGTCGCCGACTTCCCGTTGTTGGGGATGCGGATCAAGATGATGGTGTCGGTGTTGGTGGACTCGTCGTCGCCGACCCGCAGGGTTTGCAGTTCCTCCTGGCTGAGCGGGTTGCCGTGCGCGTCGGTCCGGCTGTCCACGCCGACCAGCAGGATGTCGATCGCGCCGTCTTCGCCGCCACCGCCGAGCGCGGCCGTGCTGATGTGGTTGATGCCGCCTTCGAACGAGCGGATCTTGCTCCAGGCCACCCCGGTGACCAGCACGATCGAGACCGCGATCACGGTGGAGACGACGCGGCTCACCCGAAATGGCATTGCCTCAGGCTACTGGCGCGCGCGCCCGGATCGGGGTAGCCCGCCTCGGCGTGCCAGACTCGACGGCGTGTCTGGGCGGATCGTCATCACCGGCGGGGCCGGTCAGGTAGGTCGTGCTTTGGCAACCGCTGCGGGGGCGGCGGGCCATCAGGTGTTGGCGCTGGGCTCCTCGGAGTGGGACATCACCTCGGGTGGCGCTCCCGCGCTGCGCGACGACGACGTCGTCGTCAACTGCGCGGCCTACACGAATGTCGACGCTGCCGAGGGGGACCGGGACCGCGCGTTTGCCGTCAATGCCGTCGGTGCTGGGGCTGTGGCCACCGCGTGCTGTGCGGCGGGGGCGCGGCTGATCCATATCTCTACCGACTACGTCTTTGGTGGGGCTTCGGCTCCTGGGCGGCCGTATGAGCCGTCGGACCCGACCGCACCGCTGAGCGTGTACGGGGCGTCCAAGCTGGCCGGCGAGAACGCGGTGCTGGGGGTGTTGCCGTCGGCCGTGGTGGTGCGCACGTCCTGGGTGTACACCGGGGTGGGGTCGGACTTCGTCGCGGTGATGGCCCGGCGGGCTTTGGCCGGCGAGGCCGTGGACGTGGTGGACGACCAGGCGGGCTCGCCTACCTACTCGGCGGACCTGGTGGCGGCGTTGTTGCAGATCATTTCATCGGGCGTCCGGGCGTCGGTGCTGCATGCGGCCAATGCCGGGGCAGGCAGCCGGTATGACCAGGCCGTGGCGGTGTACACGGCGTGCGGGGCCGATCCTGCGCTGGTGCGGCCGGTGTCCAGTGCGGTGAATCCGCGACCGGCGCCTCGCCCGTCGTACTCGGCGCTGGGGTCGGTGGAGTCTGCTGCGGCCGGGTTGACCCCGTTGCGGGACTGGCGTGCGGCGGTTGATGCGGCATTGGAACACGTCACTTAGGGGCGGGCATTAGAACACGTTCACGTAGAGGCGAGCACTAGAACACGTTCACTTAGGGGCGAGCACTAGAACACGTTCACTTAGAGGCTAGGTACGGGTTTTCGCCTGGAATGCCTACCTCAGCGCTATGTGAACGCAAAGGTGGGGCTATCTCAATGCGGGAGGTGGGGGCTCAATGCGGAGGGGAGGGCAGACCGTGAGCCAGACCACGCCCAATTGGCGGCTAACCTCTAGCGGATGAGCGACGAACTGCCCGTGGTGACGGTGACCTATTCACCGGGTGAACACCTGGAGCGGTTCTTGTCGTCGCTGACCGTGGCCACCGACCGGCCGCTGCGGGTCACGATCGCCGACAACGGCTCCACCGACGGTGCGCCCGAGGCCGCGGTGCGGCGCCACGACGCTCAGCTCTTGTCCACCGGCGGCAACCTGGGCTACGGCACCGCGGTGAACCGGGCGGTGTCCTCGCTGCCGGACAGTGAGTTCGTGGTGATCTCCAACCCGGACGTGGTGTGGTCGCCGGGCAGCATCGACGCGCTGCTCGAGGTCGCCGCGCGCTGGCCACAGGCCGCGGCAGTGGGCCCGCTGATCCGCGACCCGGACGGCGCGGTCTACCCGTCGGCGCGGCACCTGCCGAGCGTCATCCGCGGCGGCATGCACGCCGTCGTCGGGCCGTTCTGGAAGCGCAACCCGTGGACCGCGGCCTACCGCCAGGACCGCGCCGAACCCAGCGAACGGCCGGTGGGCTGGCTGTCCGGGGCATGTCTTCTGGTGCGACGCAAGGCTTTCGACGCGGTCGGCGGTTTCGATGAGCGGTATTTCATGTACATGGAAGACGTCGATCTGGGCGACCGGTTCGGCCGCGGCGGCTGGCTGAACGTGTATGCGCCGTCGGCCGAGGTGCTGCACGACAAGGGACATTCCACCGGCCGGGACCCGGCGGCGAATCTGGCTGCCCATCACCGCAGCACCTGGACCTACCTGTCGGACCGGCACACCGGCTGGAGCCGAGCGCCGCTGCGCTGGGCCATGCGGGGCGCGCTGGTCGTACGATCACGCCTGGTTGTTCGCAGTGCGCGTCGGGCAACTGATGGCGGTGGCGACAAGGCGTTGAGCCGTCGTGCGCGTCGGGCGGCGAGAAGGGAACAGCGATGACAGATCCGAAGAAGGTCGACGCCGTCGTCCTGGTCGGCGGTAAGGGCACTCGGCTGCGGCCGCTGACCCTGGGGCTGCCCAAGCCGATGTTGCCGACCGCCGGCCTGCCGTTCCTGACGCATCTGCTGTCGCGGATCGCCGCGGCCGGTATCGAGCATGTGGTGCTGGGGACGTCGTATAAAGCGTCGGTGTTCGAGGCCGAGTTCGGCGACGGGTCCAAGCTGGGTCTCGAGATCGAGTACGTCTTCGAATCCGAACCGCTGGGCACCGGTGGCGGTATCGCGAACGTGGCTTCATTGTTGCGGAACGACACCGTGATGGTGTTCAACGGCGACGTGCTGTCCGGTGCTTCCCTGACCGATCTCCTGAATGCGCATTCTTCGACCGGCGCCGGGCTGACTTTGCACTTGACTCGGGTGGCCGATCCGCGGGCGTTCGGGTGTGTTCCGACCGATGAGAGCGGACGGGTGACGGCGTTCCTGGAGAAGACCCAGGACCCGCCGACCGATCAGATCAACGCCGGCTGTTATGTGTTTGACCGGTCTGTGATCGACCGGATCCCGGTGGGGCGTGAGGTATCGGTGGAGCGAGAAGTGTTCCCGGCCTTGCTGTCCGACGGTGTCAAGGTGTGCGGTTTCGTCGACTCGACCTACTGGCGCGACATGGGGACCCCGGAGGACTTCGTGCGAGGCTCGGCGGATCTGGTGCGCGGCATTGCGCCGTCGCCGGCGTTGGGCGGGCATCGTGGCGAGTCGCTGGTGCACGATTCGGCGTCGGTGGCACCCGGCGCGGTGCTGGTCGGCGGAACCGTGGTGGGCCGGGGCGCTGAGATCGGTCCGGGTGTGCGCCTCGACGGTGCAGTGATCTTCGAAGGCGCGCGGGTCGAGGCCGGTTCGGTGATCGAACGCTCGATCATCGGCTTCGGTACCCGGGTCGGCCCGCGGGCGTTGATCCGCGACGGTGTGATCGGCGACGGCGCTGATATCGGTGCCCGCTGCGAACTGCTGCGCGGTGCGCGGGTGTGGCCGGGGGTTACCTTGCCGGACTGCGGAATCCGGTACTCCAGCGACGTCTAATCTTTCGCGTTGAGCGACGTCTACCCCTTTGCGTTGAGCGACGTCTAACCCTTTGCGTTGAGTTAGAGCTGGCGTAGGCGAAAACGGCGTTTTGACCTACGTAGCGTCTAACTGAATGAGCTTGGGGCCGCGTCGCGTCTGAAGAGTATTTTAGGCCCGAATTTCCTCACCAGCACACCGGGTTCGGCTACCCGAGGCGCGCGAGTTCTTGCGACCCGGGCCAAGATGTCCGGGTTGCGGTCGCCGGCGACCACCCGGGTGCGTTGCCACCCCAAATGCTCGATGAATTCAGAGCGGATGATGTCGTTACGGTACTGTTCTGAGTCTTCGCGATGCTGTTGACCGTCGTACTCGGCTGCGGCGAGCTCATCCTCCCAACCCATGTCGAGGAAGTAGAAACGACCGTCCGGCCGCGGGATCGGGATCTGGGTCCTCGGTGGGGCAAACCCGCCGTTGATCAGCACCAGACGCAGGTCGGTTTCCTTCAGCGATTCTGCTCCGGAGTCCACGAGGCTCAACACATCGGGAATGCGCCGAAGCCCGCGGACATGGGGGTGACGCTCGGCAATGGCCAGGACATCCTCGACCTTGAAATGCGTGGCGTTGGCGAGAGCATCCAAGTGCTTGATCGCCGTCCACACCGGTGCGAGCCGGGCGAAGTCGAACGCGGTGCGTTCCACCGTGGTGACCGGGATGCCGTTGATGGAGGTGATCTCGTCGGCCAGGAGCGTGTCTTGCCGAGCGACCACGCCGGGCGGCGTCCGGTTGTTCGAGTAGTTCAGCGCGATCACGCAGTCGTCGTCGACCCATTTGTGGCCGTGCAGCGCGGCAGCCGCCAGACCTGACACGACACCCTGTCCCTTGGACCACAGCCATGCCCCGACGATGCGGTCCCACAGTGTGAGCGGTGCGTCCTTGCGCGCGTAGATGTCAGGAAACAGCCGCAGATGCTCAGCGCGCAAGCCGTGCCGTGTGACCGCGCCGGAACGCAATGCCTTGCTGCCGTTGAAGATCGACTCCATGAGTCGGAGAGTGGCAGAGGAGTGGCGTTCGTGTGATCAGCCATCCACAGCCGCGTTGAGTTAGCGCGTAGGTAGGCGTTCTGGCTGTCTTGACGTACCTAGCTTCTATGTGAACGCAGGTGGGGTAGCACAGCCGCGTTGAGTTAGCGCGTAGGTAGGCGTTCTGGCTGTCTTGACGTACCTGGGTTCTATGTGAACGCAGGTGGGGTAGCACACCCGCGTTCAGTTAGTACGTAGGTAGGTGTTCTGGCTGTTTTTGCGTACCTAGCTTCTAAGTGAATGCAGTTGGTGGTTCTAACTGAACGCTTTGGCTGACCAGGTGGCGCAAGGCGGGGTCGGCATCGGGCGGCAACGCGTCCACCGGCCACCAGGCCAGATCCAACGATTCGTCGCTGACCGCGATCACCGCATCCTTGGCTGCCCGCGCGGCGAACTGCAGGTCCAGATGCCGGGTCGGCACACCCAGCGAGCAGGTCACCGGATGGACGTGCAGGGCCACCAGTTCGGGCTGCAATACCAACCCGTTGATCCCGGACTCCTCGGTGCCTTCCCGGAGCGCGGCCGCGCGGATGTCGACGTCCTCGGGCTCGCAATGCCCGCCGAGTTGCACCCAGCGGCCCAACCGCGGATGCAGGGTCAACAACACGTTCTCGCCGGCGGCGTCGAGCACGGCCACCGAAGCGGTGATGTGTCCCGGCACGCAAGCTCGCTCGCAGGCATCGGGGCGGGCCAGCACGAAGGCCAGCACGGCGTGCCGCAGCGCATCCTGCCCCGGGTCGTCGGTGGTCCACTCCGACAACCTGGCCACCACCGAGTCATGCAAGCTCATCGCTGTACCAGCAATCCGTCGACGTCGACTGCCTCGCGCGGGCCGGACGGTTCCGCGGGATAGCCAATGGCGATCGCACCCAGGGGTTCCCAATCGTCTGGCAGATCCAGCTCGGTGCGCACCAGGTCGGCGGCGAAGATGGTCGAGCCGATCCAGCAGCTGCCGACCTCGCGCACGGCCAACGCGACCAGCAGCCCCTGCACGGCGGCGCCGACCGCCACGGTGAACATGGTGTGCTCGGCCTGGGTGCGGGCCGCATCCGGATAGTGGTGGGCGCCGTCGGGCACCATGAACGGGATCACCACTTCGGGCGCGTCGTAGAGGATCTGGCCGCGGCTGACGCGACGTTCGATCGCCGCGGCAGACTTGCCGTCCCCGGCGAGATCGGCGCGCCACGCGGACTTCATCGCGTCCAGCAACGCCACCCGCCGCTGCGGGTCGCGCAGCCAGACGAAGCGCACCGGCCGGGTGTGATGCGGGGCGGGTGCGGTGAGGGCCTCTGCCACCGCCGATTCGATCAACTCCGGCTCGACCGGATCGGCGGCGAACTGTCGCACCGAGCGGCGCAGCAATAATGCCTGCCGGCGGCCCAACTCGATCGCTTCGGCGGTGCCGAGCCAGAACAGGTCATCGGTGCCGGAGCGCACCAGGTCATGTCCGGTGGACCCGTCGTCATCGAAACGCAGGCCGCGCACCACCGCAACCGGGATGCCGGTCAACTTGCCCTTGACCAGATCAGCGGCGGCTGCGACCTCGTCGGCCACCGCGATCTCGGTGACCACCAGTTCGTTGCCGTGCACGTCGGCCGACCCGGCGTAACCGTGCAGCACCGGCAGGCCGGCCGAGCCGATCGCGACATCGGTCTGCCCGTTGCGCCAGGCTCGGCCCATGGTGTCGGTGATCACCACCGCGACCGTGATGCCGAGCTGGTTGTCCAGGCCGGACCGCAGCGTGGCGGCACTGGCATCGGGATCCAGTGGTAGCAAGGCCAATTCGCCGCTGTCGACATTGGAGCCGTCCACGCCGGCAGCGGCCTGCACCAGACCGTAGGCGTTCTCGGTGATCAGGGTACGACCCTTGCGGGCCAGTACCCGCACCGCCTCCTCGTCGATCAACCTGCGGCGCAGCGCGTCTCGCTGCTCGGGGTCCGACGGTGCCTCCACCATGCGGCCCTCGCACTTGGAGACCACTTTGCTGGTGACCACGACCACGTCGCCGTCGCGCAGCCAGGGCGCGGCCGTGGCGATCGCCTCGGCGAGGTTGTCGCCCGGGCGGAACTCGGGAAGTCCCGGAATGGGCAGGATGTCGATGACGCTGCCGGCGCCGTGTTCGGTCATGCCCGCGCACCCACCAGTTCGAGTCCGGCGTGCACCATCTGCGCGGTGGCCGACGGGTCGCTCATCAGCAGCGGGATCGCAGCCACCTTGACGCCGTCGATCTTGGCATCATCGGTCTCGGCGATCAGCCAGGCGTCGAGCAGACCGGTGCCGGCGCGGGGACCGTAGTGCTCACCGACGGCCTGCGAGGTGGACTCCACGCCGATCACCGACAGGCATTCATCGGCCATGCCGCGCAGTGGCTTTCCGGAGATGATCGGGGAGTAACCGACGACCGGAGCGGGTGTGGAGCGCAGCGCGCCGCGGACGCCGGGGATGGCCAGGATCGCGCCGATGCTGACCACCGGGTTCGATGGCGCCAGGAAGACGACGTCGGCCTCGGCGATGGCCTCGGTGACCTCGGTTGCCGCGGCGGCCTTTTCCGCACCGACGAACGCGAAGCTGTGGGTGGGCACCTGCGCGCGGTAGCGAACCCACCACTCCTGGAAGTGGATGGCGCGACGATCGCCGGTTTCCGGGTCGGTGATCACGACGTGGGTTTCGCAACGGTCGTCGGACGCGGGAAGCAGGCGTGCGCCGGGCTGCCAGCGTGCGCACAGCGCCTCGGTGACCTGGGTGAGCGGGTAGCCGGCGCGCAGCATCTGACTACGCACGAGATGGGTGGCCAGGTCGCGGTCGCCCAGGCCGAACCAGTCCGGCTGTACACCGTAGGCCGCGAGTTCCTCCTTGGCGTTCCAGGTTTCGTTGCGGTGCCCCCAGCCGCGTTCGGGATCGATACCACCGCCTAGGGTGTACATGCAGGTGTCCAAGTCCGGGCAGATCCGCAGCCCATGCATCCAGGCGTCGTCGCCGACGTTGACCACGGCGTTGAGTTGGTGCTCGTCGGGCGCCACCAAACCGGACCCGGCAAACTGCCCCAGGCCCAAAAATTGCTGTACGCCCAACAAGAAGCGGGCCCCGCCCACTCCACCAACCAGTACAGTGATCTTCACGGTGATCGAGACTAGGCGTTGCCGGTTTGAGGCCGGTAGCTGGGCAGGCGCTGTGTGAACGCGGCGATGACCGAATCGACACTCGAAAATCTCAGTGCGATTACTCACACGACACGCCGAGGTGACGACGCGCCAGAATGTCACAACGAAATGGTATGAATTCCCGCCCTGCGGCTTGACCCCGACAGCTAACCCGTGTCTAATCACAACAGTGTCATTTCCCGGGTGCGCCGGCCGGATCCGGTGTCGCGGACCGAGATTCGATCACTTGTTCGAATCGGGATGGCCACGCACGAAATAGTGGGCGACATTAACGGAATACGAGACAAGGTGAGGAGGCGGGAAATGACCTTTGAGCAGTTTTACGGAGCCATCGGGAGCGGACCGCACACCAACATCGCGCCGGTTGTCGGGGGGATCACTGGCAGACCACACTTGAGTCTGGTGCCAGATGCGTTCGAATCCGAAGCCGAACCGGTCGACGATCAATGGCAGGAACGCGCACTGTGCGCGCAGACCGATCCCGAGGCGTTCTTCCCGGAAAAGGGCGGCTCTACCCGTGAGGCCAAACGGATTTGCCTCGGGTGCGAGGTGAAGGACGCGTGCCTGGAGTATGCGTTGGCCAACGACGAGCGCTTCGGCATCTGGGGTGGACTGTCCGAGCGGGAGCGTCGTCGGCTCAAGCGCGGCATCATCTAACTGTTCTTCCCCGGGGTGCGAGCGTGCACCTACATGTATCTGCATCTGGCGGCAGCAAGTACATGTAGGTGCACGCTTGCGTTGGTGGGGGAGGCAGCGTCCGCGGTCAGTGTGCAGCTCGGGCAATTGCCGGACTCGGAAATGCATGTAGGTGCAATTTCCGGCAGGGATATCTGGGGCAAATGTGGTCATTGTGATTATTGGTGGGTCCAAAGTGCCCATTGGGACCCATGTGATTGCATTTCCGGAGAAATGCTGGCTGCCTGCCGTCGGCAGCCAATGTCGGCGGCCGCCGTAGGCCTCAGTCGTCGTCGATGCTCGGGTCGATGACCGACGGTTCGACACCCAGATGGGTCGCCACCTGCGCGACCAGGATGTCATGCAACAGATCACCGAGTTCCAAAGTGTCCTTGGCGCGGCGTTCGATCGGCTTGCGGAACAACACGATTCGAGCTCGTGTCGAATTTCCGCGCACGTCCACCCCGGCCGGGATCAGCCGGGCCAGCGCGATCGGGCCGTCGGCGATCACTTCCGGCGGGAAGGACACGTTCTCCGGATCGCGCGGTGAGATGCGGGGAATTTCGTCGACGGCCACGTCGAGGCCGGTGAGCCGGTCGCGCCATTGCCGTTCGATCGGCTCGTAGGCCTCCAGCACAGCCATGTCGAAGCGCTCGGCCCGACTGCGCCAGCCCGGCACCGTCGGCGGCAGCAGCGGCCCGCGCCATTCCCGGCCGCGTCGGCCGGCGGACCGGCCCACCGATCGGCCATGGGAACTGCGCGAAGGAGACATCGCGCAGATGGTAGTCGGTGGGGCCACAGCCGCGGTGTGAACGCGAGCTCGGGGACCGCCGGTGGGACGAGAGCCGCGGTGCCGGCAGCAGTAGTCGGCTGCCCCACCTGCCCCACGAATAACGTTACTGTTCTTCACGACGAGGTAACGGTTCGGTCCTGGGGCGCCATCTGCGCGTGTCAGCCTCCCGGGGAACGACCCTGCACGATAACCTCGCTGCGTGAACGTTCCCCGTCGCTGCTGCCGGCCAGGCTGCCCTCATTACGCGGTGGCGACGCTGACCTTCGTCTACTCGGATTCCACCGCCGTCGTCGGGCCGCTGGCCACCGTGGCTGAGCCGCACTCCTGGGATCTGTGCGTATCGCACGCAGGTCGGATCACCGCGCCCCGCGGCTGGGAGCTGGTCCGGCACGCCGGCCCACTGCCCAGCCATCCCGACGACGACGACCTGGTCGCTCTGGCCGACGCCGTCCGCGAGGGCCGGAACACCGCATCTGCGGCAGCCACCCAGGCCGGCAGCTTCAGCGATCCGACCACCAACCAGTCCGTCGTGCGCGGCGGAACCGGCGGGACGGCAAGCGTGATGGCGCCGCCCGCGCAGCGTCCGTCGGGAACCGGCCGCCGGCGTGGCCACCTGCGGGTCCTGCCCGATCCCACCGACTGAACCGACGCGGCCCGGCCCCCTCGGATGGCTACCAGCGGTGCCAATTGGGTGGGGGTTAACAGCTAGGCTGACGGGGACCGATCCGATCCGTCAGGGAGTCCTCCGTATGTCGAGTTCAACCGGCTTCGCCGCTGCGGCGGTGGACGCCGTCATCAAGGCATACGACGTCCGCGGCCTGGTGGGTGAGCAGCTGGACGAAGCCTTCGTCGCTGCCGTCGGCGCAGCGTTCGCACAGCTGGTCCGCCCGGACGCCACGCAGGTGGTGATCGGCCACGACATGCGGGATAGCTCGCCCGGGCTGGCCGCGGCCTTCGCCGACGGCGTGCGGGCCCAGGGCCTCGACGTGGTGCGGATCGGGCTGGCCTCCACCGACCAGCTCTACTTCGCCTCCGGCCTGTTGGACTGCCCCGGCGCGATGTTCACCGCGAGCCATAATCCGGCCGCATACAACGGGATCAAGCTGTGCAAGGCCGGGGCCAAACCGGTCGGCCGCGACACCGGTCTGGCCACCATCCGCGATCAGGTGATCGCCGGGGTCCCGGCTTACGACGGTGCGCCCGGTACGTCCAGTGACCGCGACGTGCTCGCCGACTACGGGCAATTCCTGCGCTCGCTGGTCGACGTCGAGAAGCTGCGTCCGCTGCGGGTGGCCGTCGACGCCGGCAACGGGATGGCCGGGCACACCGCGCCGGCCGTGCTGGGCTCGATCGATGCGTTGACCTTGCTGCCGCTGTTCTTCGAGCTCGACGGCAGCTTCCCCAACCACGAGGCCAATCCGCTGGAGCCGGCCAACCTGGTGGATCTGCAGAAGTTCGTGCTGGAGACCAAGGCCGACATCGGTTTGGCCTTCGACGGGGACGCCGACCGTTGTTTCGTGGTCGACGAGCGGGGCCGCCCGGTGTCGCCGTCAGCGGTGACCGCGCTGGTGGCCGCCCGCGAGATCAGCCGGGAACCCGGCGCCACCGTGATCCACAACCTGATCACCTCGCACGCGGTGCCGGAGTTGGTTATCGAGCGCGGCGGCACCCCGGTGCGCTCCCGCGTCGGGCACTCCTACATCAAGGCGCTGATGGCCGATACCGGCGCGATCTTCGGCGGTGAGCACTCGGCGCACTACTACTTCCGCGACTTCTGGGGGGCCGACTCGGGCATGCTGGCCGCCCTGCACGTACTCGCTGCGCTGGGAACCACGGGGCGTTCGCTGTCGGATCTGACCGCGGACTATCAACGCTACGAATCCTCCGGCGAGATCAACTTCACGGTTGCGGACGCGCCGAGTTGCGTTGAGGCCGTGCTGAAGTCGTTCGGCACCCGAATCCACTCGCTGGACCACCTGGACGGTGTGACGGCCGACCTGGGTGACGGCGTCTGGTTCAACCTGCGCAGCTCCAACACCGAGCCGCTGCTGCGGCTGAACGTCGAAGCGCGGGCGATCGACGAGGTCGACGCCGTCGTCACGCAGGTCTCGGAGGTGCTCGACGCTCAGGCGGCGGTTCCGTGAGTACGCTGCGCTCCGTCATCGATCTCGATGACACCGACGCACTGATCGGGGCCGACCGCGAAGGTCTGCTGCGTGCGGCGTCGATGGCCGGTGCGCAGGTGCGGGCCACTGCTTCCGCGGTGGACGAAGGTGTGCTGGGGGCGCTGGACGGGTTGCGGCCGCGTTCGATCATCTGGGTGGCCGGTCGCGGCACCGCCGAATCGGCCGGCGAGTTGTTCGCTGCGCTGTTCGGGCCGACGGCGTCGGCGCCGGTCGTGCTCAGCCCGCAGGTGCCGAATTGGATTGGCCCCCTTGATGTCTTGGTGGTCGCCGGCGACGACCCGGGTGATCCGGCGTTGGTGACCGCGGCGGCCACCGGCGCGCGCCGCGGCGCGCCGGTGGTGGTATCGGCGCCCTATGAAGGGCCGCTGCGCGACGCGACCGCCGGCCGCGCCGCCATACTGGATCCGCGGTTGCCGGTGCCCGACGCGTTCGGGTTGTGCCGCCAGTTGGCGGTCGGTTTGGCGGTGGTGCACGCCGTCGACCCGGCCTGCCCGGCCGACCTCTTCCAATTGGCTGATGCCTTGGACGCCGAGGCATTGCGCAACAGTGCCGCGCGCGAGGTGTTCACCAACCCGGCCAAGCAACTCGCCGACCGGATGTCGGGCAGTCGGGTGGCGTTGTGCGGCGACAACACCGCCACCGTCGCGCTGGCCCGCCATGCGGTGACGGTCCTGCTGCGGATCGCGGGTCTGACCGTCGCGGCCGCCGGTTTGGCAGACGCCGTCTTGGCGGTGCAAGCCGGATTCAGTTCGGCGCAAAGCGGGTCAGTGGACTCACTGTTTCACGATGAGCAGATCGACGGTCCGCTGCCGGATCGGCTGCGGGTGATCGCGCTGGCGTTGACGGCCGAACGTAGTGTGTTGACGGCCCGGGTCGGGGGTATCACCGGGGTTGAAGTGATCGGCGCCGACGACGTGCCCGACAGTTCGGGCACCGAAACCGACGCCAAGCGCACGAGCGCGGAGCCGGTGGCAAACCACATCGCGGTTCGCCCGGAGCAGCAGTTGGCCACGCTGGCGGTTCGGCTCGAGATGGCTGCCGCGTACTTGCGGTTGATGCGGGGTTAGGGGAGGACAGGAGAGTTGGTGGAACTGCTGCGTGGTGCGATTCGCACCTACGCCTGGGGTTCGAGGACGGCGATCGCCGACTTCACCGGCCGGGCCGTCCCCGCCGATCATCCCGAGGCAGAGCTGTGGTTGGGCGCTCATCCCGCCGACCCCGCGTTCGTCCAGGCCATCGAGGGCGAGCGCTCGCTGCTGGACCTGGTGAAGGCGGACCCGGAAGGCCAGCTCGGAGCCACGGTGCGCGGCCGCTTCGGTGACACGCTGCCATTCTTGGTCAAGGTGCTCGCCGCCGATGAACCGTTGTCGTTGCAGGCCCACCCTAGTGCGGCGCAAGCCGCCGAGGGTTACGACTACGAAGACCGGATGGGCATCGCGTTGACCTCACCGGAACGCAACTACAAGGACCGCAGCCACAAGCCCGAGATCCTGGTGGCGCTGGAACCGTTCCACGCCCTGGCCGGGTTCCGGCCGGTGGACAAGACGGTGGAGCTCCTTCGCGCGCTGCATGTGTCCGATCTGGATCCGTACGTGGCGCTGCTGGCCGAACAGCCCGACGCCGATGGTCTGCGGGCCCTGTTCACCACCTGGATCACATTGCCGCAGCCGGATCTGGACATCCTGGTGCCGGCCGTGCTCGAAGGCGCGATCAACTACCTGCGTTCCGGCGCCGACGAGTTCGACGCCGAAGCCCGCACCGTGCTCGAGCTGGGGGAGCGTTACCCCGGTGACGCCGGTGTGCTGGCAGCCTTGCTACTCAACCGGATCGAACTGCAAGCCGGGCAGGCGATCTACCTGCCAGCCGGCAACCTGCACAGCTATCTGCACGGCATGGGTGTGGAGGTGATGGCCAACTCCGACAACGTATTACGCGGTGGATTGACGCCCAAGCACGTCGACGTGCCGGAGTTGCTGCGGGTGCTCAACTTCACCGCGGCCGCACCGGCGGATCTGCAACCGCGGGTCGAGCAGGACGGCATCGAACGGATCTACGTCACGCCGGCTGCCGAGTTCGCGGTGTCGGTGCTGACCTTGGAAGGCGCCGACCTGGGCCATGAGGTCGACGCGCCGTGCCTGCACGACGGGCCGCAGGTGCTGATCTGCGCGCAGGGTTCGGTGGACGTGATCGCCAAGACCAGTGAGCTGCGACTCGAGCGTGGCTCGGCGGCTTGGGTTTCCGCCGACGACGGGCCAATCCGGTTGATCGCGTCGAAACCGTCGAAATTGTTCCGGGCCACCGTCGGGGTGTAGCCTCGCCCCCACCGATGAGTTGGTCCAGCCGGTCGGGTTGGGTTTGGGCCGGGAGTCAAAGCTCGTTGCGGTACGCCGTGGGTGTGATCCCCACACGTTGCTTGAAGGTCGTAGCGAAGTGGCTCGGACTGGAAAACCCAGATACTGCACTGATTTCGGTGATCGTCATGGTCGTGGTAGACAGCATCGTCTTGGCCTTCTCGATGCGCAGGTCCAGCACGTACTGGTAGGGCGTTGTGTTGAATGTCCGCGCGAACGCGCGACGGAACCCGGCCACCGGCATACCGGCGATTCCAGCCAGCGTGGGCAGATCGATCTCGTGGTCAAGGCCGTCGCGGAGGAAGTCGAGCAGTCGTTGCTGCGCAGCCAGATCGAAAACCCGACCGGGTTGGCGTCGCGTCGGCTCCGCACCGTAAAGGTCGAGTATGTGCAGGCGTAGGGCGTCGGTCAGTGTCTCCCTTAACAGCCGCGACACGACGTCGGTTCGGCCGGCGGTGCCGGCGACACGCTCGATCATGTTCAGCAGCAGTGGGTCTCGTCGGCCGGCGACCGGGCGCAGGGCGGTGGCCCCGATCAACGCTGGAGGCAACGTCAACTGAGCGAACTCGCAGGCCGCGTCCCGGGCCTGCGCAGCTGACCGAGATCCGGCGGGGATCACCCACACGTTGCTCACGCGCGGATCAATGCGACCGTTGGGACCGCGGTCGAACACGACCTCCTTGGAGTTCGCGCTGCCGCGCCGCCACACACGCACTTCATGCTCTGGCCCAAAGACAGACCAGTCGACCGTTCCAGCGATCGCTTGGCTGATGAATCGAACGTCGATCCCGGTCTTCGCAGAGCCCAGGCTCAGGCGCATGTCGTTCCCGGGCGCTGGCGATTGAACCGCTGCGGTCGGGCGTTTCCGGTCGGCAGCAGCTGGTCCACCGGCGTGCTCAGCTAACACGGGGACATCCTATCGCCAGGACGTCGGGTACAGCACTGCTACGAGGACGTGACCTGACCAGGCTGAGAAACACGCTGTGCTCTGGGTGTGCCTGCCGGTGTACTGGTGTCTACCCGCGCGTCATCAGGTTCCGTGGCAAGTCGGATCGTCACAGAACATGGATGAGCCCGTCGCTTCGAGTATCGGCGCGAGCAGGGAGAACTCGGTGTAGTTGTCTTCTCCTTCTGGGGAACCCCGCAAGATTCCGACGGCGGCGACTTCGTCGTTGCCGAGCTTCACGTACGCGGGTGAGCCAGAATCCCCTGAGGCGGAATACAGTTCGGCTTCCACCGTGAGGTGGTCGTGTCCGGTCACCTTGCCGCAAGTCTCGCCGCTGACGAATCCGAACTTGCACAGCGTCACGTTGTTGTTTAGCAGATACTCGTGATCGAGCACCTTGGTCACCCGATACACCCCAGCGATCCTGGCGTTTCCTTCCACCGACTGAGCCAGCGCCGGGTCGATTTCGATCACTGCGAAGTCAGACCAGCCGTCCGAGCCGGTCTGCACGACTTTGTCCGGCGTGAGGGCGGTCTGGACCGTGGTGAAACGGCCGAGTTCCACGGGGTTGTCCTCATCGGAACTTCGGGTGAAGCGTGGTGAACCGTCGCCCGGACGGTCACAGTGGCCGGCGGTGAATCCGATCGCCGCATCTGAATCATTACGCCCGAGGAACCCCAGCGTGCACTCGTACTCGTCGTCGTCGGAGCCGTCGGCAGCGATGGCCGTACCGGGAACGAAGTCATCGAAGGACAACCAGTCGTTGTCCGTTCCGGTCATCACGGGCGACATGTTCGGCTGATCAGCCGGCACAGTGGGATTCGGCCAGAACACCAATGCGACGAATGCCACCGCGAGCACTGTCGCGAGGCCAGCTCCAGTGAGCACGAGGCGACGCAGTATCCGTCGGCGGGGCTTCACAGGCATCGGCGCCGGGAAGCCGGGCGCATCAAATCCCTTGGTCACGGTTCGTCGACACTGGGCTGGTCTTCCGGGTCGTCTATCGGTCCCGGGTCCCAGGTATCACCATCATCTGACTGTTCGGGGAGCGCTGGTGATTCCGGTGTCTGCGCATCGTCCGGAAAACTCTCACCAGGATCGGTCTCGGGCGCGGGCGTGTCATTTGCGGACTCGTCGTTGGGCGCACCGGTGTCGACGCCGCTCGCTGGATCGGCTGCCCCGTGGTTGGGGTTGGTGCAGATAGTGCCTTCGCAAACGACGTAGCCGGGACTTCCGTCTGGGTTCCTCATCGCGTTGGGGGCGACGTAACTGCCGACCGGGCAGCCGGGATCCTGGTTGCGTGCGCAGTACTCCTGGGTGCGGTTGTTGCTGGTGGACCCGTCAGCGCCCATCGGTCCGCCGTCGATCGGGTTGCCGTTGGCATCCCAGAAGCCCGCCGGATCTGCTCCCCCGTGGTTGGGGTTGGTGCAGATAGTGCCTTCGCAGACGACGTAGGTGGGGCTGCCATCAGGATTCCGGATGGCGTTGGGGGCAACATAGCTGCCCATCGGGCAGCCGGGATCCTGGTTGCGTGCGCAGTACTCCTGGGTGCGGTTGTTGCTGGTGGACCCGTTAGCTCCGATCGGCCCGCCGTTGACGGGCCGGCCGTCGGCATCCCAGTAGCCGCCGGCGGGCGCGATGAGGACGTGGGTGCCGTGATAACTGCCCTTTGCGCACTTCGGGTCGCGGTTCTGGGCACAATACTGCGCGTTCGTGGCCAGATTCGGCGCGGCGCCCGGTTTGGTCGAATCATGCGGACCTTCGGCTGTGGATCCGGAACCGCATGCCGACATCAACGCGAGCGCTGCGATTCCGAGGAGAACCGTCACGAATCTATGCATCACTTGCCTCTCGCCACTCAGCCGCGGCACGTTGTTTCTACGACTCCGGCTCGGTTCGTCGGTGCTGCCATGCCGGTCGCAATCCGAGCGGTCGGTCGGGTCATTCCTCGTGGGTCGGCTGGTCGCTGTTGTGCAGGTACCACAGGCCATCGTCGTGCTGGAGGCAGTACCAGTACCGGTAGAAGTTGTCCTCGCCCACGTTGTCCAAGTGCATGTCCGGACCGTCTGAGATGCACGCAGCCTCGGTCGGCCAGCTCCACGGGATTCCGGTCTCGCCGTCATACACGACGACGTCGTCGGCGACGGCGACACCCGCGGTACTCAGCATCAGACCGGCGACCGTCGCCAGCCCTGCGATCAACGCTCTCATTTTCCTGCCTTCCCGACAGCCGAAATTGCCCTTGGGTGGATGACCAAAGTGCGTGCAACACCGTAGCCGGAACCGTCACTACGAGCTTTCAGGAAACGTCGAGCCTTTCGAGAAACGAATTGACTTGCCCGTCAGCAGGACTGGCATTGCGCTGACGCGATGTCCGCCCATGCGGTGGGCGGGTTTGGGCGGGGTCTAGCCCTCGGCGGCCACGACCGGCGGTTCCGGCGTCGTCTGCTGGGCCTGGCTTCGACTTGCCCACCACGACCGCACGTTGTCGCGCATCGCACGGCCGATCAGTCGCGGCGAGGGGGCCAGGTACAGACCGTCGAGCAGGCTGGTGCGACGCAGGAACCATTCGGCCAGAACGGGATCGGATTCGGCCGCACCGAGGAACTGGTCGAACAAGCCGTACATCGGTCCGTACCACCAGCGTCGGTCACCCTCGGCGCCGTGCGCCTCGAGGTCGGCGATGGTGTTCATGGTCCAGACCGGGAAGGTGCTGCGCGCCGTGCTGCGGGCGAACCGGCCGGTCACGTCATGCAGACCCTTGGCCATGACAGTACGCAGGTTGCGGGCCTGCAGGGCGGTCATCGTAACGCCCTGCCCGAAGGTTGGGTTCATGCTGGCGACGGCGTCGCCGAAGGCCATGATGCCGTCCGGCATCCGGGTCAGCTTGTCGTAGCGGCGCCACTTGCTGGTCGGGTAGCGGTGGAACTTCATCTCGCCGACCGGTTCACCGGCGCGCAGCGCTGCGGCCACGTGCGGCGGCAGGATGTCCTCGCTGAGCGTGCACATGGTGGCGAAATCGGTTGGCGGATCGTGCTTTGCCACCGCGTAGCAGGTCACCGTCCAGATGCCGTCCTCGTGGAAGAGCATGCCCATGCCGAGCCGGCTGCCGTTGGATGCGCTGGCCAAGACCATCTTCTCGGTGATCAAACCGTCGGGGATCCGGACCCGGTGTGAGGCGTAGGTGACGCCGACCTTGAGGGTGTCTTCGCGGGGCGGATCGAAACCCCACTGCGGCAGCCAGTTCGGCAACCGGCTGCCGCGACCGGAGGCGTCGACCACCAGATCGGCGACGATGTCGTCGCCGTCGGCCAGGCGCAGACCCGTCACGGCGCGCGCGTCGGCGTCGTAGCGGGGTTCGGTGACGATGTCCTTGAGGATCTGGACTCCGGGCAGTGCGCGCACCCGGTTGCGCAGCTGCCACTCCAGTTGACCGCGACTGGGCAGGTAGGCGGTGAACCGGCAGGACCGGGCCTGGGCGATGCCGAGTTCATGGCCGCCGACCGCGAAGTGGATTCCGCTGGGCTGATCGGCCAGCACCGGTACGCCGTGCAGGGACATGTCGTCGAGCAGGCCGGGGAACAGTCGCTCGAGTTCCTCGGCGCCGCGGGCCATCAGCAGGTGCACGTGTTGACCCTGCGGGACGGCGTTGCGGTTGACCGGTTGCTCCGGCAGATCGTCGCGCTCGACCAGCGTGACCTCTTCGAAGTGGTCCGCCAGCACGCGCGCCGCGCACAGCCCGGCGACACTTCCTCCGATAATGGCGGCGCGCCGATGGGCGCTGAGTTGATCAGTCCGGCTCATTATGTAGTCAGGGTATGGCTAAATTTCCCAAAGCGTTAGCGTCCTGCGAGGAGTCGTATCGTGTCGTCGCGTTTGCGCACCAAGACGGTCGAGCAGTCGATTGCCGATACCGACGAGCCCGGGACCCGGCTCCGCAAAGATCTCACCTGGCGCGATCTCACCATTTTCGGCGTATCGGTGGTGGTGGGCGCGGGTATCTTCACCGTCACCGCCAGTACCGCAGGAAACATCACCGGCCCGGCGATTTCGGTGTCGTTCCTCATCGCGGCGGTCACCTGCGGTCTGGCCGCACTCTGTTACGCCGAGTTCGCCTCGACGGTGCCGGTGGCGGGCAGTGCGTACACGTTCGCGTATGCGACCTTCGGTGAGTTCGTCGCCTGGATCATCGGCTGGGACCTGATCCTGGAGTTCTCGATCGGTGCGGCCGTGGTGGCCAAGGGCTGGTCGGCGTATCTGGGTCAGGTGTTCGGTTTTTCCGGCGGCGTGGTCGATCTTGGCGGCGGCATCCAATTGGACTGGGGCGCTTTGCTGATCGTGCTTGCCGTCGCGACCTCACTGGCGTTGGGCACCAAGCTGTCCTCCCGGGTGTCGCTGGTCATCACCGCGATCAAGGTCGCGGTGGTGCTGTTCGTGGTGATCCTCGGCGCGTTCTACATCAAGGTTGCCAACTACACGCCGTTCATCCCGCCGGCCGAGCGTGGTGAGCAGGCCGGCGGCACCGGGATGGACCAGTCGGTGTTCTCGCTGATGACCGGTGCGGAGAGCAGTCACTACGGGCTGTACGGGCTGCTGGCCGGCGCTTCGATCGTGTTCTTCGCGTTCATCGGTTTCGACGTGGTGGCCACCACGGCCGAGGAGACCCGCAACCCGCAGCGCGACGTGGCCAAGGGCATCCTGGCGTCGCTGGCCATCGTCACGGTGCTCTACGTCGCGGTGTCGATCGTGCTGTCGGGCATGGTGTCCTACACCGAGCTGCGCACCGGTCCCGACGGCAGGCAGGCCACCTTGGCCACCGCGTTTGCCAGCAACGGTATCGACTGGGCCGCGTCGTTGATCTCGATCGGCGCGCTGGCCGGGTTGACCACGGTGGTGATGGTGTTGATGCTGGGCCAGTCTCGGGTGTTGTTCGCGATGGCCCGCGACGGGTTGCTGCCGCGGCAGCTGGCCAAGACCAGCTCGCGCGGCACGCCGGTGCGGGTCACGGTGCTGGTGGCGGCGCTGATCGCGGTGTCGGCGTCGATCTTCCCGATCCACAAACTCGAGGAGATGGTGAACGTCGGCACGTTGTTCGCGTTCATCCTGGTATCCGCGGGTGTGCTGGTGTTGCGCCGTACCCGCCCGGATCTGCGGCGCGGGTTCCGGGTGCCGTGGGTACCGCTGCTGCCGATCGCCTCGATCGTGGCGTGCGTGTGGCTGATGCTGAACCTGACGGCCTGGACCTGGGTGCGCTTCGTGGCGTGGATGGTCATCGGTGTGCTGATCTACTTCGTATACGGCCGGCAGCATTCGTTGCAGGGGGAGCGGCAGCGGGCCTCGATCGGACCCGTCGCCTAGCAGCTGCGGTGCGCGCTTAGGCGAGCAGGCATTGGACCAGTTCTGGTAACACCGCCAGGCTGCTGACGGTTTACAAATAAGCTTCTAATGTCTAGACGGCCGACAAATAATCGCGTAGAGTCCAGGCAAAGACGTGATGGCTCTCACAGGAGGTTGCGACGTGACCGCACTGCACCCCGAATCCACCGCCCTGCAGTGGCGCGACAAGAAGCGCTATCTGTGGCTGCTCGGCCTGATCGCGCCGACGGCTTTGTTCGTGATGCTGCCGCTGGTGTGGGCGCTCAATCAGGCCGGCTGGGGGATCGCCGCGCAGGTGCCGTTCTGGATCGGCCCGATCCTGCTGTTCGTGCTGCTGCCGATCCTGGATCTGAAGTTCGGCCCGGACGGGCAGAACCCGCCCAATGAGGTGATGGAGCGACTGGAGAACGACAAGTACTACCGGTACTGCACGTACGCTTACATCCCGTTCCAGTACGCCAGCGTGATCATCGGCGCCTACCTGTTCACCGCCAGCGACCTGTCCTGGCTGGGCTTCGACGGCGGGCTGAACTGGCCCACCAAGATCGGTCTGGCGCTCAGCGTCGGCGTGCTCGGCGGCGTCGGCATCAACACCGCCCACGAGTTGGGCCACAAGAAGGACTCGGTAGAGCGCTGGCTGTCCAAGATCACGTTGGCGCAGACCTGCTACGGGCACTTCTACATCGAGCACAACCGCGGCCACCACGTCCGCGTCGCCACCCCGGAGGACCCGGCGTCGGCGCGGTTCGGAGAGTCGTTCTGGGAGTTCTTGCCGCGCAGCGTGTTCGGCAGCCTGAAGTCGGCCTGGGAGCTGGAGGCCAAGCGGCTGGAGCGGGCCGGCAAGCCGGTGTGGCATCCGTCCAACGACGTGCTCAACGCCTGGGCGATGTCGGTGGTGCTCTACGGCGTGCTGATCGCGGTCTTCGGCTGGGCGCTGATTCCGTTCATCCTGATCTCGGCGATCTTCGGGTTCAGCCTGCTCGAGTCGGTCAACTACCTCGAGCACTACGGGCTGCTGCGGCAGAAGACCGCCAGCGGTCGCTATGAGCGGTGCACCCCCGAGCACAGCTGGAACTCCGATCACATCGTGACCAACTTGTTCCTGTATCACCTGCAGCGGCACAGTGATCACCACGCCAACCCGACCCGGCGCTACCAGACGCTGCGCAGCATGGACGGCGCACCGAACCTGCCCAGCGGGTACGCGTCGCTGATCGGGTTGACCTACATCACGCCGCTGTGGCGCAAGATGATGGACCACCGGGTGCTCGAGCACTACGACGGCGACATCACCCGGGTCAACATCGCCCCGCGGCTGCGCGCCAAGGTGCTCGCCCAGTATGGCGCCGAGGAGGGTGACGCGCGATGAGCAGCTACCGTTGCCCCGGTTGCGGATACGAGTACGACGAGGCCAAAGGCGCACCGCGGGAAGGTTTTCCAGCTGGAACGCGCTGGGCCGACGTGCCCGACGACTGGTGCTGCCCGGATTGCGCGGTACGCGAGAAGTTGGATTTCGAGCCGGTGTAGCTGCGCTTGCCGGGAAGCCAGTGTCGAGAAGTGGCTTCTGAGCAGAGATTTAGGAAGGAAAGCCATGGATTACAAGCTGTTTCGCTGCATGCAATGTGGTTTCGAGTACGACGAGGCCAAGGGCTGGCCGGAGGACGGCATCGCACCCGGGACTCGCTGGGCCGACATCCCCGAGGACTGGAGCTGCCCGGACTGCGGTGCGGAGAAGGCCGACTTCGAGATGATCGAAATCGCCCGGACGTAATGCCCGCGGGTGAACCACGTACTGATCAGCCAAGCGACTAATGTCGCGCGTGTGAGTCAACGACAATCCCCGGGCCGTGCGGTCCGCGTGCCCTACGCCGAGGCGTCGCGGGGTTTGTTGCGTGACATGGTGCTCGACGCCATGCGCGATCTGCTGCTGACCAAGGACTGGTCGGCGGTCACGCTCGCCGACGTCGCCAAGTCTGCCGGCATCAGCCGGCAGACCATCTACAACGAGTTCGGCTCCCGGCAGGGGCTGGCGCAGGGCTATGCGCTGCGGCTGGCCGACCGCCTGGTCGACGCCGTCGGCAACGCGATCGACAACAACGTCGGGCAGATGCATGCGGCGTTCCTGGAGGGCTTTCGCGCCTTCTTCATCGATTCGGCTTCCGATCCGCTGGTGATCTCGCTGCTGACCGGCGCGGCCAAGCCTGACCTGCTGCAACTGATCACCACCGACAGCGCCCCGATCATCACTCGGGCTTCGGCCAAGCTGACCGAGGTGCTGCGGTCCAGTTGGATCCAGGCCACCGAGGACGACGCCGGTGTGCTGGCCCGCGCCATCGTGCGGTTGGCGATGAGCTACGTGTCGATGCCGCCGGAAGCCAACCATGATGTGGCCGCTGACTTGGCAAGACTCATGACGCCCTACGCCGAACGGTACGGTGTGATCCAGACCGACTGAGCGGTGCGCGCGGGTCGTCGAGACCCACTGCGACGCACGCCGGGGACCGCGGTCTACCGTGTCACCAACCTAAGCAATTGGAAGAGGTTCCGCATGACGCTGACCGTCGACACCAGCAACGGCATCGACTACAAGGTCGCCGACCTGTCGCTCGCCGAGTTCGGCCGCAACGAGATCCGCCTGGCCGAGCATGAGATGCCCGGTCTGATGGCGCTGCGCCGTGAGTATGCCGACGTGGCCCCGCTCAAGGGTGCGCGTATCTCCGGGTCGCTGCACATGACCGTGCAGACCGCAGTGCTGATCGAGACGTTGGTGGACCTCGGCGCCGAGGTGCGCTGGGCCTCCTGCAACATCTTCTCCACCCAGGACCATGCGGCCGCGGCGGTGGTCGTCGGGCCGCACGGCACCGTCGAGGAGCCCAAGGGTGTGCCGGTGTTCGCCTGGAAGGGCGAGACGCTCGAGGACTACTGGTGGGCCGCCGAACAGATGCTGACCTGGCCGGATGAGCCGGCCAACATGATTTTGGACGACGGCGGCGACGCCACCATGATGGTGTTGCGCGGTGCCCAGTACGAGAAGGCCGGCGTGGTGCCGCCCGCCGAGGACGACGACCCGGCCGAGTGGAAGGTTTTCCTGTCGGTACTGCGGGAGCGCTTCGAGACCGACAAGGAGAAGTGGACCAAGATCGCCGAGTCGGTCCGGGGCGTCACCGAGGAGACCACCACCGGTGTGCTGCGGCTCTACCAGTTCGAGGCCGCCGGCGAGTTGCCGTTCCCGGCGATCAACGTCAACGACTCGGTGACCAAGAGCAAGTTCGACAACAAGTACGGCACCCGGCACTCGCTGATCGACGGCATCAACCGCGGCACCGACGTGCTGATCGGCGGCAAGAAGGTGCTGATCTGCGGCTACGGCGACGTCGGTAAGGGTTGCGCGGAGTCGCTGGCCGGTCAGGGTGCTCGGGTGGCCGTGACCGAGATCGACCCGATCAACGCGCTGCAGGCGCTGATGGACGGCTTCGACGTGGTGACGGTCGAGGAGGGCATCGGTGTCGCCGACATCGTGGTGACCGCGACCGGCAACAAGGACATCATCACCCTCGATCACATGAAGGCGATGAAGGACCAGGCCATCCTCGGCAACATCGGCCACTTCGACAACGAGATCGACATGGCTGCGCTGGAGCGCTCCGGTGCTGTGCGGCTGAACATCAAGCCGCAGGTCGACCAGTGGACCTTCGATAGCGGCAAGTCGATCATCGTGCTTTCCGAGGGGCGTCTGCTCAATCTGGGCAATGCCACCGGGCACCCGTCGTTCGTGATGAGCAACAGCTTCTCGAACCAGGTGATCGCGCAGATCGAGCTGTGGACCAAGAACGACGAGTACGACAACGCGGTCTACCGGTTGGCCAAGCATCTCGACGAGAAGGTCGCGCGGATTCACGTCGAGGCGCTCGGCGGCACGCTGACCAAGCTCACCAAGGAGCAGGCCGAGTACATCAACGTCGACGTCGAGGGCCCGTACAAGCCGGAGCACTACCGGTACTGAGTCTTGTTTCGATCAGGACCCACGCGGCGAAATCGCTGCGTGGGTCCTGTCGTTGGTGTGCTTAAACTCGTTGCGTGAGTGCCGAAGACCCGCGCGCGAAGTACCGATCGCTGCCCGAGCCGGTCGACCTTGCCGACACCGTCGGGGAAGTGGACACCGATCTCGCGCAGGTCGAGACCGCCCAGGCTGATTACAACCACGGCGCCGATCCGTACCTGCGGATCACCGGATGGAAACTTGGGCGCTGACTCTCGGACCGGTGGGTCGAACCCGTCGCTGTCCCGTCCCGTCCCGTGCCGCGTCCGCGAATCGGCGGCCGTCAGGCGCCGCCGTCCCGTCCCGCGTCCGCGTCACGCGAATCCGCCACCGTCATCACGCGAATCCGCCGCCGTCCCGCCCCGTGCCGCGTCCGCGAATCGGCGGCCGTCAGGCGCCGCCGTCGCCGTCGCGTCCCGCGTCCGCGTCACGCGAATCCGCCACCGTCATCACGCGAATCCGCCGCCGTCATCACGCGAATCCGCGGCCGTCCCGCGCCGCGCGGGAAGCACATATACACGTGTCTCAGCTCTGAGCGACAACTCAGCGACTTTCTCACCATGAGCGACAAACGGTTTGCACCGCGACCGACAAAACTGGAGGCCAGCGCGAATCAAAGCGCTTCGGGTTTGTCGACGGGCCCGTTCTCGGCGTGATCGAACCTGAGCACGCTGACCATCCCGTTGGGTTCGAGGTAGGCCCGCCGCACCTGCGCGATGTCCTCGACACCGTGCAGCCGCAGCTGCGAATCCAACTCGTCGCGTGACATGCATTCCCGTCGCATTTCGCGCCGGTTGAGCCTGCCGTCGACGATGAGCGATCGGGGACGGGCCTTGGCCAGGACCGCAAATCGTGGAAACCGGTAAGACAGCGCATCCACGACCACGCTCCAGGTCAAGATGGTGACCACGACGACGACGCTGTCGGTCAGCGTGGCCTCGATCGGGTGCAGACCCGGGGCCGCGGCCTCGGCGACGAGCACGATGATCAACACGTCGGTCAGGCCCAGTCCGCCTGATTCCCGTTGTCCCACAATGCGAATCAGGATCAGCAGCACGAAGAACATGACCGTGCCGCGCAGGATCGATTCGGACAGTGCCACTTCGGGCTCGAAAATCGAACCTATATCCAGTATTTCGTGCTCCAGGCGATCAGGGGACGGGGGCGAGGCGTTGATTTCCCCGCATATTGGCTGGCCAAACGGTGCTCGGCAGGGTCTCGGCACTGTGGGGCGCGCCGGCCCGCGACGCTATTCGGCGCGTCCGTCCGCGACGCTATTTGGGCGTCGGCCCGCGACGCTATTTGGGCGCCGGCCCGCGACGTGGAAGAGCCGGCCGGCGCATCTGCGAAACGCCGGGCCATAGGGTCGCTGCCATTTTGTCGCTGCGGGCGGAAAAGTCGCTGAATTGTCGCTCAGAGCTGAGACAGGTCTATATGTGCTTCCGGCGCGGGACGGGAGGGACGTGCGGGACGGGAGGGAGGACGGGACGGGAGGGGCGCGTGGAACGTGAAGATTCACAGGAGGTGAGGGACGCGCGGGACCTGAGGGACGCACAGGACCTGGGGGCGCACGGGACATGAGGGACCTGCAAGACGCGAGGGACTAAAGGGGCGCAAGGGACGCGCCCGCCGGACGGGCGGGCGGGGCCCAGCCCCGCGACGTGCGGGACCCAGCCCAGCGACGCGCGGGTCCGGGAGGCGCCCATCGTCGCGCCCCGAGGACGCATGATTCGGCTCCAACGCGGGTATGTCAGAGCAACTGCCAGGCGATGGAGGTCCAATGCGTTTACGGCGCAGCGTGCTCGACGGCCCCGGCCTCACGCGCCGGCGTCGGGGCACCGGCTTCTCCTACCGCGGTCCGGACGGCAAACCGGTGAAGGACCCGGCCACCTTGGCGCGCATCAAAGAACTGGTCATCCCACCGGCTTGGAAGAATGTCTGGATCTGTCCGCACCCCAATGGGCACATCCAGGCTGTGGGCACCGACGTCGCCGGCCGCCGCCAATACCTCTACCACCAGGCATGGCAGGACGAGCGGGCCGAGGAGAAGTTCGACCGGGTCCTCGAACTGTCCCGCCACCTCCCGGAATGGCGCGCGCAGATCGCCCAGGACCTGGCCGGCCGCGGCCTCACCAAGGACCGCGTGCTGGCTCTCGCCCTACATCTGGTCGACCGCGGCTATTTCCGCTCCGGCGGCGAACAGTACGCCGAAGAACACGAGTCCTACGGCCTGGCCACCCTGCGTTGTGAACACATTGAGATCCGACGCGACTGCGTGGTGTTCGACTATCCAGCCAAGAGCGGGGTCCGACGCACCCTTGAGATCGAGGACCCGCAGGTGCTCAGAGCAGTGAAAGCCTTGCGCAGAGGACGCAAGGCAGAACGATTACTGGTCTGCCGCAACGGATCTGAACTCGTCGAAGTGCGCGCCGACGATCTGAACGCCCGGTTCAAGGAGATGGTCGGCGACGACTACAGCGTCAAGGACCTGCGCACCTGGCACGGTACGGTCCTGGCCGCCGAGGCGTTCGCGCTGGCCGAACCCGCCACCTCGCAACGCGCCGCCAAGAAAGCCTCGGCCACGGTGATGAAAGCGGTGGCCGAAAAGCTGGGCAACACACCCGCGGTCGCGCGCGGCTCCTACGTCGACCCCCGAGTGGTGACCGGCTACCAGCAGGGCAACACCATCGCGGCCGCAGTCGAACGTGCGCAACGCACCCGGCACCCGGCCACCGCGCAGCGCATCTTGGAGCAAGCGACCCGCAAGTTGATCCGGAAGGTGGCGCGCACGCCGGCACCGACGACCTTGACCAAAGCCGCGTAGAAACGGGTACTCGTAACCATGACCACAGAGCGCGTGGCACCCACGCAGATCGGCAAGGGCGACGTCATCGAAGATCCGGTGGGGCACCGGTGGCTGCAGGTGCGCGAGGTCAAGATGCTCAGCGATGCCGATAGCGGGTCCTACAGCTTCTACGGCGAGGGACCGAACGACCGGGTCACCTTCGAAGGCGACGACGTCGTCGTGCGGCTGGTCCCGACCTGACCCCCGGCGGCGGGTGGCCCGGTGAACCGTGCGCCGGGCACCCGACCGTCGGGCACGCCGCCGTCGGGCACGCCAGCGACCGCAACTGCCGTACGCTCACCGCGTGCTGATCGTCATCGAAGGCCTGGACGGAGCCGGCAAACGCACCCTGACCGAAGGCCTGCGCGCCGCGTTCGAGTCGGCCGGCAAGTCGGTGACCACCCTGGCCTTCCCGCGCTACCAGCGCTCGATCCACGCTGACCTGGCTGCGGAAGCGCTGCACGGCAACCACGGTGACCTGGCCGAATCGGTCTATGCAATGGCGGTGCTGTTCGCGCTGGACCGTGCTGGCGCCCGCGAGGAGATCGAGCGCGCCAACAGCGATTACGACGTCGTCATCCTGGACCGCTACGTCGCCTCCAACGCCGCCTACAGCGCCGCGCGGCTGCATCAGGGCGCCGATGGCGAGGTGGTGCGCTGGGTCGAGGAACTCGAGTTCGGTCGGCTGGAGTTGCCCAAACCGGACTGGCAGGTGCTGCTGGCCGTCCCCACCGAGTTGGCCGCCCAACGCGCCGAGCACCGCGCCAGCACCGAGGCCGACCGACCCCGCGACGCCTACGAACGCGATGGTGGTCTGCAGCGCCGAACCGGCCGGCTCTACGCCGCGCTGGCGGAACAGAATTGGTGTGGACGGTGGCTGCTGGCGGGCCCGGAAGTCGACCCGGCGGAGTTGGCAGCTAACCAACTGAGGGCGCTGTGAGGTTCACGGCTGCGGGTCCGGCGGCATCGGGACGCGGCCGTCGACCCAGAGGCCGTCACCGGCGCGCCGGCACCCGACGTGGACGCTGATCACGGTCGCGTTGCGGGACAACAGCCGCAGGTTACGTCCGTCCTTGCCGGCGAAGCTGACGTCGTAGTTGCCGGGCTTGTGGGCCGGGCCCTGGCCGGTGCCGGTGAGGTCGGCGTCGGCGGTCAGCCGGGTGACCGCGGGCAGGACCTGCGCCCATTCGGCCTCGGTGAGCGCGTGCGACACCATCAGACTCGGAAAGTCGAGGTCCACCCCGTCCGTCACGCACCCGTTGGTCGAGAATTCGCCGGACCAGCGCCAGGGGGTTGCGGCGGGGACCAGTCGGGTGATTTCGCGCCGGACGGTGTCGATCAGGTCGAGCAGCGGCGGGATCGTGTCTTTGAGGGTGGGGAGTTGGTCGATGTCCATGGCCGGTGTCTCCTGAGGGGTGAACGGCGATTCGGATTCGGCTGGGGGAGACCCGAGCTGGCAACCGCTGACGACGGCGGCACACAGCAGCGCGGCGAGCAGCCGGCGACGTTTACTCACGGATCAGCAGTCCTTTCGGGTCGTCGGCCAGTCCGGCGCCGATGATGGCCAGGTTGTAGCCGGGGGTGCGCAGCCCCGGCCCGGTGCTGCCGTCGGGGTCTCGCACGTCGGTGGTTCGGGGGTACTCCGAATGCCCGGATGCGCCGGGGCGGACCACTCCGTCGGGGGTGGTGGCGGCCTGGGAACTCAGCTGCTCCAGCGGCAACGTATTGGTGTTGGGGCCGTGCCCACCGAAATCGGCCAGCGACGGGACGAGGTTTCCTGGCCCGTAGCCCTCCGAGACCGGATCGTTGGGCGCGGACATGACAAATCCATGGCCCTGCTCCAGGAACAGGTCGGATTCGTCCATGATCGGTGTAGGGATGAACCCCAGCAGTTTCTCGTTGGACCAGCCCAATCCGGGGGAGCCGTAGAAGGCCGCGTTGTCGACGACGCCCATCTCGCCGAGCTCGTTGAGGGCCTGTGCGGTCGTGGTCGAGCCGTAGGAGTGACCGAACGCGGACAGTTCGACGTCGGCGCCGTGGATGTTGGTGGCGTTGATCCCGCGGTAGAAGTTGGCCAGGTCGACCGCTCCAGCGTTGGCTCGGTTCTCCGGGATCGCGCCGAGCACGGTCTTGTCGACGTCGGGCGGGTCGTAGCCGAACCAGGCGATCGACGACACCTTCGGGTCCACCACACCCTGTGCCTCCAGTTGGTTCTGGATCTCCTGGCGCAGCGCTTTGGCTTCGCCGACCATGCCGGGCATGCTGTCGCCGTGAGTGTTCATGCCCGGGGTGGTGACGGTGACATACTGCGCCTCGTCGGGGTTCCCGAATGCAATGGCGGCGTTGACCTCCTGATCGGTGGGGTTGAAGTTCATCAGGAACTTGTCGGGGTCATAGCCTAACGTCGGTTCGTCGGGGTTGAGCAACATGGCATTCCGGACGCCCTGCAGCTCGCGTAGCCGCTGGGTTCGCTCACTGAAGAGCTTGTCGAGTTGTCCTGGCGTGAGCCCGGGATGGAACGGGGCGAGCTCCGCGGCGCTGGCAGGCACCCGTGGCGCCTCCTCGGCGATGGCCTCGTCGAGCAGCGCGAGGTTGATCGGATTGCGGATCGCGGCGGGGATGCCTTCGTTGTTGTTGATCCAATCCGGATGCTCGACGATCACCTTCTGCTGCTCTTCGGGTGAGAGCGCGTTCCACCACGCGGTGGAGTCCTTGGGTTCGGTGCCGGGGCCGGTGGGCGGGTAGGGCGCGGACAGCCCGGATTGCTGCTCACCGGCCGCGAAGGCGCTTGCGGCGTCGGTGGCGCCGTTTGCCCTGACGTCACCCTTGATGATGTGCCCGAACACTTCGGCGGCATCGCTGTCGATGTCTTCGGCCTGGCGGATCAAGGCCTTGGCGCGGGTCTCGATGTCGTCGGCCAGCTGTTTGAGGTCCTCCACCTCCTCGCGGGTACCGGAGACGGTCACCGTGCCGTCCGACGCGAGACTGAGGTGGCCGTTCTGGGCGCGGACCAGCGCGCGCAGCTCGGCCAACCGGGTTTGCAGCGTGGCGACCGCGGTCGCGGTTTCCTCGGCGAGTTGCTGGACGGCGCCGAGGACCGCGGTGTCGTCGAGTACGTTGCCGCGCGCGGTCTTGATCCGGTTCCGGGCGGCGTCTGCAGCCGGTGAATGCCAGCCCGGCAGGCCGGAGATCTTCTCGAGTTCGTCGGCGACCTGGGCGGCGGTGGTCAACTCGCTGGTCAGTTCCGTCGAGATCGTCGTCAGCGCACGGACGTCCCATTCCTCGATGTCTGTGAAGTCCATCCTTCGGCGGCCCGACGGCTCAGAGTTCCGGCGGGATGCGGCGCAGTTGCTCGACGCTGCATTGTTCGTTGGCGTAGTAGGCGCGGGCCGCGGCACGCAACTTGTCGGCCACGTCGGTGATCTCGGTGGCCATCCGGTCGGCCTGACGCTGGAGCACACCGATGAAGCCCGTAAAGCCCGGTTTCGCCCCGTCTTGCCACGCCTGCGTGGTCCCGGCGAGTTCGGTCGACAGCGACCGGCGTTCGGCGACGGCCTGCGCACCCAGGCTGTCCAGATAGTCGGCCGAATACAGCACATCGGACGGGATGACCTCGATGCGGTCGGGATTCGCGGGGCCGGAATTTGGCATGATTCTCCAGGTCGTCCGTCGGTAGAGCGATCGTATGCCGGTCCGCGGGGCCCTTCCTGCACCGATTTCGGCGCCGGCCCGGCCCTGGCGGCGCGGCCTGGCGACGCGGCCTGGCGGCGGATAACCGCGAGACACCCCGCGTCGTACCCGCGGTTTACTGCGGTTTGGTGACACCATGGACACCATGAGGCAAAGGATCCTTGTCGTCGACGACGACGCGTCGCTGGCCGAGATGCTCACCATCGTGCTGCGCAACGAAGGCTTCGACACCGCGGTGATCGGGGACGGCACCCAGGCGCTGACCGCCGTCCGTGAACTGCGGCCCGATCTGGTTCTGCTGGACCTGATGCTGCCCGGCATGAACGGCATCGACGTGTGCCGGGTGCTGCGCGCCGACTCGGGCGTGCCGATCGTGATGTTGACCGCCAAGACCGACACCGTCGACGTGGTGCTGGGTCTGGAGTCCGGCGCCGACGACTACGTGATGAAGCCGTTCAAACCCAAGGAACTGGTGGCACGGGTGCGCGCCCGGCTGCGCCGCAACGAGGACGAGCCCGCCGAGATGCTCTCGATCGGCGACGTCGAGATCGACGTGCCGGCGCACAAGGTCACCCGGCAGGGCGAGCAGATTTCGCTCACGCCACTGGAGTTCGACCTGCTGGTGGCGCTGGCACGCAAACCCCGCCAGGTGTTTACTCGAGATGTGCTGCTCGAACAGGTGTGGGGCTACCGTCATCCCGCGGACACGCGTCTGGTGAACGTGCACGTGCAGCGCCTGCGGGCCAAGGTCGAGAAGGATCCGGAGAACCCGCAGGTGGTGCTGACCGTTCGAGGAGTGGGGTACAAGGCCGGCCCGCCGTGAGGCGAGTGAGCGGAGCGAGCGCAGCGAGTGACGGGAACGAGCTGAACAATCCCACTCGTGCGAGGCGAGTGAGCGGAGCGAGCGCAGCGAGTGACGGGAACGAGCCGAACAATCTCGCTGGTGTGAGGCGAGACATTCGGTGATCTTTCGATCGCAACGACGAATTCGGGGCGGTTGGGGTCAGGGCCCGCTGCTTCGGGGTTTGAAGGCGCTGAGCCGGACCGTCGGGGTGGTCTGGCGGCGATCCCTGCAGCTGCGGGTCGTGGTCCTGACTATGGGCTTGTCGCTGGCCGTGCTGTTGGTGCTGGGTTTCGTGCTGACCAGCCAGATCACCGACCGGGTGCTCGACGTCAAGGTGCGCGCAGCCACCGAGGAGATCGAGCGCGCCGCATCCACGGTGGCCGGCATCGTAGGCGGTGAGGAAACCCGGTCGCTGGATTCCAGCCTGCAACTGGCTCGCAACACGCTGACCTCCAAGACCGCGCCGACGTCGAGTGCGGGCTTGGCCGGCACGTTCGACGCGGTGCTGGTGGTGCCCGGGGACGGTCCGCGCGCGGCGACCTCGGCCGGACCGGTCGACGAGATCCCGGGCACGCTGCGCGACTTCGTGATGGCCGGCCAGGTCAGCTACCAGTACGCCACCGTGCGCACCGAGGGTTTCTCCGGGCCGGCACTGATCATCGGCAGCCCGACGCCGTCGCGGGTGAGCAACCTCGAGTTGTACCTGATCTTCCCGCTGTCCAACGAGGAGAGCACGATCTCACTGGTGCGCGGCACGATCGCCACGGGCGGTCTGGTGCTGTTGGTGCTGCTGGCGCTGATCGCCTGGGTGGTCTCTAGGCAGGTGGTGCAACCGGTGCGTTCGGCGTCGCGGACCGCCGAACGGTTCGCCGAGGGACACCTGACCGAACGCATGCCGGTACGCGGCGAGGACGACATGGCCCGGTTGGCGGTGTCGTTCAACGACATGGCCGAAAGCCTGAGCCGCCAGATCACCCAACTCGAGGAGTTCGGCAACCTGCAGCGCCGGTTCACCTCCGACGTCAGCCACGAACTGCGTACCCCGTTGACCACGGTGCGGATGGCGGCCGACCTGATCTATGACCGCAGTGACGAACTCGACCCGGCGCTACGCCGCTCCACCGAACTGATGGTCAGCGAGCTGGACCGGTTCGAAAGCCTGCTCAACGACCTGCTGGAGATCTCCCGGCACGACGCCGGCGTGGCCGAACTGTCCGTCGAAGCCGTCGACCTGCGCGGAACCGTCAACAGCGCGTTGGACAACGTCGGGCACCTTTCCACCGACGCCGGCATCGAGCTGCTGGTCGACATGCCGCCGGACGAGGTGATCGCCGAGGTTGACCCGCGCCGGGTGGAGCGCATCCTGCGCAACCTGATCGCCAACGCGATCGACCACGCCGAGCACCGGCCGGTGCGCATCCGGATGGCCGCCGACGAGGACACCGTCGCGGTCACGGTGCGCGACTACGGCGTCGGGCTGCGGCCGGGCGAGGAGAAATTGGTGTTCAGCCGGTTCTGGCGGTCGGACCCGTCGCGGGTGCGGCGCTCGGGTGGCACCGGGCTCGGTTTGGCGATCAGTATCGAGGACGCCCGGCTGCATCAGGGTCGGCTGGAAGCCTGGGGTGAACCCGGCAACGGCTCCTGTTTCCGGTTGACCCTGCCGCTGGTGCGCGGCCATAAGGTCACCACCAGTCCGCTGCCGCTGAAACCCGTTGCCGCCAACGGCAAAGACCTCGAGTCGCGACCCGCCCAGCACGAACACGCCGGGGAGGGAGTGTGAAGCGCCTCGGGACGGCACTGATCGCGACGCTGGCGCTGCTGTTGGTGCTCACCGCGGGCTGCGCGGGGGTGCCGAGCTCGTCGTCGCCGCAGGCCGTGGGCACCGTCGAACGTTCCGACCCGCAAGCCCTGCCCAAACCCAGTCCCGGGATGGATCCCGACCTGCTGCTGCGTGAATTCCTCAACGCCACAGCCGATCCCGCCAACCGACATCTGGCCGCCCGGCAGTTCCTGACCGACTCCGCTTCGGCTGACTGGGATGACGCCGGCAGCGCGCTGCTGGTCGACCGCGTGGTGTTCACCGAAACCCGGGACGGCGGAAGGGTTTCGGTGAAGATGCGCGCCGACATCCTGGGTTCGCTGTCGGACATGGGCGTGTTCGAGATGTCGGAGGCCCCGCTGCCTGATCCGGGACCGATCGAACTGGTCAAGACCAGCGACGGTTGGCGGATCGACAAGTTGCCCAACGGCGTGTTCCTGAACTGGAAGCAGTTCACCGAGACCTACAAGCGCTTCCCGCTGTACTTCGCCGACCCGACCGGCAAGACCATGGTGCCCGACCCGCGCTTCGTCGCGGTCTCCGATCCAGATCAGCTGGCCACCGAACTGGTGTCCAAACTGATCGCGGGCCCGCGCCCGGAGTTGGCCCATAGCGCGCGCAATCTGCTGGCATCCCCAGTTCGGTTGCTGAGCCCGGTGACTCGCGTCGACGGCGGCAAGACCGGCGTCGGGCGCGGCTCCGGCGGTGCTCGCATCGAGTTGGACAGCCTGCCCGACTTGGATGACCAGAGCCGCACTTTGCTTGCCGCCCAGATCATCTGGACCCTGGCCCGGGCAGACATCAAGGGCCCGTATGTGATCAACGCCGGCGGTCTGCCGTTGGACGAGCGGTTCGCCGAGGGCTGGGAGTCCTCCGACGTCGCAGCCACCGACCCGGGTGCGGTTGACGGCGCGGCCGCCGGCCTGCACGCACTGGTGGACGGCCGGCTGTCGTTCCTGGAGGGTCAGCAAGCCAAGAACGTGTCCGGCCAATTCGGCCAGATGCCTGACCAGCAGTCGGCTGCGCTGTCCCGAGATGGTCACGCGGTGGCCTCGGTGGCGGTGCAACGACCCGGCGCGCCGGAGCAGAAGGCCACCTTGTGGATCGGCGAATTGGGCCAGGGGGCAGTCGAAGCCACCGATGGCCGAACGGTGACCCGGCCGACGTGGGCGTTGGATGGCGCGGTGTGGGTGGTGGTCGACGGCAACAACGTGGTGCGCGCAGTGCGTGACGTGTCGACCGGTCAGGCCGCGCAGTTCCCGGTGGACTCGGGCGCGGTGGTGGCCAAGTTCCCCGGTGCCATCGACGAACTGCAACTGTCCCGCGACGGCACCCGTGCGGCCATGGTGATCGAACGGCAGGTCATCCTGGCGGCCGTCGAACCCACGCCCGACGGTCAGTTCGCACTGGCCTCGCCGCGCCGACTCGGCTTCGGGCTCGGGGACTCGGTGGTGTCCCTGTCGTGGCGCTCCGGCGATGACATCGTGGTCACCCGCAACGACCCGGACCACCCGGTGTCCTACGTCAACCTCGACGGGGTGAATTCGGACGCGCCGAGCTCGAATCTGACCATGCCGGTGACGGTGGTGGTGGCCAACCCGTCGACGGTGTACGTGGCCGACAGTGGCGGCGTGATGCAGTTGTCGCTGGGATCGACCGACCAAGCCTGGACCGATGTGCGGCCGTTCATGGTGGCGGGCGCGGTCCCGGTGCTGCCCGGCTAACTGAATTCACGGGAACCGCCCCACCTCCGTCGTGACCCGCAGGATCCGGGCCCACACCCGTCGTACCCGCGGAAACCGCCCCGCCTCCGTCGTGAACCGTTAATTGTGAACGCATTTCCCGAGTGGAGGCGTTAACAATTCACGGTTCACGAAGCGGGCGGGTCGATCGGAAGGCGAAGAGGCTGGGGGCGCACGCCTCCGGCATGTCACACCCCGCGGGCAGCATGGCAGGCATGCTCGACCTGATCCTGCCGCTGCAGTGCGCCGGCTGCGGGGCGGCCGGCACCCGCTGGTGCCCGACGTGTGCGCACGCCCTCGCAGTCGGCCCGGACCAGCCCCAGGTAATCACCGTGCGCCAGGACCCGGGAGTGCCGGTGTTCGCGCTCGGCCGCTACGCCGGGTCGCGCCGGGCCGCCATCGTCGCGCTCAAGGAACGACGCCGCACCGACCTGGTCGAGCCCTTGGCCAACGCCCTGGCGCACGGCCTGCACCAGCTAAAGACCTGGGGGCTGATCGGCACGCCCCTGATCCTGGTGCCGGCCCCGTCGCGGTGGTGGTCGGCGCGTCGGCGTGGCGGTGACCCGGTCACCCGACTGGCCCGGCGCGTGGCAGCCCAGCACGCCGACGTCGTCGCGGCCCCGGTGCTGCGGATGACCGGCTGGACCCGCGACTCGGTTGGACTGTCCAGCGGCCACCGGGAGCGCAACGTCTCGGGCCGGGTCCGGCTCAGAAAATCCCTGCCCAGCGGGGTCGAGGTGGTGCTGCTCGACGACATCGTGACCACCGGCGCCACGGCCCGGGAGTCGGTGCGGGCACTGCGTGCTGGCGGTGCCAAAGTGACTGGAGTGCTGGTCTTGGGGCATGCCTAACCGGTCGAGGGTCCCCGGTCCTCGTAACGAGGGTCGAAAGTTCCTGCAACAGGTGCGCGAAAAGGGTGGCACGGTGGGGTGAACACCGACTACGTTCGGTGCCAACGACCCGTGAGCAAACCTCACGAGGCGCGCAGGTGTTAACCGCCCCGAGCGCGAGGAGGTGATTACTAACCTGGCGCCGCAGGGTGGCGTGGCCCGCAGACCCTCGGTGCATGTCGTAGACAGATCCGGCACGCACTCAGCGCGTGCACAGCTAGACAGAAACGAGTTGTCAAGCATGTCAAGCCAATCCGTGGGTTCCGCCCAGACGCTGGCCGTTTCCGACGAGCAGTCCGCCCCCGCCACTCGAGCCGAGATCGTGGTCAAGGGCCGTAACGTCGAGGTGCCCGACCACTTCCGCGTCTACGTATCGGAGAAACTCGGCCGCTTGGAGCGGTTCGACCGCACCATCTACATGTTCGACGTCGAACTCGATCACGAACGCAACCGCCGGCAACGCAAGAACTGCCAGCACGTGGAGATCACCGCGCGTGGCAAGGGCCCGGTGGTTCGCGGTGAAGCGTGCGCCGACAGTTTCTACGCCGCGCTCGAATCCGCGGTGGACAAGCTGGAAGGCCGGCTACGCAAACTCAACGATCGGCGCAAGGTGCACTACGGCGAGAAGACCCCGGTCTCGCTGGCCGAAGCCACCGCCGTGGTACCGGAGCTGTTCGAGCCGATCGCGGCCAGCCCGGAGCAGATCGAAGCCGTCGAGACCGCCGACGAGTTCGACGAGCCGGGCCGCATCGTCCGGATCAAGGAGCACCCGTCGACCCCGATGACCGTCGACGACGCGCTCTACGAGATGGAGCTGGTCGGCCACGACTTCTTCCTGTTCCACGACAAGGAGACCGACAAGCCGTCGGTGGTCTACCGCAGGCACGCGTTCGATTACGGCCTGATCCGGCTGACCTGATCCGGCTGACCTGATCCGGCTGACCTGATCCGGCTGACCTGATCCGGCTGACCTGATCCGGCGGGCCGGACCGGCCCACACAACCAAGAGAACCATCCGCTGACGAGCTGGGCGTGCACCGCGCGCCCAGCTCGTTGCCGTTGTCGCTGCATGACAGCGGGGCCAGTGCCGGACGTCACTTACGATGGACCTGATAAGACTCCGATCCTGTAGGGGATAAATCTGTGTCCGTGCTGTCCAAAGTGCTGCGCCTCGGTGAAGGTCGCATGGTCAAGCGACTCAACAAGGTCGCTGACTACGTCAATACCTTGTCCGACGACGTCGAGAAACTCACCGACGCTGAGCTGCGGGCCAAGACCGACGAGTTCAAGAAACGCCTGGAAAAGGACGAAACCCTCGACGACCTGCTGCCCGAGGCGTTCGCGGTGGCCCGCGAGGCGGCCTGGCGAGTGCTCAACCAGCGGCCGTTCCACGTCCAGCTGATGGGCGGTGCGGCGCTGCACTTCGGCAACGTCGCCGAGATGAAGACCGGTGAAGGCAAGACCCTGACCTGTGTGTTGCCGGCCTACCTCAACGCGCTCGGCGGTAAGGGCGTGCACGTCGTCACGGTCAACGACTACCTGGCCAAACGCGACAGCGAGTGGATGGGCCGGGTGCACCGCTTCCTGGGCCTCGACGTCGGGGTGATCCTGTCCCAGATGACCCCGGACGAGCGTCGGGCCGCCTACAACGCCGACATCACCTACGGCACCAACAACGAGTTCGGCTTCGACTACCTGCGCGACAACATGGCGCACTCGGTAGACGACATGGTGCAGCGTGGCCACAACTTCGCTGTGGTCGACGAGGTGGACTCGATCCTGATCGACGAGGCCCGCACCCCGCTGATCATCTCCGGCCCGGCCGACGGCGCGTCGAACTGGTACGTCGAGTTCGCCCGCATCGTGCCGATGATGGAGAAGGACGTCCACTACGAGGTGGACCTGCGCAAACGCACCATCGGTGTGCACGAGCTGGGCGTCGAGTTCGTCGAAGACCAGCTCGGCATCGACAACCTCTACGAAGCCGCCAACTCGCCGCTGGTCAGCTACCTGAACAACGCGATCAAGGCCAAGGAGCTGTTCCACCGCGACAAGGACTACATCGTCCGTAACGGCGAAGTGGTGATCGTGGACGAGTTCACCGGTCGCGTGCTGAGCGGCCGGCGCTACAACGAGGGCATGCACCAGGCCATCGAGGCCAAGGAACGCGTCGAGATCAAGGCCGAGAACCAGACCCTGGCCACCATCACGCTGCAGAACTACTTCCGGCTCTACGACAAGCTCTCCGGCATGACCGGTACCGCCGAGACCGAGGCCGCCGAGCTGCACGAGATCTACAAGCTGGGTGTGGTGCCGATCCCGACCAACCGGCCGATGATCCGCAAAGACCAGGGCGACCTGATCTACAAGACCGAGGAAGCCAAGTTCATCGCGGTGGTCGATGACGTCGCCGAGCGCTATGAAAAGGGCCAGCCCGTCCTGATCGGTACCACCAGCGTGGAGCGCTCGGAGTACCTGTCGCGGCAGTTCACCAAGCGCAAGATCCCGCACAACGTGCTCAACGCCAAGTACCACGAGCAAGAGGCCAACATCATCGCCGAGGCCGGCCGGCTGGGCGCGGTCACGGTGGCGACCAACATGGCCGGTCGCGGTACCGACATCGTGCTCGGCGGCAACGTCGACTTCTTGGCCGACAAGCGGCTGCGTGAGCAGGGCCTGGACCCGGTGGAGAACTCCGAGGAGTACGAGGCCGCCTGGGAGCAGACGCTCAACACCATCAAGGACGAGGCCAGCAAGGAAGCCGAGAAGGTGGTCGAGGCCGGCGGCCTGTACGTGCTGGGCACCGAGCGGCACGAGTCGCGCCGCATCGACAACCAGCTGCGTGGCCGCTCCGGCCGGCAGGGTGACCCGGGCGAGTCCCGGTTCTACCTGTCGCTCGGTGATGAGCTGATGCGACGGTTCAACGGTGCCACGTTGGAGTCGCTGCTGACCCGGCTCAACCTGCCCGACGACGTCCCGATCGAGGCCAAGATGGTCACCCGCGCGATCAAGAGCGCGCAGACCCAGGTCGAGCAGCAGAACTTCGAGGTCCGCAAGAACGTCCTGAAGTACGACGAGGTGATGAACCAGCAGCGTCAGGTCATCTACGCCGAGCGCAAGCGGATCCTGGAGGGCGAGAACCTCGCCGAGCAGGCACACGACATGCTGGTCGACGTCATCACGGCCTACGTCGACGGCGCCACCGCCGAGGGCTACGCCGAGGACTGGGACCTGGAGAAGCTGTGGGAGGCGCTCAAGACGCTCTACCCGGTCGGCATCGACCACGTCGAGCTGCTGGAGTCCGACGTCGTCGGCGAACCCGGTGAACTGACCCGCGACGAGCTGCTCAGCGCCCTGATCGAGGACGCCGAGCAGGCCTACGCGCGACGCGAGGCCGAACTGCAGGAGCTGGCCGGCGAGGGCGCGATGCGCCAGCTGGAACGCAACGTGCTGCTCAACGTGATCGACCGCAAGTGGCGCGAGCACCTCTACGAGATGGACTACCTCAAGGAGGGCATCGGTCTGCGGGCGATGGCCCAGCGCGACCCGTTGGTCGAGTACCAGCGCGAGGGCTACGACATGTTCAAGGGCATGCTCGACGGCCTCAAGGAGGAGTCGGTCGGGTTCCTGTTCAACGTCCAGGTCGAAGCGGTGCCGTCGACCCCGGCCGCGCAGGTGGCCCCGGTGGCCGCCCCGCAGGGACTGGCCGAGTTCGCCAAGCAGGCCGCCGCCCAGGGCGAGGGTGCCGCGAACGGGGACGCCGCGCCGGCCCGGCCGGCGGCTCCGGCGGCGTTGCGCGCCAAGGGAATTGACAACGACGCCGACGCCCCGCCGCTGACCTACGTGGGCCCCTCCGAGGACGGCAGCGCCGCGGTGCAGCGCCACGGCGCGGCCAAGGCGGCAGCCGGTGCTGCCGGTGGCGGCACCCGACGGGAACGTCGCGAGGCCGCGCGTAAGGCCGCCAAGACCCGTAAGGGCTGAGCCGACCCGAGCGGCGCCGACCGGTGGTCAGCCGATGTGCAGCGCGACCAGCTGCCAGCGGCGGCCGGTCAGCGTCGGCGCCTTGGCGACCCGTCCGGCGATCGCGCGCCGGCGGTTACCCCGGGTGTAGGCGGCGGCCACCTCGAAGGACCGTTCGCCGGCGTCGTCGGCCTGTACCCGCACCCGGCGCAACACCGCCGCCGGCCCGGTCGGGGCGGTGCGCGCGATCAGCACCACCGAGTCGACCAGACCGCTGACCATGAACGGCCGCAGTTGCTGCAGCGGGCGGCGACGGTCGATGACCTCCAACACGGTGCGCAGCGCGGCGTCGGCGAACGCGGCCGCCGAGCGCTCGGCCGCCGACACCTGCGGCGCCGGCCGGGTTCCGGGCCCGGCACGCGAACCGCGCCGGGCGTGCGTGCGGGGGCGGGTCAGCGGTGAGAGCCCGGCCGCCAGACCGGGTTCGTAGTCGCCGACCGGGGTGACGGTGGTGCGGGGATGGCTTGACTGCACGGCACGACCTCCAGCTGATCCGATGTGGCAAGGCGTCCTGGCTGGAGAGTGGCAAGGAGCGACAGGGGTGAATCATGGCACAGTTGACTCGTGAGTGTGTGCACCCGCTCTGCAGGGGCCCGGTGATTGCGGTTACCGTGGCGGTCACGTTGTGGATGGACGGAATGTCTGCTGAGGCAAGGGGGATGGCGCAGCGATGGTGACTCGGCTTTCGGGGTCGGACGCGTCGTTCTATCAACTCGAGAACACATCCACGCCGATGCACGTCGGATCGCTGATGATCCTGCGCAAACCCCGGGCGGGTCTGAGCTACGAAACCCTGCTGGCCACCGTGGAGGATCGGCTGCCGCAGATTCCGCGGTACCGGCAGAAGGTCCGCGAGGTGACCGGCACGATCGCCCGCCCGGTCTGGATCGACGACCGCGACTTCGACATCACCTACCACATCCGCCGCTCGGCGCTGCCGTCGCCGGGCAGCGAGCAGCAGCTGCACGAACTGGTCGCCCGGCTGGGGTCCCGGCCGTTGGACAAGACCCGCCCGCTGTGGGAGATGTACCTGGTCGAGGGTCTGGAGAAGGGCCGCATCGCGCTCTACATCAAGAGCCATCAGGCGCTGGTCAACGGCATGAGCGCAGTCGAGGTCGGGCACGTCATCGTCGACCGGACCCAGAAACCACCGAGCTTCGGCGAGGACATCTGGATTCCCGGCCGCGAACCCGACACGTTGTCGCTGCTGGTCGGTGCGGTGGGCGACTGGATCGCTCGGCCGCGCCAACAACTGGCCGCCGCGCAGTCGGCGGTGCTGAGCACGCTGAGCAGCTCCGAACAACTCGTCGAAGCCGGCCGCAAAGCCGCCGAGGTGCTGCGCACCCTGGCCAAGGGCACCGCGCCGAACAGCCCGCTGAACACCCGGGTGTCGCGCAACCGCCGGTTCACGGTGGCCAGCGCCGAGTTGTCGGACTTCCGCAAGCTGCGGGTGCGCTACGACTGCGACGTCAACGACGTGGTGCTGGCGGTGATCGCCGGGGCGCTGCGCAACTGGCTGCTGTCCCGCGGTGAACCGGTGACGCCGACGGCGACGGTGCGGGCCATGGCGCCGATGTCGGTCTATCCCGACGACGACCTCGATGGCTCGGCCGGGCCCGGCCAGGCCATCGATGAGGTGGCGCCGTTCCTGGTGGACCTGCCGGTCGGGGAGGGCAACGCGGTGGTGCGGCTGTCGCAGATCGCGCACGCCACCGAGTCGGCCTCGACGGTGGCCAGTGTGGTCGACGCGCGCACCATCGTGACGTTGTCCGGGTTCGCACCGCCGACGCTGCACGCGATGGGCACCCGGGTGGCGACCAGTTTCTCGGCGCGCCAGTTCAACCTGCTGATCACCAACGTGCCCGGTCCGCAGTCCCAGATGTACGTGGCCGGCGCCAAGCTGCTGGAGACCTTTGCGGTGCCGCCGCTGCTGCACAACCAAGTGCTGGCGATCGGGGTGACGTCCTACTGCGGTCGGCTGCACTTCGGGATCAACGCCGACCGCGACGCCATGAGCGATGTCGAGATGCTGCCCGGCTTGCTGCGCGAGTCACTCGAAGAATTACTGGAAGCAGCCAAGTAACACGCCGAATTCGGCGAAATGCCCTGTGCCCGTCGGTGCAACGGGGTCTGATGGCTTCATCATGTCCAAATCACAGCAAACTCCACAGGCCCGGCCGCACGAGATGAGCGGAGCGCTGCGCTCACCCACCGGCGACGTCATCCCGCATCCGGTGCTCGATCAGCCGGTCGAACCTCGCGCCGAGGAGCACGCCGCCCGGGTCGACTGGGTGGTGTTCGGGGTCACCGCGGTTGTCGCCATCGCGTTCTTGGTCTGGGGTTTCGTCGACACCGGATCGCTGCGCACGGCGTCGAACGCGGCCCTGGACTGGGTGATCGACAACCTGGGCTGGCTGTTCGTCATCACCGCCTCCGGGTTCGTGGTGTTCGTGGTGTGGTTGGCGATCAGCCGGTACGGCAACATCCGGTTGGGCCGCGACGACGAGGACCCGGAGTTCCGCACCGTGTCCTGGGTGGCGATGATGTTCTCCGCCGGCATGGGCATCGGCCTGATGTTCTTCGGGGTGGCCGAACCGCTGGCCCACCTGACCTCGCCGCCGCCGGGCACCGGGGCGGCCGACAGCGTGGAAACGGCGATGGCCACCACGCTGTTCCACTGGACGTTGCATCCGTGGGCGATCTACGCCGTGGTCGGGCTGGCGATCGCCTACGGCGTGTACCGCAAGGGCCGGCTGCAGTTGATCAGCGCGGTGTTCGAGCCGTTGATCGGGGAGCGGGCCAACGGCAACTGGGGCAAGGTGATCGACATGCTGGCGATCTTCGCCACGCTGTTCGGTTCGGCTGCCTCACTCGGGTTGGGCGCGTTGCAGATTCGCAGTGGCCTGGAGATCGTCGGCGGGATCGGCGCGGTGGGCAACGCCGTGCTGATCGGGATCATCGTGGTGCTCACTGCGGGTTTCGTGGCCTCGGCGGTTTCCGGCGTGGCCCGCGGTATCCAGTGGCTGTCCAACATCAACATGGTGCTGGCCATCACGCTGGCCTTGATCATCTTCGTGGTCGGCCCAACGGTGTTCATTCTGAACCTGATTCCCACCTCGATCGGCAGCTACGTGCAGGACCTGGCGATGATGTCGGCGCGTACCCGCGCCGAGGGTGCCGACGTCAACGAGTGGCTGGCGGACTGGACGGTGTTCTACTGGGCGTGGTGGATCTCCTGGACCCCGTTCGTGGGCATGTTCATCGCGCGCATCTCGCGGGGCCGCACCATCCGGCAGTTCGTGGCCGGGGTGCTGCTGGTGCCCAGCGTGGTTTCGCTGATCTGGTTCTGCGTGCTCGGCGGCGCCGCGATCCGGCGCCAGCGCCAAGGCGTGGACCTGGCCGGTCAAGGCAGCCAAGAACAGCAGTTGTTCGGTCTGCTGGCCGAATATCCGTTCGCCACTGGGTTGAGCATCCTGGTGATGGTGTTGGTGGCGATCTTCTTCGTCTCCGGCGCGGATGCGGCCTCGATCGTGATGGGCTCGCTATCGCAGCGCGGCACGCTGCGCCCGTCGCGGCCGGTGGTGATCTTCTGGGGTATGACCACCGGTGCGGTCGCGGCGGTGATGCTGCTGGTCGGCGGTGCCGATGCGCTCACCGGTCTGCAGAATCTGACCATCGTGGTGGCGGTGCCGTTCGTGGTGGTGATGGTCGGGTTGGCGGTGTCGCTGGTGCGCGATCTGCGCCATGATCCGGTGGTGGTGCGCCGCCAGTACGCCCGCGAGGCGGTGGATTCCGCGGTGATCGCCGGCGTCACGCATCACGGCGACGACTTCGTCATCGCGGTGGAACGCGACCCCGATGCACCGGATTCCGAGCCTGCCGCACAGTAGGATTCGGCGGTGGGCAAAGCAAAGAACAAGAAGGGTCCCAAGCTCTCCGGCGAGGTCTACCAAGCCGAATTATTCCGCCTGCAAACGGAATTCGTGAAGCTGCAGGAGTGGACCAAGCAGACCGGTGCCCGCATCGTGGTGGTCTTCGAAGGCCGCGACGCCGCCGGCAAGGGCGGAACGATCAAGCGGATCACCGAGTACCTGAGTCCACGGGTCGCGCGGATCGCCGCGTTGCCGGCGCCGACCGACCGCGAGCGCGGCGAGTGGTACTTCCAGCGGTACGTCGCGCATCTGCCCACTCGCGGTGAGATCGTGCTGTTCGACCGTTCCTGGTACAACCGCGCCGGGGTGGAGACCGTGATGGGTTTCTGCTCAGCCGACGAGCGGCAACTGTTCCTGCATCAGGCCCCGGGATTCGAGCAGATGCTGATCGAGGACGGCATCTTGTTGCGCAAGTACTGGTTCTCGGTGTCCGACGACGAACAGCTGCGCCGGTTCCGCAAACGGCTGAGCGATCCGGTGCGGCAGTGGAAACTTTCGCCGATGGATCTCGAGTCGGTGTACCGCTGGGAGGACTACTCGCGGGCCAAGGACGAGATGATGGCGCAGACCGACACCCCGATCAGCCCGTGGTACGTGGTGGAATCCGACATCAAGAAGCACGCGCGGCTGAACATGATGAGCCATCTGCTGTCCACCATCGAGTACCGCGAAGTCAAGCGGCCTCCGGTGAAACTGCCGCGGCGGCGCAAACCCGACACGTCCTATCACCGGCCACCGCGGGATCTGGCCAACTATGTCCCCGACCACGTCGCCACGCTGTTGGGTGATCGGGAGTAACGGCGGACACGGGGGGAGCGCGATACCCTGCCGGTGTGCGGGTCTACGTCCCGGCCACGTTGGCCACACTGCGGCATCTCGTCGAACACGGCTCGGTAACCCCCCTCAGCGGTACCGCCTTCGCGGTGACCCCCCGACTGCGCGAGGCCTACAGCGAGGGCGACGACGACGAACTCGGCGAGGTCGCGATGCGCGAGGCCGCGCTGGCGTCGCTGCGGTTGTTGGCGATGGACGCCGACGGTGACGGCGCCGAAGAGTTGCCCACCCGGCGGGCCGTGCTGGTCGCCGACGTGGAGCCGGTGACGTTGCGTCCCGATCTGGACGACGCCGTCGTGCGGGTGACCGGCCCGGTGCAGTTGGCCGACGTCGTCGCCGCCTACGTCGACAACGCCTCGGCCGAATCCGCGGTCGCGGCCGCCATCAAGGTGATCGACGCGGCCGACCTGGGGGATGAGGACGCCGAACTGACCGTCGGCGATGCCCAGGACCACGACCTGGCGTGGTACGCCACCCAGGAACTGCCGTTCCTGCTGGAACTTCTGTAGCACTTGCGACTAGATACGGAAGCGTAAGTTACGGTACCGTAGGTTGCGTACGCGGCTCAGCCATTGATCGTCGCCACTTCGGGCAGGAGCCACTGGATGGCCAAGAATTACATCAAAGTCAGCGCAAAGGTCGTCGACACCGTTCGACCCACCATCGCCGGCGCCGAGCGCAACCCGGGCTGGCATGCGCTGCGCAAGCTGTTCGGCCGGATCACCACACCGCTGTTGCCGGACGACTACCTGCAGTTGGCGAATCCGCTGTGGTCGGCGCGCGAGCTGCGCGGCCGGATCCTGTCGGTGCAACGCGAGACCGAGGACTCTGCCACGCTGGTGATCAAGCCGGGCTGGGGCTTCTCGTTCGACTACCAGCCGGGCCAGTACATCGGCATCGGCGTGCTGATCGACGGCCGCTGGCGCTGGCGTTCCTACTCGCTGACCTCGAGCCCGGTGGCCGGGGAGCGCACCATCACCATCACGGTCAAGGCGATGCCGGAAGGCTTCTTGTCCAACCACCTGGTCGACGGCGTCGAGCCGGGCACGATCGTGCGCTTGGCCGCCCCGCAGGGCAATTTCGTGATGCCCGACCCGGCGCCCGCGCAGGTGTTGTTCTTGACCGCGGGATCGGGGATCACGCCGGTGATGTCGATGTTGCGCACGCTGGCCCGACGTGACCAGATCACCGACATCGTGCACGTGCATTCCGCGCCCACCGCGGCCGATGTGCTGTTCGCGGCCGAACTCGAACAACTGGCCGCCCGTCATCCGAGCTACCGGCTGAGTGTGCGGGCCACCCGCAGCCAGGGCCGGCTGGACCTGAATCGGCTCGACGAGCAGGTCCCGGATTGGCGGGACCGGCAGACCTGGGCGTGCGGTCCAGAGGCCATGCTGGCCGATGCCGAGCGGATGTGGACCGCGGCCGGGCTGGCCGAGCGACTGCATCTGGAGCGATTCGCGGTGTCCCGGGCCGCGGTTGCGGGTACTGGGGGAACGGTGACGTTTGCACGCAGTGGCAAGAGCGTGGCCGCCGATGCGGCCACGTCGGTGCTCGATGCCGGTGAGGAACTCGGCGTGCAGATGCCATTCGGCTGCCGGATGGGCATCTGTCAATCCTGTGTCGTGGGCCTGGTCGAGGGTCACGTGCGTGATCTGCGCACCGGGGATGAACACGAACCGGGTACCCGGATACAGACGTGCGTCTCGGCCGCGGCTGGCGACTGCGTGATTGACATTTAATTTGGCGTACCGACTGGTAACCTACGGCTTCGTAGGTTACGGTTGCGTAGGTAGGACGAAAGCGAGAGGAGGACGACGATGGCGATCACTGACGTTCCTGCGTTTGCGCACTTGACCGACGCTGATATTGAGAGCCTGGCAGTCGAACTCGACGCCATTCGGCAAGACATCGAAGACTCCCGCGGGGCGAGCGACGCACGCTACATCCGTCGTACCATCGCCGCGCAGCGTGGCCTGGAACTGGCCGGTCGGCTGCTGCTGGCCGGCAGTTCCAAACGCAAGTTCTGGTGGGCCGGCACGGTGACCCTGGGCGTGGCCAAGATCATCGAGAACATGGAGATCGGCCACAACGTCATGCACGGTCAGTGGGATTGGATGAACGATCCCGAAATCCACTCCTCGACCTGGGAGTGGGACATGACCGGGGCTTCCAAGCACTGGCGGTTCACCCACAACTTCATGCATCACAAGTACACCAACATCTTGGGCATGGACGACGACGTGGGCTACGGCCTGATCCGGGTCACCCGCGATCAGCGCTGGAAGCCCAACAACATCTTCAACCTGCTCTACAACACCATGCTCGCCACGTTGTTCGAGTGGGGAGTTGGGTTGCAGCACTTGGAGATCGGCAAGATCTTCAAGGGCCGCGATGATCGCGCCGCCACCCTGGTCCGGATGCGCGAGTTCGGCGCCAAGGCCGGCCGTCAGGTGGCCAAGGACTACATCGCGTTCCCGGCGATCACCTCGTTGTCGCCGTGGGCGACCTACGGTTCGACGGCCAAGGCCAACGCGGTGGCCAACATCATCCGCAACCTGTGGTCGAACGCGGTGATCTTCTGCGGCCACTTCCCGGATGGCGCAGAGAAGTTCACCAAGACCGACATGGTCGGGGAGACCAAGGGGCAGTGGTACCTGCGCCAGATGCTGGGTAGTGCCAACTTCGACAATGGTCCGGTGCTGCGCTTCATGAGTGGCAACCTGTGCTACCAGATCGAGCACCACCTGTACCCGGACATCTGCAGCAACCGGCTGCACGAGATCTCCCTGCGGGTGCGCGAGGTGTGCGACAAGTACGACCTGCCCTACACCACCGGGCCGTTCTTGGTGCAGTACGCCAAGACCTGGCGCACCATCGCCAAGCTGTCGCTGCCGGACAAGTTCCTGCGCGACGACGCGCATGACGCGCCGGAGACCCGCAGCGAGTACATGTTCGACGAATTGGGTCCCGACTTCGCCGCCATCGATGCCGGCACCGGGCGCAAGCGCGGTCTGCGCAGTGCCATCGCTGCGGTGCGGGCCAAGCGCCGGGTGCGTCGGGAAGCTCGTGCGTCGGAGACTTCCGACGGCGGATCGGATCTGGCTGCCTGAGTTTGAATTAGGCTGCCCCGCGGTGTGTATCGCCGCGGGCAGCGCGGAGATGCTGTGGTCTTTCTGGGTTGCTATGAGCCAGTCCGGCACCAGGGTTGTGAATCATCTGCGGACCTACGGATTGGCAGCCGTGACGTTGGACTCGGCGCCGGCACCTACACCACGGCTGCCGATCGGTAGGTCTCTGGGTTTGGGACAGCCCTGAAGTTGGACCCTGACCTAGCGACTCATTTTGGTGACCAGGTGGTCAGTCAGTTCGACTGCAGCCCCAGTGCGCGGCGGCCGATCGCGTGCAGTTGGCGGCGCAGGGTGTCGTCGTCCACGCCGCGCGGTGCGGCTGAGGCTGCGCCGGCCAAGCCGGTGAGCACCGCGGTGGCCGTGATGACGCCTTCCGGCCCGGAGTCGTTGCCGGTCAACAACTTCACCTGACGGTCGATCAGGTCGCGCCACTGCGGATTGTTGCGCAGCGCGGTACGCACACCGGGATCGAAGGTGGTCACCGCAGCCAACAGTCGATTGCCCGCGGTCACCTCCACGTACCCGTCGAGGAACGCCTCGGTGCGCTTGCGGGCGCCCCGGTGCTGCTCGGCGGCCTCGACGACGTCGCGCACCTGGTTGAGGATCGGGTCCATCAGCGCGACCAGCAGTTGATCGCGGGTGCGGAAGTGGTAGTAGATCGCAGCCTTGGTCAGGCCGAGTTCGTCGGCGATCATCTGCAACGAGGTGCCGGCGAAGCTGTACCGAATGAACAGCTGAACTGCGGTATCGAGGAGGCGCTGCCTGGTCGAGGTGGCGTCCACCGAAGTCATGTTGCAGAGGTTACTTGCCGATCGTAAAGGGAACAACTTTACGATCGGCAAGTTTTGCTTTACGATCGGCTAGGACTTTACGATCGGCTAGGAACTTCGAAGGGATGGGATCACATGACCTCGACCGTCAGCATCTTGAACACCCGTGACATCAAGCCCCGGATCGGCACCGAGGTCCGTGCCGACAAGGACGTGCTGCTCTCGGGTGAGCACGCGGGGGAGTTGCGCGAACTGCTCGAGCAGCGTGGCGTGCTGGTGTTCCCGCAGATCGGGTTCACCGACGACGAGCAGGTGGCGTTCACCCAGACGCTGGGCACCTTCGCCCCGGAGCGCAGCGGCGAGAAGGTCTACAGCGTCACGCTGGACACCAAGGTCAACGCCCAGGCCGACTACCTCAAGGGCTCGCTGTACTGGCACATCGACGGCACCATGAACGACGTGCCGATCCTGGCGTCGCTGCTGCGCATGGTGCAGTTGCCCTCCGACGGCGGCGGGGACACCGAGTTCTGCAACACCTATGCGGCCTACGACGACCTGTCCGACGAGGACAAGGCCGCGCTGGAGAACTTGACCGCCATGCACTCGGCGTGGAACACGGTGTTCTACTTCGATCCGGAGCCGTCGCTGGCGCACATCGAGCAGATGATGCGGATCGGCGATCAGGAACTGCCGCTGGTCTGGACGCACAAGTCGGGTCGCAAATCGCTGGTGATCGGTTGCACGGCCCGGCACGTGGTCGACATGGACTTCCGGGAGAGCGTCAAACTGCTGGTGCGGCTGCGTGAATGGGCCACTCAGCCCGATTTCGTGTACCGGCATCAGTGGTCGGTGGGCGACCTGGTGATCTGGGACAACACCGGCACCATGCACCGCGCCATGCCGTACAACCCGGATTCGGGCCGGCTGTTGGTGCGCACCAAGCTGGAAGGCGAAGAGCCCTTCGCCTGACCTGCGTTCGCCTGATCCGCGTTCATTTAGTGTCCAGGTAGGTGTTTGACGCGAAATCGCCTACCTGGGCACTAACTCGATGGGGAAGAGTTCAGGACCGCCAATAGCAACCGCGCGGCCTGCACCCGACCAGCGGCGGGTCCGGTGAGCTGATCCAGCGCGCATTCGGGATCGGCCGGCGGGCCCAGATGTCCACAGCCGCGCGGACAGTCGGTGATCGCCTCGGACAGATCCGAAAACGCCAGCAACACGTCGTCGGGCTCGACGTGGGCCAAACCGAACGACCGTACCCCCGGGGTGTCGATCACCCAGCCGCCGTCGCGCAGCGGCAGCGCCACCGACTGGGTCGAGGTGTGCTTGCCCTTGCCGACGCCCGACACCTCGCCGATCGCCCGTTCTGCTTCCGGCACAACGCGATTCACGAGCGTGGACTTGCCCACCCCGGAATGTCCGAGCAGCACGGTCAGTTTGCCGGCCAACAGTTGCTCGACGGGTTCGATCGGGTCGTTGCGGCCGGCGGTGATCACCGCCAGGTCCAGGTCGGCGAACTGCGCGGCGAATGGTTCGGCTTCGGCCAGATCGGATTTGGTCAAACACAGCACCGGTGTCAGCCCGCCGGCGTAGGCCGCGATCAGCGCGCGTTCGACGAACCCGGTGCGCGGCGGCGGATCGGCCAGCGCGACCACGATCATCAGCTGATCGGCGTTGGCCACCACCACGCGTTCGGTGGGGTCGTCGTCATCGGCGGTGCGACGCAGCACGGTGCGGCGTTTGCCGCGACGGACGATGCGCGCCAAGGTGTCCGGGCGCCCGGACAGATCGCCGACCACGTCGACCTGATCACCCACGACGATCGGGGTGCGGCCCAGCTCCCGGGCCCGCATGGCGGTGACCAACTGGTCGGGGTCACCGTCGAGCACACAGCCCCAGCGACCGCGGTCGACGGTCACCACCATCGCCGCTTCGGCGTCGGCGTGATCGGGACGGATCTTGGTGCGCGGCCGGGAACCCTTGCCGGGACGGATCCGAACGTCGGATTCGTCGTAGTCGTGGCCGCGCCCTCGCACCGGCCGATTATCCCTGCCCGGACAGCATGTCGGTCCACATATCGGCAAAGCCGGGCAGGGTCTTGGCGGTGGTGTCGACGTCGTCGAGCTCGACGCCGGGCACCCGCAATCCCACGATCGCGCCGGCTGTGGCCATTCGGTGATCGGCGTAGCAATGCCAGGTGCCGGAATGCAAAGCCGTTGCGGTGATGCGTAATCCGTCCGGCGTCTGCTCGCATCGGCCGCCGAGCCCGTTGATCTCGGCGCTCAGCGCAGCCAACCGGTCGGTCTCGTGCCCACGCAGATGCGCAATGCCGCGCAGCTGCGACACCGAACCCTCGGTGGCCAGGGCCGCCAGCGCGGCCACCGCCGGCGCCAGCTCACCGACTTCCTGCAGGTCGACGTCGAACCCGTCATAGATGCCGGTGCCGGTGATCTCCAGGTGCGAATCCCCTTGAATGGCAGTGGCATTCACCAGATCCAGGATGCCCAGCACGGTTTCGGTGGGTTGCAGTCCACCGTCCGGCCAACCGGCGACGCGCACCGCACCGCCGGCCGCCGCGGCCGCCGACAGGAACGGCACCGCATTGGACAGATCGGGTTCCACCTGCCAGTGCCGGGCACCGACCGGGCCAGCGGCGATCCGCCACCGGTTGGCGGTGGCGTCGTCGACGTCGACACCGGCTTGGCGCAACATCGTCGTCGTCATCGTGATGTGCGGCGCCGACGGAATGGTGTCACCGACGTGGATGACTTCCAGCCCGCCGTCGAAGGCGGCCCCGGACAGCAGCAAGCCGGAGACGAACTGCGAGGAGGCCGAGGCGTCGATCGACACCGAGCCGCCGCGCACCGCCCCGGCGCCGCGCACCCGGAACGGCAGGACATCGCCGTCGACGTCGACGCCGATCGAACGCAAGCCATCCAGCAGTGGGGCGATCGGGCGGCTGCGGGCCTGCTCATCGCCGTCGAACTCGACCGCCACGTCGCCGAGGGCGGCCAGCGGCGGCACGAACCGCAGCACGGTGCCGGCCAAGCCGCAGTCCAGTCGGACGCCGTCGGCGGGTGCGATCCGGCCCGAGACGGTCAGCTCGGTGGCCTCACCCTCGATGTTCAGGCCCAGGTCTCGCAGGGCACCGATCATCAGGTCGGTGTCGCGGCTGCGCAGCGCACCGCTGATGGTCGAGGTGCCGCCGTGATGCGCGGCCAGCGCCGACAGGATCAGGGTGCGGTTGGTCAGCGACTTCGACCCGGGCACGGTGACCGTGGCGTGCACCGGGGCCGAGGCGTGCGGAGCCTTCCAAGGTTGGGTTCCCACGGGTCCATCCTGCCTTGTCGGCTGGTTCTGCAACGATGGCAGGTATGTGTGGACGTTTCGCGATGACCACCGATCCGGCCCTGCTCGCACAGAAGATCGAGGCGATCGACGAGGCTTCGCGCGCGGGCGCAGACCCGGGCGCCAACTACAACGTCGCGCCCACCACCACGGTCGCCACCGTGGTCAAACGGCACAGCGAGCCCGAGGACGACGCCACCCGCCGGGTTCGCCTGATGCGGTGGGGCTTGGTACCGCCGTGGGCCAAGGCCACCGCCGACGGCACCCCCGACACCAAGGGCCCGCTGCTGATCAACGCCCGCGCCGAGACCGTCACCGAATCCCCGGCGTTTCGCTCCTCGGCCAAGAACAAGCGGTGCCTGGTCCCGATGGACGGCTGGTACGAATGGCGCGGCGAGAAGGGCGCCAAGACGCCGTTCTACCTGCACGCCGCCGACGACGAGCTGCTGTTCATGGCCGGGTTGTGGTCCACCTGGCGACCCAAGGGCGCCGCGCCGGACACCTCGCCGCTGCTCAGCTGCACCATCATCACCACCGAGGCGGTCGGCCCGCTGGCGGAAATACACGACCGGATGCCGCTGACCATCAGCGCCGGCGACTGGGACCGCTGGCTGGACCCGGACGCCCCGATCGACGAGGGATTGCTGCGCGGGCACGGCGACCTGGACCGGATCGCGATTCGGGAGGTGTCCACCTTGGTCAACAGCGTGCGCAACAACGGCCCGGAACTGATCGCCGCGGTCGGCCCGGAACCCGAACAGGCAGAGCTGTTTTGAGCCAGCCGCTGGCGGAGCCGGCCGTCGTCGATGCTCTCGGTGCTGATCTGCGGGCCGCTGGTTACACCATCGACGGGGTGAGCGCGCTGCTCGGTGAGCAGGCTGATACCGCATTGCAGACCGGGGTGTGGTGGCCGGCGCTGCGTGCGCTGCGAGGTGATGCGTCGCCGCTGGCCGTGCTGGTGCGGTTGTTCTTGCTCGGCGCCGACGAGCCGCGTGCTGGGTTGCAGGGTGCGTTGCCGAGCGCCGGGGTGGAGGCGCTGATCGCCAACGGGGTGCTGGAAGCCTGCTCCGACGGGGTGCGCGCGGTGCTGGATGTCCGTCCGCACAGCGACGGTGCCCGCGACTTCCTGGTGGTGGCCGATCAGGATTCGGTGCTGCGGGCCGGTCCGCTGCGCCGCGATCACGTGCTCGGGGTGGGTGCGGCGTCGGTGTCGTTGGCGCGCACCGTGGTTCGGGCCCCGGTCGGACGTGCCTTGGATCTGGGTACCGGCTGCGGGATTCAATCCCTGCATCTGTCCGGGCACTGCGAGCAGGTGGTGGCCACCGACACCAACGCGCGTGCGTTGGCGTTGGCCGCAGCCACCGCCCGGCTCAACGGCCTGCGGTGGGATCTGCGCCCCGGCAGCCTGTTTGAGCCGGTGGCGGGGGAGCGTTTCGACCTGATCGTGTCCAACCCGCCGTTCGTGGTGGGGTCGGGCAGTCAGGACTACGAGTACCGGGATTCCGGCATGTCCTCGGATTCGTTGTGCCAGAGCCTGATCGAGCAGATCCCGGCCTACCTGAATCCCGGTGGCAGCGCCCAGATCATGGCCAACTGGATCGTGCGCGACGGCGACGACTGGCGCGACCGGGTGCGAGGTTGGTTGGCCGGCAGCGGATTACACGCCTGGGTGGTGCAACGTGAGCTGGCCGATCCGGTCAGCTACGTCTCGTTGTGGACCGCCGACGCCGGTGAGACACCCGAGCAGGTGGCGCAGCGCGGCGGGCAGTGGCTGGACTGGTTCGACGCCGAAGGCATCACCGGGGTGGGCATGGGCATGATCTGCCTGCGTGCCCCCGAAGTTGGCGAAGCCGGTGCCCCCGGACAGATCCTGGAGGAGATCACCGGCGCCGACGAAGCCCTGACCGGTCCGGAGGTCGAGGCGTTCTTCGCCCGCCGGACCTATCTGCGCCGTACCACCGATGCCGAGCTGCTGGCGGCCCGGCTGTCCACGGCCCCGGTGATCCTCGACGAGCATTCACTGCCCGGCGAAGAGGGCTGGCAGTTGGTCGGCGCCGCGGTGCGTCGGCCCGGCGGCCCGGGCGCGGTGCTCGGCGTCGACGAGGTGTCCCGCGCGTTGCTGGCCGGCTGTCGCGGTGAAGTACCGCTTTCGGTGCTGATCGGATTGCTGGCCGCCCACCACGGTGTGGACGCCGACGCGCTGGCCGAAGCGGCGCTGCCGGTGGTGCGCGAGGCGATCGGCCGCGGCATCCTCTACGAAGCCTCGCGTTGAGCTAGCCCGCCCACCCCGCATTGAGTTAGAACCCAGGTAGGCGTTCGGCCGGTTTTCGCCTACGTAGGTTCTAGGTGAATGCGGTCGGAAGGTTTGAGTTAGAACCTAGGTAGGCGTTCGGGCGGTTTTCGCCTACGTAGGTTCTAGATGAAGGGAAGGATGAACGCGGCCGGAAATCAGGGCCCGGTGTAGCCCGGCGGGTTGGGCGAATCCACCCACAGGTCCACACCCAGCTCGGCACCTGGCACGCAGTCGTACACCGACAGATCGGTGACCCCGGACTCCACCAGCACGTCCTCGCACAGCAGCGTGTTCCCGGTGTAACTGGACGGCTTGTTCAACACCGCGTAGGCCGCGTCGGCGTACACCGCAGGTTTGCGGGACCGGGCCATCGCCTCGTCGCCGCCGAGCAGGTTCTGCACCGCCGCGGTGGCCACCATGGTGCGCGGCCACAGCGTGTTCGACGCGATCCCCGCGCCGCGCAGCTCTTCGGCAATCCCCAACGCGCACAACGTCATCCCGTACTTGGCCATCATGTACGCGGTGGGCCGCAACCACTTCGACTCCAGCAGCACCGGCGGCGACAACGTCAAGATGTGCGGATTGTCCCGGCCCTTCATATGCGGGATGCAGGCCTGCGACACCGCATACGTGCCGCGCACCTGGATACCGTTCATCAAGTCGAAGCGTTTGAGCCCCACCTCCTCGATGGACCCCAAATTGATCGCCGAAGCGTTGTTGACGCAGATGTCGATACCGCCGAACTGTTCGACGGCGGCGGCCACCGCTGCAGCCACCGAATCACCGTCGCGGATGTCGCCGACGATCGGCAGGGCCTGGCCGCCGGCCTCCTCGATCTCCTTGGCCGCGGTGTAGACGGTGCCTTCGAGTTTGGGATGCGGCTCGGCGGTCTTGGCCACCAACGCGACGTTGGCGCCGTCGGCGGCGACCTTCTTGGCGATCGCCAGTCCGATGCCGCGGGACGCACCTGAGATGAACATGGTCTTGCCGGAAAGGGACATGGCGCCAACCTACTGCGCGCGCAGGTCGGCGGTGACGGCATCGGTGAGAGCGATCAGGTCCTGCGCAGCCAACGCCACATCCAGCCCGCGCTTACCGGCGCTGCACAACACCCGGTCGAATGCACACGCGGAGGCATCCACCACGGTCGGCAACCGGGTGCGCTGCCCCAGCGGGGAGATGCCGCCGACCACGTACCCCGTCGCGCGCTGGGCAGCCGCTGGATCGGCCATCGTCACCTTGGGCACGCCGAGCGCGGCGGCAGCGGCCTTCAGTGACAGCTTGGCCGGCACCGGCAGCACCGCCACAGCCAAACCGCGGGGCAACGCCACCACCAGCGTCTTGAAGATCTGCTCGGGAACCACCCCGACGCGTTCGGCCAGCTCGGCCACGGCCTCCGCACCGAAGGACTGCGCGCGCGGGTCGTGCCGATAGGCCAGTACCTCATGGTCGACGCCGGCGGCCAGCAGCGCAGCGATCGCCGGGGTCGCGGCTTTGGCAGGCTTGGGCACGGCGGAAAGATTAGTGCGAATTCTCACTGTGGAAATAGCGCAGCCGTAAAGCTCGTTGTCACGGGCAGCGCTGAAAGCTCAGCGTGTGAACCTTTAGGATCGGCGAACAGGGGACTCCGGTGTCAGCGACCTGCCTGGACAGCTCGGCGACGGTAACGTTGCTGGATGTCATCCCGGCGAGTGCTGCGGAAGGGACTGGTTCAACCAGAATGACCGACATCGAAGGTGATGCGGACGGACGCGCGCCCAATCGCGCGGCCGACGAGACCGACGAGGAGCTGACGGCGCGGTTCGAGCGGGACGCCATCCCGCTGATCGACCAGCTCTACGGCGGCGCGCTGCGGATGACCCGCAACCCCGCCGACGCCGAGGACCTGGTGCAAGAAACCATGGTCAAGGCCTATGCCGGGTTCCGGTCGTTCCGGGAAGGCACCAACCTCAAGGCCTGGCTGTACCGGATCCTGACCAACACCTACATCAACAGCTACCGCAAGAAGCAGCGGCAGCCGGCCGAATACGCCACCGATGAGATCACCGACTGGCAGCTGGCCGCGACCGCCGAGCACACCTCGACCGGCTTGCGCTCAGCCGAAGTCGAAGCCTTGGAAAACTTGCCGGACGTCGAGATAAAGGAAGCGCTGCAGCAGCTTCCCGAAGACTTCCGGATGGCGGTGTACTACGCCGACGTGGAAGGTTTCCCGTACAAGGAGATTGCCGAAATCATGGACACACCGATCGGGACGGTGATGTCCCGCCTGCACCGCGGTCGACGCCAGCTGCGTGAACTGCTGTCCGAGGTGGCACGCGACCGTGGCTTCCTGCGCGGTCAGGCCGAGGCCCCCGAGGAGGTGTCGTCGTGAGCTCGGACTTCAACGAAGAATGCCAGACCCCGCCCGCGGTCGACCCCGATTACCCGGACTGCGCGTCGGTGATCGCCGAGGTATGGACCTTGCTCGACGGTGAATCCACCGTCGAGACCAAGGAGCGGCTCCGCCAGCACCTCGAGGCCTGCCCGGCCTGCCTGCGGCACTACGGCGTCGAGGAGCGGATCAAGCACCTGATCGCCAACAAGTGCAGCGGCGAGCGGGCACCGGACACGTTGAAGCAGCGGCTGCGCCTGGAAATCAGCCGCACCACGATCATCCGCAAGGGCTGAGAGGTCCCGCCGCCGGAAACCGGTCCGGCGCCCTGCATAGGAGCCCGCCGGAAACCGGCCCAGCAGCTCAACACGCAAAACCGCCCGCCTCCGTACGGAGCGCGGGCGGTTTCAGCTACGTCTGACGACGTCGACCGGACCTACTTGCAGCCGCCGGCGTTGGGCCGCTTGCCGTGGTTGGCCTTGCTGTGCTTCCGGTCGCGCTTCTTACGGCCACGCTTGGCCATGATGTACCTCCAGGTCGACTTCGAGATTGGTTGCCCGCAATCGGGGCGTTGCCGTCCATTGTCGCATGGCCACGCCAGTGCTCGATCCACGGTGTCTTGTGGTTCCATAGAGCGTCAGCCTCAAGCAGGAACGAGCGGAGTGAAGATGGCCGAGGACGTTCGCGCCGAAATCGTGGCCAGCGTGCTGGAAGTAGTGGTTCACGAGGGCGATCAAATCGGCGAAGGCGACACCGTCGTCCTGCTGGAGTCCATGAAGATGGAGATCCCGGTGCTGGCCGAGGCCGGCGGCACCGTGACCAAGGTCGCCGTCTCCGTCGGTGATGTCATCCAGGCGGGTGACCTCATCGCGGTCATCGACTAGGGCCACGAATGTCGACGCTCGGTGAACTGCTCGCCGAGCACACGGTGCTGCCGCTGAGCGCGGTCGACCACCTGCACGCGCTGGTCAGCGAGTGGCAACTGCTGGCCGATCTGTCCTTCGCCGACTACCTGATGTGGGTGCGCCGCGACGACGGCTCGCTGGTGTGCGTGGCGCAGTGCCGGCCCAACACCGCGCCGACGGTGTTGTTGTCCGACGCCGTCGCCTCGGTCGCCAGCGCCGCCGATCTGCCGCTGGTCAGCGCGGCCTTCACGTCCGGCGCGATCGGCCGGGAACGTGAGCAGGACCCCAGCGCCAGCCTGTCGATGCGGCGCAGCGGGCTCAACGTGGAGGCCGTCCCGGTCCGCCACGACGACGCCGTCATCGCCGTGCTGACCCATCAAACCGCGCTGGCCGACCAACGCAAGTCCAGCCCGCTGGAACGCGCCTACCTGAACTGCGCCAGCGATCTGGTGCACATGCTCTCCGAGGGCACCTTCCCCAACGTCGACGACTCGGCGGTGTCGCGGTCCAGCCCGCGGGTCGGTGACGGCTTCGTGCGCCTCGACGTGGATGGCACCGTGAAGTTCGCCAGTCCCAACGCGTTGTCGGCGTTTCACCGGATGGGCCTGACCGCCGACCTGGAGGGCAACAAACTGGTCGCCGTGACCCGGCCGCTGATCTCGGATCCGTTCGAGGCCCAGGAGCTCGCCGAACACGTGCGGGATTCGCTGGCCGGTGGCACCGGGATGCGGATGGAGGTCGACGCCGGCGGCGCCGCGGTGCTGATCCGCACCATCCCGCTGGTGGTCGGCGGGGTGCCGGCCGGTGCGGCCGTGCTGATCCGCGACGTCACCGAGATCAAGCGTCGGGACCGGGCGCTGCTCAGCAAGGACGCCACCATCCGGGAGATCCATCACCGGGTGAAGAACAACCTGCAGACCGTGGCCGCGCTGCTGCGCTTGCAGGCCCGTCGCACCAACAACGCGGAAAGCCGTGAGGCGCTGATGGAGTCGGTGCGCCGGGTCACCTCGATCGCGCTGGTGCACGATGCGCTGTCGATGTCGGTCGACGAGGAGGTCAACCTCGACGAGGTGGTGGACCGCATCCTGCCGATCATGAACGACGTCGCCTCGGTCGGTTCGCCGATCAAGATCACCCGGGCGGGTTCGCTCGGGGTGCTCGACGCCGACCGCGCCACCGCGCTGGTCATGGTGATCACCGAGCTGGTGCAAAACGCGATGGAGCACGCCTTCGATCCGGGCGCCAAACGGGGCAGCGTGACCATCCGCGCCGAGCGTTCGGCGCGCTGGCTCGACGTCGTCGTGCACGACGACGGGCGCGGCCTGCCCGACGGATTCTCCCTGGAGAAGTCCGACAGCCTCGGCCTGCAGATCGTGCGGACGTTGGTCAGCACCGAACTGGACGGCTCGCTGGGCATGCACCCGTCGGCGGCCGGCGGCACCGACGTGGTGTTGCGGATGCCGATCGGGCGCCGCCGCCTCTGAGCGAGGGCCGGGAAGCCACTTTCCTGCAGGACGGGATGGCGGCATAGAAAACGGCCCCGGCAAACTGCCGGGGCCGTCAACAACGTCTGGGTCGGAGTGGCTCAGACTCCGGTGCGCGTCTTGGTGCGAGCGTTGCGGCGCTTGAGTGCGCGACGCTCGTCCTCGCTCATGCCGCCCCACACGCCGGCATCCTGACCGGACTCCAGGGCCCAGGAAAGGCACTCAGTGGTGACCGGGCAGCGGTTGCAGACCAGTTTCGCGTCAGCAATCTGCGCGAGCGCCGGGCCGCTGTTTCCCACCGGGAAGAACAGTTCCGGATCTTCGTCGCGACAGACTGCCTTGTGGCGCCAATCCATGGCAATTACTCCTTACTGAGCGCGCACGGATGCGCACAAAATTTTCTTCGGCTGTTAACGCGTGCACCAGGATGTTTCTGCACTGTTGCATCTGATCGTTCCAGAGGCTCGACAGATGTCAATAGAAGTCAGTTAACTCGTGGGCTATCTCACTGCGGTGAACCGTTGGCGAGACGCTCACTCGTTTGTACTACACTGAACTCACCTGCGCTCAAAATTTACAGCGGTGAATCTATTCTCGCAGCTCAGGATGGGTATTTGCAGGAGGGGCCAGTACGGCCAAAGCCCGGGGTACAGCCCGGAAGGTCATGGTTTCGCGCAACCCGACGTATTCACCATCGATCTGGCAGGCGATCGGCGTGTCGCTCGTCACGGTGACCGTGTCGACGTCGTCCTCGCGGATCAGATGCTTGGCTTCGATCTTGGGTCGCTTGGACAGCATCCGGCGCGCCAGCCACAGATTGCGCCACACATTCATGCTCGTCGTGGCAAACACCCCCAGCCCGGTTTCGAAGCTGGTGTCCGGGTTGGTCCAGACCGGTCGGGCGTTGGCGTAGGTCCACGGGCTGGAGTTCGACACGAACGCGAAGTGCACGCCGCCGATCGGATCGCGGCCGGGCAGGTGCAGCGTCAGGGTCGGTGCCCGACGGGCGCTGCGCACCACCGTGGGCACCGCGATGCTGATGTACTGCCGCGCGGTGACGCCCTTGCGCCGGCGGCTGCGTTCCCGGCGGCGCTCCACGGCGGCCACCACCTCGCCGTCGGCGCCCAGCCCGGCGGTGAACACCGCCCAGCGCTCGCCGCAGTCCATCAACCCGATCCGGCGCCAATCCCGCGCCGCGCCGTGCGTACCGAGCAGATCGATCAGCATGTTGGTGGCCTCGACCGGGTCCGGCGGGATCCCCAGCGAGCGCGCGAACACGTTGGCCGAACCGCCGGGGACGACGGCGACGGCCGGCGCGACCATGGGTGGCGCCGGGGACGGCGCGCCGAGCAGACCATTGACCACCTCGTTCACCGTGCCGTCACCGCCGTGCACGATCACCACGTCGACGCCGTCGGCGGCGGCGCGTTGCGCGATCTCGACGGCGTGGCCGCGATGGTCGGTGTGCTCGACGGTCAGCCGCACCCGGCTCTCCAGCGCATGCGCGAGCAGATCGCGGCCAGCCGGCGTCGTCGAGGTGGCATTGGGGTTCACGATCAGCACGGCACGCACGGTTGACCAGCGTAGCTGCGGCAGGTCACGCGACCGGTCACTCATGCCCACTCAGTCCAGGTCGTGCAGCACCGCCAGCACGTTGTCCAGCAGCGGTGAGCTGCCGGTGTGCGCGGCCAGCAGGTCCACGCCCAGGGTGGCCGGCACCAGCCGGCGGTAGCTCACGCCGGCGATATCCAGCGCCGACGTCGGCTCCGGCACGATCGCCACGCCCAGGCCGGCGGCCACCATGGTCACCAGCGTGGAGGTCTCCTCGACCTCATGGCGCACCCGCGGCACGAAGCCGGCGTCGGCGCACAGTGCGGAAATCAGCGAGCCCATCACCGAACGGCCGTGCCCGGCGTGTGCGACGAAGTCCTGGTCGCGCAGGTCACTCAGCTGCAGTTCGGCGCGCCGGGCCAGCGGATGCTGGGCCGGCAGCACAGCCAGCAGCCGGTCGCGGCGCACCAGGGTGGTGTGCACGCCGTCGTCGGGCACCGGCGGGCGCAGCAGCGCCAGGTCGATCTCACCGGTGTCGAGTGCGGCGCGCTGGGCCGGGGCCAGCATCTCGCCGCGCACACTGACCTCGACGCCGGGCAACCGTTCGCGCAGCGCGCGGACCAGGGTGGGCAGCAGCGAGTAGGTGGCCGAGCCGACGCAACCGATCACCAGTTGACCTTCACTGCCCTCGGCGATGCGGCGGGCCTGGTCGCCGGCGTCGTCGACGGCGGCCAGGATGGCCCGCACCCGCTGCAGGTAGGCCTGCCCGGCCGCGGTGAGCTCGACGCTGCGGGTGGTGCGGGTCAGCAGCGCGACACCGAGTTCGCGTTCCAGTGCCCGAATCTGCTGGGACAGCGGCGGCTGCGCGATGTGCAGGCGCTGCGCGGCCCGGCCGAAATGCAACTCTTCGGCGACCGCGCGGAAGTAGCGCAGGTGACGCAGCTCCACATTTGAACTATATAGCTATCAATAAGAGTGATTTAAGTATTTCAGAATATGGAGTGTTGGGCCTACCGTCGTAGTCATGCCTGCTTGCGACGTTCACGCGCTGGTCAGCGGACCCAGCGACGCCCCGGCCGTGGTGCTGTCCAACTCGCTGGGCTCGACGCACCGGATGTGGGACGCCCAGTTGGGCCCATTGGAACAGCGCTTCCGGGTGGTGCGTTACGACACCCGTGGCCATGGCGCCTCGCCGGTCCCGGCCGGCCCGTACCGCATCGACGACCTGGCCGATGACGTGCTGGGCCTGCTGGACCGCCTGGGCATCGAGCGAGCCCATCTGGTGGGGCTGTCGCTGGGCGGTATGACCGCCATGCGGTTGGCCGCGCGCAACCCGGAGCGGGTCGATCGGCTGGCGCTGCTGTGCACCGCCCCGGCGCTGCCGCCGGCGTCGGCCTGGGCCGAGCGCGCCGCGACGGTGCGCGCGCAGGGCGTCGGTGCCATCGCCGAGTCCGTCGTCGCGCGCTGGTTCACGCCGAACTATCTGATGGCGCATCCCGATGTGCGCGCCGAGGCGCAGCGCATGGTGGCGAACACCCCCGCCGAAGGATACGCGGGCTGCTGTGCGGCCATCGCCGAACTCGACCTGTATCAAGATCTTTCGGCGATCACCGCGCCCACGCTGGCGATCGCCGGTGCCGACGACCCGTCCACCCCGCCCGCCACCTTGGCCGACATCGCCGACCGGATCACCGGGGCACGGCTGTTGGTGGTGCCGCGTTCGGCACATCTGGCCAACGCCGAGCAGGCCGACATCGTCACCCCCGCCCTCATCGAACATCTGGAGCACTCATGAGCCTGAACAAGGTCGTCGGCTCGGCCGCCGAAGCGGTGGCCGATATCCCGTCCGGAGCCAGCCTGGCCGTCGGTGGTTTCGGTCTGGCCGGCATCCCGTGGTTCCTGATCGAGGCGCTGCTCGACCAGGGCGCCGACGATCTGCGGATCGTCAGCAACAACTGCGGGGTCGACGGCGCCGGGTTGGGTCTGCTGCTCGAAGGCCATCGGATCTCCCGGGTGATCGCCTCCTACGTGGGTGAGAACAAGGAATTCGCCCGCCAGTACCTGTCCGGTGAGCTGACCGTGGAACTGACCCCGCAGGGCACGCTGGCCGAGCGGTTGCGCGCCGGCGGCGCCGGGATCGGTGCGTTCTACACCGCGACCGGGGTGGGCACCATGGTCGCCGAGGGCGGCCTGCCATGGCGGTACAACGCCGACGGCAGCGTGGCGGTGGCGTCGCCGGCCAGGGAGATCCGCACCTTCGGTGGCCGCGAGATGCTGCTCGAGGAAGCCATCGTCACCGACTACGCGTTGGTGCGCGCAGCGGTCGCCGACACCGCCGGCAACTGCGTATTCCACGCTGCGGCACGCAATTTCAACCCGCCGGCCGCGATGGCCGGCCGGATCACCGTGGTGGAAGCCGAAAAGGTGGTGCCGGTGGGCGAATTGGGTCCCGACGAGATCCAGCTGCCCGGCATCTTCGTGCAACGCATCCATGAGCTCACCCCGGCGCAAGCCGCCCGCAAGAGCATCGAGAAGCTGACCACCCGGACCCGACAGGAGGCGCCGGCATGAGCTGGACCCGAGACCAGATGGCCGCCCGCGCGGCCGCCGAATTGCGCGACGGCGACTACGTCAACCTGGGCATCGGGCTGCCCACGCTGATCCCGGACCAGCTGCCGGCCGGATCGGCCGTGCAGCTGCACGCCGAGAACGGGATCCTGGGTGTGGGCCCGTTTCCGTATGCCGACGAGGTGGATCCGGACCTGATCAACGCCGGCAAGCAGACCGTCTCGGTGCTGCCCGGCGCCAGCTACTTCGACTCGGCCACCAGCTTCGCGATGATCCGCGGCGGCCACGTCGACGTCGCGGTGCTCGGCGGTATGCAGGTGGGGGCCAACGGCGACCTGGCCAACTGGATGGTGCCCGGCTCGATGGTCAAGGGCATGGGTGGCGCGATGGACCTGGTCAACGGCGCGGCCCGGGTCTTGGTGCTGATGGATCACACCACCAAATCCGGTGCCCCGAAACTGGTTTCGCGCTGCAGCCTGCCGCTGACCGGTCGGGCGGTGGTGCAGCGGGTGATCACCGATCTGGGCGTATTCGACGTCACCGGAACCGGATTCGAGATCCAGGAGCTGGCTCCCGGCGTCGAGTACGACGACGTCGTCGCCGCCACCGCAGCGCATCTCACCGACGCGCGGGTGCTCTCGGTCTGCTGAGTCGCTACCCCGCGGCGTTGGGCAGCAGCGGCGGGCACTGGCCGGCCGGGTCGGCGACCAGTTCGAAATGCCACCATTCGTTGGCGTAGGTCTGGCACAACCCGAACGCCGGGCCGTTGTTGATCAGCCAGCGCGCCGCGAATTCGGGACCGACGTCCACGGCTTGGCCGGTGACGTGCTTGGAATGCTCGGGGGTCTGCACGTATTGGCGGGCCACCTGGTAGTCGCCGTAGGTCAGGATGGCGTCGTCGAGCAACTGCTGCTGGAACTCCGGGGAACGCCACCCGGAGGTGACCGTCATCGTGATGCCCTCGGCGGCAGCGGCGTTGGTGGCGTTCTGCAGGGCGTGCAGCAGCGCCGGTTGCAGTCCGTTGATCGCCGGGTCGGCGACGTCGAACGCGGTCAGTGCGCCGTCGGCCGCCGCGGCCGGCATACCCAACGTCACGGCTGCGGCCAGGCCGCCGGCGATGGCCAGGCCGGGCAGGAAAGTCCTCGTCATCGGACTCGATGATGGCAAAGTTGGCGGCGGCAGGCCAATCGCGACAGCACGATTCCGCTGGCCGGGGACGGGGCTGCCGGTCCCGCGCGGGCCGGTTCAGTGCCGGTTCAGCGGCGCAGTGCGGCCAGTTCGGCGCGTGAGCGGATGCCCAGCTTGGCGTAGATCCGGGTCAGGTGGTACTGCACGGTCTTGGTCGAAACATACAGCTCAGCGGCCACCTCGCGGTTGGACAGCCCCTGGGCCACCAGCGCGCTGACCGCCTCCTCCTGCGCGGTCAACTCCACACTGTCGCGGGAACCGCGCTCCTGATTGAGGCCGCCGGCCTTGAGTTCACGGTCACACCGCACGACGTAGGCCTGCGCACCCAGCGACAGGTACAGCTCGCGGGCCGTGCCGATCACCGCATCGGCCTCCCGGCGCTTCCCGGCGCGGCGCAGCGTCTGCCCGTAGGCGAAGTTGACCCGCGCGGCGTCATAGCGCAGCGGCAGGCCGTCGAGCAGCTGCAACGCCTCCTCGAACTTGGCTCGCGCCGCCGGCAGATCGCCCTGCGCGCCCAGCACCCGACCGCGGGCGCAGCCCAGCCGGGCCTGCGCCGAGCGGTGCTTGCGGGCTTTGGCCCGCTCCTCGTGGGGCCGCAGGAAGACGTCGACGTCCTCGGGTTGACCGTCCAAGGCCAGCGCGTTGGCCAACACGTCCGGCCAGTGCCAGTAGCCGGGTTCAGCCAGCGAAGTGCCCGGCGCCATCCGGATCAGCGGGGTCAGCTCGCGGCGCACCCGGGGGTAGTCGGCTTCGGCCTCGGCAATCTGGGCGCGGGCCAACATCACCGGGATGCGCATCATCTCGTAGTCGGTGGTGCTCGCGTCGGCGGCCCGCACTGCGGCTTCGGCGGCCGCGCTGTCCCCGCGCAGCGCGTGCACCTGGGCGGCGGTCCACTCCAGCAGCGGGGTGACCACCTCGATCCCGGTGGCACGCACCAACTCTCGGCCCCGGACCACGGTGGCCAAGGCGTCGTCCCAGTCTCCGGCCACGAAATGCACCCGGGCCAGCCACCCGAGTGCCCACAGCGTGATCCGCCGGGAGCCGCCCAGATTCGCGGTGGCCACCGCGCTCTCCAGATCGCTGCGCGCCCCGTCGACGTCGTCGGTGATCAGCCGGACCCAGCCGCGGCCCATCGTGATCCGTTGCGCCTGGGCGCCGTGCCGAACCCGTTGGGCCAGTTCGTCATACGCGCGTACCGCACTGTGCGGGTGCCCGGCAGCCAGCTGGCCCAGGCCCCGGATAGCCGCGGATTCGATGCCGGCCGGGGAGTCCGGGTCGGCCAACGCCAGTGCCCGATCCGCCCAGTGCACCAATTCCGCACCGCGACAACGGATCAACGAATGCAGCACCCAGCGCTGCGCGATCAGCGCCGCGATCTGCGGGTCGCGGTCGGCGTTGACGATGTCGCCGGCCCGCTGCAGCCGCACCTCGGCCTCGGTGCCGCGGCCGCGCAGGATGGCCAAGTACGCCAAGACCGCGTTGCGCAGCGGGGTTTCCCGCAGGCTCTCCACCGCCGGCACCATGACCGCGGCCGCACCACAGTCCCCGTCGGCTATCAGGGCGTCCACCGCCAAGGTCAGCCGTTGGTCGCGCAGCAGCGGATCCGGGGTGAGCCGGCTGGCGTCGCGGAACAACCGGGCGGCCTGCGCCCACGCGCCGTCGGCGCCGCAGCGCCGGGCCAGGGCATCCACTTCGTCGGCCAGCCCGGGATCCGGGGTCGGGGTGGCCGCCACCCGGTGCCCAATCTGGCGGGCCGGATCGGTGATCAGGCCCGCCGCGCGCTGATGCGCGTCACGCACCTTGGTCACTCCCATCACCTCGAGCACCGCGGCGCGGGTCAACCCGTCGGCCAGCCGGGGCTCGAAATGTGGTTGCGGCGCCAATAATCCGGCCGCGGCCGCAGCGTCGATGGCCGGCACCGGGTCGTCCAAGTCGGCCTGCGCGGCCACCTCGGCCAGCGTGGCGTCGTCGCCCAGCACCGCCAGCGCCTCGACCAGAGCGCGGGCCTGCGGTCCGCAGCCGGCCAGCTGGCCGGCCACCAGTTCGGTACGGTAGGCCGGGGCCGGCAACGCGGACTCCGGCCGCGACCAGGTGGCCGCCGGGGCCTCGGTCAGCAGCGCCAGCACGTCGCGCGGGTTGCCGCCGGTGTGCCGGGTGAGCGCCGCGGCCAGCGCCGGATGCAGGCTGATCCCGTGCCGGCGGGCCAGTTCGGCGACCGCGCCGGCGTCCAGACCGGTCAACGCGCGCGCGTCCGCCAACTCCCCGAGCACCGGCACCTCGGTGGCCGCCGCGGCCAGCACCAGCACCGGCAGTTCGCGCTGATAGCGCAGCAGCGTCGAGATCGCCTGCAGGGAAGTCGGATCGGCATGTTCGGCGTCGTCAATCAGCAATACGGTGGGCCCGAGCCCGACCAGCCGGTCCACCATGAACGCGGCCGCCGCCACCGGCTCCTCGGGTGGATCCTCCTGCAGCAGTTGGGATAGCACCCCGCCGGGCAGATCGGTCTCCCAGGGCGCGCCCTGCGCCCACCGGGTGTTCGGCCACTCGGCGGCCAACCGGCGCAGCAGGGTGGTCTTGCCGACGCCGGTGGGCCCGGTCAGGATCAGAATCTGCCCACCCTGATCCGCGGCGGTGCGCAGGTCGGCGATCTCGGCGATTTCGCGATCACGCCCGACACAGCGGTTCTGGTCGAGCACGCCCCCATGCTACGGAGCGGCACCGAGCCCGGGGCCGCTTCGGCGGGTTCGGGTCAGTCTGCGATGTCGCCGTCGAGGTAGGTCCAGCGCCCGTCGACCCGGACGAACCGGCTGCGTTCGTGCAGGATGTGGCGCCGGCCGTCGCGTTGGTACTGCGCGCGGAACTCGACCACACCGGTGTCGTCGTCGGGGCCGCCGGCGACGGTGTCGACGATCTGCAGTCGGCGCCAGATGATCTCGTCGTCGAGTTCGACCCGGTGCGGCCGGGTGCTGTGATGCCAACTGCTGAGCAGATAGTCGGCGTCCCGCACGGCGAAGGCGCTGAAGCGGGACCGCATCAGCGCCAAGGCCGTCGGCGCGGCGGCGCCGGCATGCAGCGGACCGCAGCAGTCGCGGTGGTCAGCACCAGTTCCGCACGGACATCGCGACTCCACGGTCGCCGATTCTGTCAGCCCAGGTCCCCGCCGGCCACCGGCAACACCGATCCGGTGATGTAGCTGGCTTCGTCGGAGGCCAAAAAGCAGATCGCCGCGGCCTGCTCGTCGAGCGTGCCGTACCGCTTGAGCAGCGACGAATCCAGCGTCTGGTCGATGTGCGCCTGGAACCAGTCGCGTTCGATGTCGCTGCTGGCCTCCGGGGTACCGCGCGAGATGCGCCGCGCCGGGGCCTCGGTGCCGCCGGGGGCGGTGGCCACCACCCGGACGCCGTCGTCGGCGTACTCCAGGGCCAGCGACGCGGTGATCGCGTTCACGCCGCCCTTGGCCGCCGAATACGGGATCCGGTGCACACCCCGGGTGGCCGCCGAGGAGACGTTGACGATCACGCCGTGGCCGGCTGCCACCATGCTCGGCAATGCCGCGCGGCAGGTGAACAGCGTGGTGAGCAGTGAGCGGTCCAGCTCGGCGCGGATCTCGGCCTCGGTGAACTCGGTGAACGGTTTGAAGTTGATCGCCCCGCCCACGTTGTTGATCAGCACATCGATCCGACCGAACTCCGAAATCGCCTGTTGGGCAAGGCTGGTCGCGCCTTCGTAGTGCTCCAGGTCGGTGGTGACGGCGAGCACGGCCGACCCCTCGGCGGCCAGCTCGTCGGCCAACTCCTTGACCAGTTCACTACGATCGGCCAGCACCAGCGTGCCGCCTTCGGCGGCGATTCGCCGTGCGGTCTGCTCACCGATGCCCTGTGCGGCACCGGTGACCAGCACGACCTTGCCGGAGAACCGGCCCGGGGTGATGAACTTGGGCCGACGCGCTTCGCGGGCCCGCTCACTGTCTTGCATGGCGCGCCGCATGGTCTGCTTGGAGCCTTCGGCGTGCTCCATGATCAAGGTGCGGGCCGCGGTGCGGTCACCGGCCTCGAACGCCTCTACGATGCGGACATGGTCTTGCGCGCACTGTGGATGACACCAGGTGGCATTGCGCAGCACCTCGCTCATCTGGCCCTTGACGTCCAGCGCCTGGTAGGCCTGCAGCAGATGCGAGTTGCCGGTCAGGCTGAACAGGTAGTCGTGGAACGCGGCGTTGGTCTCGGTGTACTGCGCGGCGTCGACGAACCGGTCACCCTCGACGTAGGGCAGGGTGGCCTCGGCCAGCAGCCGATACCCGGTCAGTTGCTGATCGGTCAGCCGGCCCAACATCAACTCGGCGGCCCCGAGTTCGAGTGCCCGCCGCGCTTCGAACAGTGCGTCGGAGGCGTGCACCCCGGGATGTTCCTCGCCGATCTGGTAACCGTCGTCGGCGACCATCGGAGTGGGCAACTTTGGGGCACCGGTGGTTTCGGCCTCGGGCCGGACCGCCGGGGCCGGCGCGGCCGGCTCGGTCGGCTCGGTCGGCTCGGTCGCGGGTGCGTCGAACATGGTCTGGCCGAGTAGCGAGCGCGCACCGCTGGGCAGCAGCGCACCAGGATCCGGGTCGAGCCCAGCGCCCGGACCGTCACCGCCGGGGGCGATCAACTGTCCGATCACCCGGCGCGCCACATCACCGCCAGCGGGAACCGACGTCGACGGGTGCGGGGCCAAGGTGGCGGCCGGCAGCACCGGCTGGCCGATGATGGCGCGCGCGGTGTCGCCGTCGGCGCTGCACAGCAGCTCCTCGACGGCCTGCGCAGCGGTGGCCGATGCGGTTGGCGCCGAGGCGGTTTCGCGCTGGGCGTCTTCGGTGGCCGGAGTGTGGGCCAGGGCGAACTTCTCGTAGAAGAAGCCGCTGGGGGTCACCCCGGTGTCAGCGACGTGCTTGCGCACCGCCTCGACCATCGGCGGCGGGCCGCACAGGTAGATCGCGGCGTCGCCGCCGGCCAAATGCGTCGACTCGATCAGGCTTGTCACGTAAGCCTTTTCCGGTCCCTTGTTGGCCGCGGTGCTGTTCGGGTCGGCCACGCAGTAGTCCCAGCTGAACCCGGGCAGCCGGGAGGCGAGATCGTCGAGCACGTCGAGTTCGACGACGTCGTCGTCGGTGTTGACGCCGTAGATCAGGTGCACGGTGCGGGCACTGGCGTCGGCGGCCAGCTTGCGCAGCATCGCCAACACCGGGGCCAGCCCGGTGCCGCCGGCCAGCATCAACACCGGACGGTCGGCTTCGCGCAGGAAGAAGCTGCCGTTGGGGCCGGTGAACGTGACCGTGTCGCCGACCTGGGCGCGCTCGTCGAGATAGGTCGACATCGCGCCACCCGGGGTGAGCCTGACCAAGAAGCTCAGCAGCTCCTCGTCCGGATCGTTGGCGAACGAATACGACCGGGTCAGCTCGGTTCCGGAGACCGCGATGTTCACGTATTGCCCTGGCAGGAAGGCGAGTTCGGAACGATTCGGGATCTGCACCGCGAACCGCACTGTGGTATCCGAGAGCCGGGTCAACTCCACCATGGTTCCGGTGAAGGTGGCGGCGGTGGTCTTGGCCACCTCGGAGGTGCTGGCGATCTGCAGCACCAGATCCGAACTCGGCTTCATCGCGCACGGCAGCACGTAGCCGTCCGCGGCCTCGTCGTCGGACAACGCGTCCTCGATGTAGGTGCCGCGGTCATAGCTGCCGGACTCGCACAGCGCCTTGCAGGTGCCGCACGCGCCGTCGCGGCAATCCAGCGGGATGTTGATCCGTTGCCGATACGACGCATCGGCAACGGTCTGGTCTTCCCGGCACGTGATGAACTTGGTCACCCCGTCCTCGAAAGACAATGCGATCGAATGGACTTCGGGTTCGGAGATAGCGGTCATCGGTGCAGCCCTGCCTAGATGTGGTAGATGTCGATGACGTGGTGGATGTAGTCGTTCTTGAGTACGACGGTTTTGCGGCGGATCAGGGGTGCTTCGCCGGAGAAGTCGATGGTGTAGAACGAGGTTCCGTAGTACGGGTCGACGGTGTTGTAGCGGTAGTACATGGTGTGCCAGTTGAAGCGGACGTCGACCAGGTCGCCGCGGCGTTCGATGACCTCGACGTTGCTGATGTTGTGGCTGGTGCGGGCCTCGGGAAGTGAGGTGGCACTGGAGCGTTCGGTGCGGATCCGGAACACCCGGTCGGTCAGGCCGCCCTTGTTGGGGTAGTACATCAGCGAGACCTGGGTGTTGGGGTCCTCGGAGAGTTTCTCGTCGTCGCGCCAGGACGGCATCCAGAATTCGACGTCGTCGGCGTAGCAGTCCAGCCATTTCTCGAATTCGCGGTCATCGAGATAACGCGCCTCACGGTAGAGGAACTGCTCGATGGCGTTCTGCGTGATCAACTTGCTGCCAGTCTGTTCCAGCGTGGTCATTTCTGCACCGCCTCCTGCTCGCTGGCCAAACCTTTCTGCATGGTCTCCAGCCAGTAGCCGTGTTGGACGGGGTAGAGGCCTTCGTCTTCGTTTTTGATGCCGGAGGAGATGACGTTGTTCATGCCGAGTTCTTTGGCCAGGTCGTTGGGGCCGTTGAGCCAGTGTTTGGCGCCGCGGCTCATGTCGTTCCAGGGTGCTTTGGTGGCCCGGAAGGTCAGCTGGGTGGAGCGGAACTCTTCGAGGTCATCAGGGGTGGCCATGCCCGAGGCGTTGAAGAAGTCCTCGTATTGGCGGATCCGGTTGGCCCGGGCCTCGGGGCTTTCACCCTTGGGGGCGATGCAGTAGATGGTGACTTCAGTCTTGTCCGGGGCGATCGGACGGAAGTGCCGGATCTGGGTGGAGAACTGGTCCATCAGGTAGACGTTGGGGTACAGGCACAGGTTGCGCGAGCCCTTGACCATGAAGTCGCCCTTGGCCTCACCGTATTGAGCCTTGAGCTCATCGAGGGAATCCCACAGCGGGCGGTCTTGCGGGTTGGCGGCATAGGTCCACAGGCACAGGTGTCCGTTGGGGAAGGACCAGTAGCCGCCGCCGGCCTTGCCCCAACTGCCGGCATCGAGGGTTTTGGTGATGTTGGCCGATTCGCCGGTGCCGCGGCGGCTGGTGGTGGCTGCGTAGTTCCAGTGCACCGCCGAGACGTGGTAGCCATCAGCGCCGTTTTCGGCTTGCACCTTCCAGTTGGCGTCATAGGTGTAGGTGGAGGCACCCGGCACGACTTCCACGCCGTCGGGGGATTGGTCGACGAGCAGGTCGATGACCTTGGTGGAGTCGGCGAGGTGCTCTTCGAGCGGCACGACGTCGTCGTTGATGGAGCCGAACAAGAAGCCGCGGTAGTTTTCCATCCGGACCTTGGTCAGGTCGTGGGAGCCGTCGGTGTTGAACTGGTCGGGGTAGCCGGCGCCGTCGGGGTCTTTGACCTTGAGCAGGGAGCCGTCGTTGCGGAAGGTCCAGCCGTGGAACGGGCAGGTGAAGGTGGACCGGTTGTCGGTCTTGCGGCGGCACAGCATCGCCCCGCGGTGTGAGCAGGCGTTGATCAGGCAGTGCAGCTGGCCTTTGCGGTCCCGCGAGATCACCACCGGCTGGCGGCCGATGTAGGTGGTGAAGTAATCCCCCGGATTGGGGATCTGGGTTTCATGGGCCAGATACACCCAATTGTTTTCGAAGATGTACTTCATCTCCAACTCGAAGATCTCCTCATCAGTGAAGATCCGCCGATTCGCACGATAAATCCCCTTCTCGGGGATCTCTTGAACAGCGTCGGAGAGCACGTCGGCAAGGTGGGTGGTCGGAGCGGCCGAAGCGTTGTTCGGCGTGACGGAAGCGGTCATGGAATGCCTCCCAGGCAGGTATGAGTGGTGTCCGCTGTGGGCTGTACCTTGACTCTGGCAGCGAGTGTTGATCGTCACACTAGGCATAGACCTAGTCCTGGACTCGACACCTATTGATAAAGACAATCGATCAATAGATCCAACACAAGTCCTTGTTCTCTATTGATCGGCGGTTTACCGTCAGCTGTGTCGCCCATCACGGTCGGGCGCTGGACCGAAGGAACCGCCCGCCCCATGGAACTGCGTCACCTCCGCTACTTCGCCGCCGTGGCCGAGACCTGCCATTTCGGCCAGGCCGCCGAGCGGCTGCACATCGCGCAGCCGGCGCTGTCCTATGCGATCCGGCAGCTCGAGGCCGAGTTGGACGTGACGCTGTTCAACCGGACCACCCGCCAGGTCACCCTGACCGCGGCCGGTGAATTCCTGGCCGCCGAGGCCACCCGCATCCTGGCCGGCGTCGACGACGCCGAACGCGGTGTGCGCCGGATCGCGGCCGGGCGCACCGGGCTGGTCCGGCTCGGCCTGACCGGGACCGCGGCCTTCTCGCACCTGCCGCGCATCGCCCGGGTGGTCAAACGCGAACTGCCCGGTGTGGCCCTCGAGATCCAGGCCGACCAGCTGACCCCGGCGCAATGCGACGGTCTGCGCTCCGGCGCCCTGGACCTGGGTCTGCTGCGACCGCCGGCCACCGGCACCGATATCGAGTTGCGCACCCTGGAAGTGGAGTCGCTGCTGCTGGCCATCCCGGTCGACCACCGGCTGGCCGTCGAGCCGGTGGTGTCGCTGGCCGACCTGCGCAGTGAGTCGTTCATCGGTTACGCCGCACGGGATTCCGCGGTCAACGACGCAGTGCTGCGGGCCTGCCGGGCCGCCGGATTCGTGCCGCATCGCGAACATTCCGCGCCCGGCACCGCGGTGCTGTTGGCGCTGGTTGCCGCCGGGTTGGGCGTGGCGCCGGTGCCCGAATCGGTGCGAGCCCTGCCGCTCGACGGCGTGCTGTTCCGCGATCTGGTCGACGGCGGCAGCATCGAACTTGCCTTGGCCTGGCGTCGCGACGTGGACAACCCACTGGTGGACACCGTCGTCGACGTCATCTCCGGACTGTTTGCGATGGACTCGATACCCGCCGACGCGGCGCTGCCGGCGAGGGAGGAGCAACTGTGAAGATCATTGCGGTAGAAGCGATCCCATTCGCCATCCCGTACACCAAACCATTGAAGTTCGCCTCCGGTGAGGTGCACGTGGCCCAGCACGTACTGGTCCTGGTGCACACCGAGGGCGGCGTGATCGGGATGGCCGAGGCGCCGCCGAGGCCGTTCACCTACGGCGAGACCCAAGCCGGCATCGTCGCGGTGATCAACGACCTGTTCGCCCCGGCGATCGTCGGTCTGCGGCTCACCGAGCGCGAACTGGTGCACGCCCGGATGGCCCGCACCGTGGGCAACCCGACCGCCAAAGCCGCCGTCGACATGGCGATCTGGGATGCCTTGGGGCACACCCTGGAACTGCCGGTCAGTGAGCTGTTGGGCGGATTCACCGACCGGATGCGGGTCAGCCACATGCTCGGCTTCGATGAGCCCGAGGTGATGGTCGCCGAGGCCGAGAAGATGCGGGAGACCTACGGCATCAACACCTTCAAGGTCAAGGTCGGCCGGCGCCCGGTGGCGTTGGACACTGCCGTGGTGCGCGCGCTGCGGGAGCGCTTCGGGGCCGCCATCGAACTCTACGTCGACGGCAACCGCGGCTGGACGGCCAGCGAATCGCTACAAGCCATGAAGCAGATGGCCGACCTGGATCTGCTGTTCGCCGAGGAACTCTGCCCGGCCGACGACGTGCTGGGCCGGCGCTGGCTGGTCGAGAAACTCGACGTGCCGTTCATTGCCGACGAATCCGTGCCGACTCCGGCCGACGTCACCCGTGAGGTGCTGGCCGGCGCGGCCACCGCGATCTCGATCAAGACCGCGCGCACCGGGTTCACCGGATCGCAGCGGGTGCACCACCTGGCCGAAGGCCTGGGCATAGAAGTGTTGCTGGGCAACCAGATCGACGGCCAGCTCGGCACCGCATGCGCGGTGGCGTTCGGTGCCGCGCATCCACTGACCGCCCGCCGGGCCGGTGAGCTGTCCAACTTCCTGGACATGTCCGATGACCTGCTGACCGAGCCGCTGCGGATCCGCGACGGCGTGCTGACCGTGCCGACCGGCCCCGGCCTGGGTGTCGACGTCGACCCCGACAAACTGGCCCGCTACCGCACGGATCGCTGACCGAGACTTCTGACAAATGAACAGCCCCAACCCAATTCAGGAGAAGCCCATGACCATTCTGGATCAGCCCAGCGTCGAGGTGGCCACCGCCGCCAAGTCCGGTGCCGCGGCCACCGACCGCTTCCACGCCGACAAGTCACCCTACGCGGCGGTGGCCGACACCCCCAAGGAGCGGGTCGACCTGCTGGCCAAGGAGGTGCTCGCCGCGGTGCACGACACCATCCGCAAGCACCGGGTCAGCTATGACGAGTACAACGCGCTCAAGGCGTGGCTGATCGGCGTCGGGGAGGACGGCGAATGGCCGCTGTTCCTTGATGTTTGGGTGGAGCACGTGATCGAGGAGGTGGCCACCGACCACCGGCACGGCAACAAGGGCACCATCGAGGGCCCGTACTACGTGCCCAATTCGCCCGAACGCGGTGCCAAGGGTGTGATGCCGATGCGTGACGGCGAATGCGGCACCCCGCTGCTCTGGTCGGGCACCATCCGCTCCACCGACGGCACCCCGCTGGCCGGCAAGGTCGAGCTGTGGCATGCCGACGCCGACGGCTTCTACGCGCAGTTCGCACCGGGCCTGCCGGAGTGGAATCTGCGCGGCACCTTCTCCACTGGCGACGACGGCGAATTCGAGATCCGCACCATCCGGCCGGCGCCGTACATGATCCCGACCGACGGGTCCTGCGGCAAGCTGATCGCCGCGGCGGGCTGGCACGCCTGGCGCCCGGCCCACCTGCACGTCAAGGTGTCTGCACCCGGGCACGAATTGCTCACCGCGCAGCTGTATTTCCCGGGCGATGCGCACAACGACGACGACATCGCCGGCGCGGTCAAGCCGGAGCTGATCCTGCAGCCGCAGCCGCAGGCCGACGGCAGTGAACGCGTCGTCTACGACTTCGTGCTGGACCCGGAGGTGCGCTGATGCTGTACCACGTGCGCATGGACGTGCATCTGCCGCGCGATCTCGACCCGCAGCTGCGGGACCAGATCGTCGCGCGGGAGAAGGCCTACTCGCAGGAGCTGCAGCGCGCCGGCAAGTGGCCGCAGATCTGGCGGATCGTCGGCGAATACGCCAACTATTCGATCTTCGACGTCGACTCGCATGACGAGCTGCACCAGATCTTGTCCGGTCTGCCGCTGTTCGAGTACATGGACATCGAGGTGACACCGCTCGCGGTGCATCCGTCTGACATCAAGGCCGGCTGATCGGACGCAGATCGGGGGAGCCCGGCTGCGCGGCTGTGCAAAGGTGTGACCGTGCAACCGCCGCCGCCCGGACCGTACTTCGGCCCGAACCCCGGGGCCGATCCCGGTCCAAACCCCGGGTCTGATCTCGGTCCGAACCCCGGGTCTGATCTCGGTCCGAACCCCGGGTCCGATCCCGGCCCGAGCCCAGGGTCCGATCTCGGTCCAAACCCCGGGTCGGATCCCGGTCCGCCCACCTGGTGGCATCCCGGACCCCAGGTCGGACCGCTACTGGGCCCGGGCGAGCCCGGCAGTCCGGTGCAGCCGCCCCGTCGCGCCAAACGGTGGCCCTGGGTGGTCGCGGCCGTGCTGGCGGTGCTCGCGGTCATCGCGGTGGTGTTGGTTCTATTTCTGTCGAATCGGCCTGCAGCCGAGTCGATCACGGAACTGCAGGCCGATCTGCTGGTGCCGGCCTCGGCCCTCCCGGAGGTTGATGGCGCCACCGTGGACGGGCCCACTGTCGGAGCCGTGGAGCCGAGGACAGGCCACACGGTGGCAGCGCCCTCGGAGTGCCTGGACCTGTTCGACCCGCCGTCGGCCGAGGTGGCCGGGATCGGCCAGAAGGACCGCGCCGGGCGCAACCTGCGAATCAGCCTGCGGACGGTTCTTGAGCAACCGGATCTGCCCGAACTGGTGAGTGCCTGCGGCCGGATCAAGCTGAACTTCGCCGACCTCTCCACCGGCATCGACACAGTGGAGGTGTTGGCCGGCCCGTCCGCATCCGACGACCCGCGGTCCTACCTGGTGCACCGGACCATCGACTTCGGCACCGGCGCGAGGCGCATGGTGATGCGGCTGGGCTACTTCCGCGGCCTGTTCGTCAGCGTGTCCGCGAGTTACCGCGACGAATCCGAACCCACCGACACCGACATCGCCGAAGTGAACCGGCTCTTCGACGAGCAGATCGCGATCCTGCGCAGCGCCTGACCGGACCGACCGGTGGGCGTGCCCGCGGAGTACCAGGTCTCGGCGTGCACTGATTGCACACCGCGTGCAGTGGATGTACGTGTAGGTGCCCGTTTGCGTACCTTCGTTGCACACTGTGTGCACCAGATGTACGTCTAGCTGCCCGTTTCTGTACCTTCGTTGCACACTGCGTGCAGTGGATGTACGTGTAGGCGACCGGGCGTGCCTTGGTTGCACACTGCGTGCAGTGGATGTACGTGTAGGTGCCCGTTTGCGTACCTTCGTTGCACACTGTGTGCACCGGATGCACGTGTAGGCGCCCGTTTCTGTACCTTCGTTGCACACTGTGTGCACCAGATGTACGTGTAGCTAGCCGCACGTGCACTGGCAGCACGCGATCTCACGTCGAGGATGTCAACAGGCGTGCTGGTACCACCCGGAGCCCCGCCTCGGTACCGTACGAGCGTGACCGAACGCCGACTGCTCCTCGTCAACGGGCCCAACCTGAACCTGCTCGGGACCCGCCAGCCCGAGATCTACGGGTCCACCACGCTCGCCCAGATCGAAGAGCAGGTCCGGCAGATCGCGGCCGCGCGCGGGTTCGAGGTTCGGGCCGTGCAGAGCAACCACGAGGGTGCGCTGGTCGACGCCATCCAGGAGGCGCGGGCCGATTGCGTCGGGATCGTGATCAACCCCGCTGCCTACACCCACACCTCGATCGCGATCGCCGACGCGCTGGCGGCTGTCGAGTTGCCGGTCGTCGAGGTGCACCTGTCCAACGTGCATCGCCGCGAGGACTTCCGCCGACACTCCTACATCTCACCGCTGGCCGAGGTGGTGATCGCCGGGGCCGGCCCGGCCGGCTACCGGATGGCCGTCGAATACCTGGCGGACCAGCTCGCATGACCCCCAAACCGGTGCGTTGGGCCGGGTTCCTGGTGCTGGCCGAAGGTGCGGTGGCGCTGCTCGTCGCGGCCGTCTACATCGTGCACGCACTGTTCGGCACCAACCAGGACGTGGTACGCGGACTGCTGTCCGGGTTCAGCTACGGCACCGCGGCCTGGTTCGCCATCATCGGTGCGGCCGTGCTGGCCGGCGGTTGGGCGTTGGTCACCGGCCGGCGCTGGGGCCGCGGCATCGGCGTGCTGACCAACCTGCTGCTGCTCGGGGTGGCCTGGTACATCCGCAGCGAGCAGTCGACCTACGCCGGTGCGGTGGCACTGGTGGCGCTGGTGACGCTGGGGTTGTTGCTCAGCCCGCCGGCGCTGCGCTGGGCTGCCGGCGAGGAGTGAACCCGCGCGCTGGGGAGTTCTACCTCGGTGCCGTCTGGCAGCGTGCCGGCGAGGAGTGAACCCACGCGCGGAGGAGTCCCACCCGAACTAACCGGCCAATTCGGCCAGTTCGGCGCCGGACACCCGATACGTGGTCCACTCGGTCTGCGGTTTGCCGCCCACGTCGTCATACAGCGCAATCGCGTCGACGTTCCAGTTCAACACCGCCCACTGCAACCGGGTGTAGCCGCGCGCCACGCATTCGGCCGCCAACGTCGACAACAATGCCCGGGCCAACCCGCGCCGCCGATACGCCGGGCGGACGAACAGATCCTCCAAGTGGATGCCGCCGACCCCGTCCCAGGTCGAGAAGTTGACGAACCACACCGCGGTGGCCGCCGGAACGCCGTCCACCTCGACCAGATGCGCGTGCGCAATCGGCGCGGCGCCGAACAACGCCTCGTGCAGCTGCTCGGTGGTGACCGTGCATTCGCTGACCGCATCCTCGAATTCGGCCAGCTGGTAGATCATTTCGACGATCGCGGGCTCGTCGCCGGGCCGCGCGGGCCGAATACGTGTGGTCATGGCACAACCCCCAAACCGGTCAGGATGGTGCGGAACTTCGCGGTGGTCTCGGCGACCTCGTCGTCGGGATCGGATTCGGCGACGATCCCGCCGCCGGAGTGTGCCAGCGCGTGCCGCCGGTCCGCCGAGAGCACCGCGCAGCGGATGGCCACCACCCACAGTCCGTCGCCGGCCGCGTCGCACCAGCCGACCGCGCCGGCATAGAACCCGCGGTCACCCTCGAGCTGCTCGATCAACGCGCAGGCCGGCCCGGTGGGGGACCCGCCGACCGCAGGCGTGGGATGCAGCGCCAGCGCGAGATCCAGTGCAGTGGTTGATGTTTCGCGCAAGATCCCGGTGATGGGGGTGCCCAGATGCCACAGCGCATCGGTCTGGTGCAGCTCGGGTTCGGCCGGCACCTGCACCTCGCTGCACAGCGGTGCCAGCGCATCGCGAATCGCTTCGACCACCAACCGGTGCTCGTGTTGGTTCTTGGCCGACGCCAGCAGCGCGGACCCGGTGGCGCGGTCGGTCTCCGGGTCGGGGGAGCGCGGCGCGGTGCCGGCGAACGGCCGGCAGGTGACCTGGCTGCCCGAGCGGGCCACCAGCAGCTCGGGGCTGGCGCCGATCAGCGCGGTGCCGGCATGCTCCGGCCCGGCCGGGGACAGGTCCACCAGATAGCCGTAGGCGGTCGGGTCGACGTCGGTCAGCCTGCGCAGCACCGTGCGCGCATCCCAGCCACTGCTCTGTACGGCCAGCGCGCGGGCCAACACCACCTTCTCCAGGCCGGTGTCGGCGGCCAGGCGCTCGACCGCGCGCAGCACCCGCTCGCGGTGGGTGGCCAGATCCGGGCTCGGCACGCTGACACCCACGTCGGGCAGCGCAGCAACCGGCCAGTCCGGCAGATCAGCAAGCCGATGCAGATCGCTGGGCACTTGCAGGGCGGCGGGGGCGTCGATGTCAAACGGCAAAGCGCCCACCACGATTGGGGCCGCACCCGATCGCAGCGCAGCCTGCGCGTCGGAGATCTTGCGGTAGCCCCGCTCGATCCCGTGCGCCACCAGCGTGCCGGCCGGACCGCGCAACACGAAGGTGGGCTCGGGTTTGCTCACGCTGGGTGATTCTGCCCCAGTTCCAGTCCGGAGTGGCAAGTCGGCTGGTGACCGGGCCGGACGCAAAGCGGCAGTTCATGTCAGTATGGGGGCGTGCGGACACGCGTGCTGGCGGTAGCCAACCAAAAAGGTGGAGTGGCCAAGACCACGACGGTGGCGTCGTTGGGTGCGGCCTTGACCGAAGTGGGTCAGCGGGTACTGCTGGTCGACCTCGACCCGCAGGGTTGTTTGACCTTCTCGCTGGGCACCGATCCGGACAAACTGCCGGTCTCCGTGCACGAGGTGTTGCTCGGTGACGTCGAACCCAATGCCGCGCTGGTGCGCACCACCGAGGGCATGACGCTGCTGCCGGCCAACATCGACCTGGCCGGCGCCGAGGCCATGCTGCTGATGCGCGCCGGCCGCGAATATGCGCTCAAGCGAGCGCTGGCCAAGCTGGCCGAAGGTGACGACCCGTTCGACGTCGTGATCATCGACTGCCCGCCGTCGCTCGGGGTGCTGACGCTGAACGGGCTGACCGCCGCCAACGACGTCATCGTGCCGCTGCAGTGCGAAACCCTGGCGCACCGCGGCGTCGGGCAGTTCCTGCGCACCGTCACCGACGTCCAGCAGATCACCAACCCGGATCTGAACCTGCTCGGCGCGCTCCCCACGCTTTACGACTCGCGCACCACGCATAGCCGTGACGTGCTGTTCGACGTCGTCGACCGGTACGACCTGCCGGTGCTGGCACCGCCGATCCCGCGCACGGTGCGCTTCGCCGAGGCCAGCGCGTCCGGGTCGTCGGTGATCGCCGGCCGCAAGAACAAGGGCGCGGTGGCCTACCGGGAGTTGGCGGCAGCACTGCTCGAGCACTGGAACAAGGGCAAGAAGATGGCCACCTTCACCCCCGAGGTCTGACTGCCCGACCCGTCAACCCAGTGCGAAGATCTGGGATCCGCGCTGCTCCACCACGGTGGGACCGACCGCGTGCGGCACGATCGGCGCGCCCACCGGGTTCACCGCGTCGCGTTTGACCGGGATCATCCGCTCGACCGCCCCGGTGCCGGCGTTGAACACCCCCATCCCGCCGGTGACCGGGACCAGCAGCCGATCGGCCATCTCGGTGGCCGGCCCCAGCGGGTGCACCGTGGCCGACGAGGCGATGGTGAAACGGTGCGTCAGGTCGTCGGCCGCGAACACCAGCACGGCGTCGCCGGTCCACCAGCTGATCACATCGCCGGTGCGCGACACCGTGCCCTGCACCCGCGTCGAGGTCGCCGGCGCTGCCAACTCGATGCTGGCGGTCTCGGTGCCGGTGTCGTCGAACACCGCGACCCGCGGTGTCGGGGTGGGCAGGTACACCGCGGTGGTGGTGTCCACCACGGCGAGCACCCGGGCCTCGGAGCGCACGTCGACTTCGAGCTCGCCGACGTCGCGCAGCAACGGTTCGTCGTCCTGGTCGCCGGCCCGCAGCAGGGTCAGCCGGAGGTTCTGTTCACCCGGGCAGGCCTGGAACACCGAAACCGCCGCCGAACTGGCCGCCGCCGACATCAGCATGCAGCCCTTGCCGACCGCGGTGTGGTTGGGTTTGACCCGCGCGTCGACCTCGCCGTAGCCGATCACCCGGACCATGTCCGAGCGCCAGGTCTCCAGCCGGGTGCTGCCGGCGGCCAGCACGATTCCGCCGTCGGAGGACAGGTCGATCGGGTTGTCGGCGTCGCCGCTGCGGGTCGGGCCGCGTTTGCCGGTCGACGAGTCGATGGTGCTGACCTGACCGCAGCCGCGGCCATCCGGGTAGACCGCGACGGTGTAGTGGTACACCCAGCTCACGCCGCACAGCTCCCGGTCGCGGGCATAGGACCAGCGCATGGCGCCGGTGGCCGGTTCGCGACCTTCCACGGTGCCGCCGACGCCGGTGATCACGGTCCCGCTGGCCACCACCGGAACCGTGGTGGCCGGGCTGTCCGCGGTCCACAACTGGCTCAGCGTGGCCGGCACCTCGGACACCGACGGCACGCTCTTGGACGGCTCGGCGGCCGGTCGGCTGATGGTCGCCCGGGCGTCGCTGGTCCACCAGATCGCTGCGGCCACCACCGCGATGACGGCGACGATGGCCAGCGCAGCGATGATGTCGCCGCGGGTGCGGCGCTCGGGTGCGACCATTCGGCGCTGAACTCAGCCGGCGTTGACGGCCGATTCGGCGGCCGGCTTGCGACGACGACGACGGCGACGACGCGCGGCCTGGCTGGGTTCGCCGGCCGGCGCGGCCCCGGCGTCACCTTCCCGACCGGAGGTGGTGGCGGTTTCGGCGCCTTCGGCCGGACCGGTGGCCGTCTTGCCGCCGCGGGTGCGACGACGCTCCCGGGTGCGGCGCGGACGCTCACCCGAGCCGGATACCCGGGTCTCCTTGGCCGGGCGCGAGGACCGCTTGGCGGCCTTCGGTGCGCCGACGCTGCCACTCGCACCCTCGGGGATGTTGAGCTCGGCGTACAGGTGCGGCGAGCTGGAGTAGGTCTCGGCCGGGTCCGGGCATTCCAGGCCCAGCGCCTTGTCGATCATCTCCCAGCGCGGCAGCTCGTCCCAGTCCACCAGCGTGATCGCGATACCGGTCTTGCCGGCCCGGCCGGTGCGGCCGATCCGGTGCACATAGGCCTGCTCGTCGTCGGGGATCTGGTAGTTGATCACGTGCGTGATGTCGTCGATGTCGATGCCGCGCGCGGCCACGTCGGTGGCGACCAGCACGTCGACCTCACCGGTGCGGAAGGCCTTGAGCGCCTTCTCCCGGGCGATCTGACCCAGGTCGCCGTGCACCGCGCCGACCTTGAAGCCGCGCTCGGCGAGCTCGTCGGCGACCTTCTGCGCGGTGCGCTTGGTGCGGGTGAAGATCATCGTGGCGCCGCGGCCCTCGGCCTGCAGGATCCGGCTGACCATTTCCACTTTGTCCAGCGCATGCGCGCGGTAGACGAACTGCTCGGTGCTGTCGTGGGTCTGCGACGACTGCGGGGACTCGGCCCGGATGTGGGTGGGCTGATTCATGAACGTGCGGGCCAGCGTGATGATCGGGTCCGGCATGGTGGCCGAGAACAGCATCGACTGGCGGGTGTCCGGGGTCAGGCGCAGGATCCGCTCGATGTCGGGCAGGAAGCCCAGGTCCAGCATCTCGTCGGCCTCGTCGAGCACCAGTACGGACAGCCCGCCGAGCTGCAGGTGACCCTGCTGGGCCAGGTCGAGCAGACGTCCGGGGGTGCCGATCACGACGTCGGCGCCGGCTTGCAGGGCCTCGATCTGCGGCTCGTACGGGCGGCCGCCGTAGATCGCGACGGTGGAGAACTTGCGGCCGCCGTCGGCGGTCAGGCCCTTCGACGCGCCGGCCAGGTCGCCGTGCACCTGGATGCACAGCTCCCGGGTGGGCACCACGACCAGCGCGCGCGGCGCGCCGGTCAGCGGGCGCTCGGTGTCGGTGGAGATGCGGTGCAGCAGCGGGACGCCGAACGCGTAGGTCTTGCCCATGCCGGTGCGGGCCTGACCGATCAGGTCATCGCCGGCCAGCGCCAGCGGCAGGGTGAGCTCTTGGATGGCAAAGGGATGTTCGATTCCCTGCTCGGCCAGGGCGCGGACGATTTCGTCGCGGACGCCGAGTTCGGCAAAGGATTTGTTGATGTGTGTCATGCGCTTGTGGTGCGCCTTTCGGTGTCGTTGTGAGTCGAGGCGAGATGCTGCGAATTGCCGTTGAACCGGGATCGATCAGCTCGTCTGTGTTCTCGTCGCGTCGTCACGCGCGCACGAGTGCTGAAGAGACGATCCCGGTGTCACGATTCGACTCGGACACCGATTTCTCGGGGGCCCTGCGCTGCGATCAGGCGGACCCGGACACGTGCACGCACATTTCCACGGAAGTGACGTGGCGTCGCTTCCGGGTGCCATCATACCTTGTTGTCGGTAAGAACAACCCGGCCGCGGGGACCGTGGCGGCCGGGCAACTAGAGTGAAACCCATGAGTTCGACGCAGCCCGCGGCCGGTCCGGTGCGCGTATCGGCCGACCATCCAGGCATCGACGAACTGTTCGCGTTGCTGGCCTACGGCGAGGTCGCGGCCTTCTATCGGCTCACCGACGAGGCCCGGATGGCGCCCGATCTGGCCGGCCGGATCAACATGGCCAGCATGGCCGCCGCCGAGATGGGCCACTATCACCTGCTCCGGGACGCGCTGGCCGCGCGCGGCGTCGACGTCATCCCGGCGATGTCGCGCTATGCCGGTGCGTTGGAGTCGTATCACCGCCAGACCACGCCGAGCACCTGGCTGGAAGCACTGGTCAAGACCTATGTCGGGGATGCTCTGGCGGCGGACTTCTACCTGGAGATCGCCGACGTGCTGCCCGACGAAGTCGCCGATGTGGTGCGCGGTGTGTTGGCCGAGACCGGGCATTCGCAGTTCGTGGTCGGCGAGGTGCGGGCCGCGGTGGAGGCCAGCAGCGTGCAGCGCAGCCGGCTGGCGCTGTGGTCGCGCCGGCTGCTCGGCGAGGCCATCACGCAGGCCCAGTACGTGCTGGCCGACCACGACGAACTGGTCGAGTTGGTGCTCTCCGAAACCGGCGGGCTGGGCCGGATGACCGAGTTCTTCGACCGGCTACAGCGCACCCACGCCGAGCGGATCGGCAACCTGGGTCTGGCCTGACCGCGGCACTACTTGGTGCAGGTGGTGATCATCGTGTTGTTGGCCTGCTCGACCAGCACCGCGCCGTTGCCGTCGTTGACCACGCAGTTCAGATGACCCTGCACGCTGGTGGCGGTCACCGACTTGATCTCCACTCCGGGGTTGAGCACCAGGGTCTTGGTCCAGGGCAGCGCCACGTTCAACTCGGTGCGCGGCAGGCCCTGCTCATCGGTGTAGATGATGGTCACCAGGTCGAACAGCGGGCGATCACCGGTCACGGTGTAGGTGATGGTGCGCTCCGGGGTCACCTCGCCGACCGGCGGAGGCGGCGGCTCGGCAACCACCGACGGCTGCGACGGCGTCACCGTCACCACCGTCTCGGGGGACAGATCCTCGGGTGGCACGGCCGGCGCCGGCGGTGGGACGGTGGCGCTCACGGTGCGCGGCGCGCTGGTCGGTGCGGAATCCTGCGCGACGGCGTCGTCCTCGGCGGCTGAGCTGGTCTCGGTCGACGACGCCGTACTGGTGGAACTGTCGGAGTTGATCACCGAGGCGATCGATACCACGGCAATGAACAACACCACGGCCGCCAACCCGGCGACCCAGCGCCAGCGATGGTCGCGCGGTTCATCGTAATCGTCGTAGTCGAGGTACTCGGTCTCGATCGCGTCGGTGTCGAGACGGTCTTCGGCGCCGAACCCGTCGTCGTAGCGCGGGTGTGCATCGTCGGCGTAGGTGCTGCCACCCCGCGTTCCCGGACCATTCCAGTACGGCCTACTCATCGCGCCACCACCCGTGCACTAGTTTCACATTGGTCACTTTTGTCACAACTACACCAGAGCCTAGCGGCGCCGCCGCCGTGCGGGCGTGCACCGGCAGGGGTGTGTCGGCGCTCGTGGGCGCGCCATCGTGGCAGTTCGGCACCGTCTTCGCTGTCCGCGAACGCCTGGTGTGACGCGCCGCCGTCCCCGTCTACTAGCCTTCTTGTGGACGTGCGCGCTCGAGCGCCGACGATGGAAAGGGTGCAGCGTGGAGATCAAGATCGGTGTCACTGACAGCCCGCGTGAGCTGGTGTTCAACAGCACGCAGACCGCCGAAGAGGTGGAGAAGCTGGTGACCGCCGCGCTGTCGCAGGACGCCAAGTCTCCCGCGGTGCTCAGCCTGACCGACGACAAGGGTCGGCGCTTCCTGGTGCAGTCCGCCCGCGTGGCCTACGTCGAGATCGGACCGGTCGACAGTCGTCGGGTCGGGTTCGGTGTCGGCGTCGGGCCGGTCACGCCGCCCAAGACCGACTAGGCAAGCTGCGCGGGTCCGCCCCTGAACTGGCGGGCTTGAGGCACCGAAACCCGCGGCCGCACTCGTGAACCGTGAGTTGTTGACGCCGCCACTTGGGCGATGCGTTCACAACTCATCGTTCACGACGGGAAAAGCGTGGAAACGTCAGTTGCGGGTCAGCGGCACGTGCGACAGGCCGCCCCAGATGAACTGCACGGTGCCTTCGACCGCGTCGTCCTTGCTGATCGGCCGGTCGTTGTCCAGCCAATAGCGCGCCGAGTCGACGCTGATGCTGACCAGCCCCACCGCGATCATCCGGGCACGGTGCGGATCCAGCCCCGAATCATGGCTGATCAGGTCGAACACCGCGTCGGTGCAGGCTTCGGTGGCCACCTTGACCTGCGCGGACACCTGCGGTTCGGTGACGAAGTCGTTCTCGAAGATCAGCCGGTAGCCCTGACCGTCGTGCTCGATGAAGTCGAAGAACGCGTGCACGGCAGCCCGCACCCGCTGGCGGTTGTCGGTCGTGGTGCGCAGCGCTTGGCGCACTCCGGACACCAGGTTGTCCACATGCCGGGCCAACACCGCGAGGTAGAGCTCGAGCTTGCTGGAGAAATGCTGATACAGCACCGGTTTGCTGACCCCGGCGCGTTCGGCGATTTCGTCCATACCGGCCGCGTGATAGCCGCGATCGACGAAAACTTCGCTGGCCGACGCGAGTAACTGGCCGCGGCGCTCATCGCGCGGCAGTCGGTTGCCCCGGCGGGGTGTTTCGGTGCCGCGGGCAGCTGCGCGTTCGGTTCGGCCTGCCCGGGCGCCTCGCCGCTCGGTCGTGTTGGCGAGCTCGCTCATCAAGTCCTCAATCTGACGAAATGTGGCGGTAGGCCACCCAACGACAGTACTACCAGCGCCGGCCAAACCCACGACGGCGCGAGCGCACACGTGCTGCCCGGGCGTGCCGAGAGCCCCTGAGCTGCAGCGTGTGCCATCCTTGGTCGGTGACCTACGACCCTGGGCGTCGCGGGGAAAGTCGCGTGCCAGTGCTGCGCAGCGAGTGGCATGAGCCGCTGCGTGCCTTGCGCGACCCCACCGCAGCCGGCCCGGGGCGACCTCGCGCCAACCGCGATGACCACCGCCAGTGGCGCAAGCAGACCTGGCTGGGCCGGTTCGTCAGCACCTACGGCTGGCGCGCCTACGCTTTGCCGGTCCTGGCCGTGGTGACCATCGTGGTGCTCTATCAGACCGTCACCGGAACCAGCGCCTCGACGACCGAAACCGACCCGATGGCCGTCGAGGGCCCGCCGACCATCGGCACCCAGGGCACCACGATCATCGGCGCCCCGCCCCGCGGTCTGACGCAGTTCGACGCCGACCTGCCGACCGGGGTGTTGCCCACCCAGGGCGGCGCGTTCACCGAGGCCGGCAACAAGACCTGGCGCACCGTCCCGGGTGTCGATCCGCAGGTGGGTGAGGGCACCGCCCGGACTTTCCGCTACACCGTGGAGATCGAGGACGGTCTGGACACCACGCCCTACGGCGGCGACGATTCGTTTGCCCGGATGGTCAGTGAGACCCTGGGCAACCCGAAGAGCTGGATCCACAACCCGCAGTTCGGCTTCCAGCGCATCGATGCCGGCGCCGACACCGAACCCGACTTCCGGGTGTCGTTGACCTCACCGATGACGGTGCGTGAGGGCTGCGGCTACGAAATCGAGCTCGAGGCATCGTGTTTCAACTCGGCCTACCATCCGGTCGACGGCGGCGAGTCGGTGCCGCGGGTGTTCATCAACGAGGCGCGCTGGGTGCGCGGGGCGGTGCCGTTCCAGGGCGACATCGGCTCCTATCGGCAGTACTTGATCAACCACGAAGTGGGTCACGCCATCGGTTACTCGCACCATGAGCCGTGCGAGGAGAACGGCGCCCTGGCTCCGGTGATGATGCAGCAGACGTTCACCACCTCCAATGACGACGCCGCCAAGTTCGACCCGGACTGGGTGCAGACCGACGGCAAGACCTGCCGGTTCAATCCCTGGCCGTATCCGATCGCGTAGCCGGTCGCGGCCCTCTCTGGCCGGCATTTGACAGAATCGAAGGTGAACGCGAGTTCGCAATCGAGGAGGTCAGCGCACGTGAGCAGTTTGCCGCCCCTGGTGGCCCCGGCCGCCGAGTTGACCAAGGCCGAGGTGGCTCGCTACAGCCGGCACCTGATCCTGCCGAACCTCGGCCTGGAAGGTCAGAAGCGGCTGAAGAACGCCCGGGTGCTGGTGATGGGTGCCGGCGGACTGGGCTCACCGGCGTTGCTCTATCTGGCTGCCGCCGGGGTGGGCCGACTCGGCATCGTCGACTTCGACGTCGTCGACGAATCCAACCTGCACCGGCAGATCATCCACGGACAATCCGACGTCGGGCGCTCCAAGGCGCAGAGCGCACGCGACTCGATCCGCGAGATCAACCCGTACGTCGACGTCGTCCTGCATGAGGTCCGCCTGACTTCCGACAACGCGGTCGAGGTGTTCAGCGACTACGACGTGATCCTGGACGGCACCGACAACTTCGCCACCCGCTATCTGGTCAACGACGCGGCCGCGCTGGCGCACAAACCGTACGTGTGGGGTTCGATCTTCCGGTTCTCCGGCCAGATCGCGGTGTTCTGGGAGGACGCGCCGGACGGCCGGGCGGTCAATTACCGCGACCTGTATCCGGAACCGCCCGAGCCGGGCACGGTGCCGTCCTGCGCTGAGGGCGGTGTGCTGGGAATCCTGTGCGCGTCGGTGGCGGCGGTGATGGGTACCGAGGCGATCAAGTTGATCACCGGTATCGGGGATTCGTTGTTGGGCCGGGTGATGATTTACGACGCGCTGGCCATGAGCTATCGCACCATCAACATCCGCAAGGCGCCGAACGCCCCGAAGATCACCGAGCTGATCGACTACGACGACTTCTGCGGCGTGGTCTCCGAACCGGCCGCCGCGGCCGGCGCGGATGCCACCATCACGCCGGCCGAGCTGCGTGCGTTGCTGGATTCGGATGCCAAGGTCGCGGTGATCGACGTGCGGGAACAGATCGAGTGGGACATCAACCACATCGAGGGTGCCGAACTGATTCCGCTGTCGAGTCTGGAATCCGGTGCGGGCCTGACCAAGCTGCCGATGGATCGCAAGGCGGTGCTGTACTGCAAGACCGGCGTGCGTTCGGCCGAGGCGTTGGCCACGGTCAAGCAGGCCGGCTTTGCTGACGCCGTGCACCTGCAGGGCGGGATCGCGGCCTGGGCGCGCCAGATCGAGCCCGACATGGTGATGTACTGAGTTGCGACACAGCCGTTCGGCGAACCGGTCCGGCGGGCTCTCGACGCTAGGGTGACGGTGTGACCGTCGAATCGCCGCCTGCCCATGTGATGGCGGCCTTCGGGCTTTCCGGTGTGCAACCGGCGCCGTTGGGTGCCGGCTGGGAAGGCGGTTGGCGCTGCGGCGAGGTGGTGCTGTCGCTGGTCGCCGACCACGCCCGCGCGGCCTGGTCGGCCAAGGTCCGCGAAACCCTGTTCGTTGACGGCATTCGACTGGCCCGGCCGGTGCGCTCCACCGACGGACGCTATGTGGTGTCGGGGTGGCGCGCGGACACCTACGTCGCCGGCACCCCCGAACCCCGGCACGACGAAGTCGTTTCGGCTGCCGTGCGACTGCACGAGGCCACCGCCAAGCTGGAACGGCCCCGGTTCCTGACCCAACCCCCGGTCGCGCCGTGGGCCGACGTCGACGTGTTCATCGCCGCCGACCGCGCCGCCTGGGAGGACCGCCCACTGCATTCGCTGCCCTCGGGTGCGCGCCTGGCGCCGGGTTCACCCGACTCGGAACGGTCCATCGATCTGCTCAACCAGTTGGCACAGCTGCGCAAACCCACCAAGAGCCCGAATCAGTTGGTGCACGGCGACTTGTACGGCACGGTGCTCTTCGCCGGCACCGCGGCACCGGGCATCACCGACATCACACCGTACTGGCGGCCGGCGGCCTGGGCGGCCGGCGTCGTCGTCGTCGATGCGCTGTCCTGGGGTGAGGCCGACGACGGTCTGGTCGAGCGGTGGGAGGCGCTGCCGGAATGGCCGCAGATGTTGTTGCGGGCGTTGATGTTCCGGATCGCCGTACATGCACTGCACCCGCGGGCCACCGCGTCGGCGTTCCCGGGCCTGGCCAAGACCGCCGCGCTGGTCCGGCTCTCGCTCTAGTCAACTTGCGTTGAGTTAGCGTCTAGGTAGCCGATTTCGCGAAAACACCTACCTCAGTACTAAGTCAACGCCAATCAGAACACGTGCCGCACCGAGTCCGGTCCGCGCAGCGGTATCCGGCCGTCGACCGCCAGCACACCTTCGGCGCGTAGCCGTTCCAACTGTCGTGACGCCAGATGCGCTGCCGGCCGACCCGACGCCGGGACCACCCGATGCCAGGGGAGGTCCGAGGAATCGGTACGCATGATCCAGCCCACGATCCGCGGGCTGGAAAGCTCTGCCGCCGAGGCGATGTCGCCGTAGGTGGCGACCTTGCCCGACGGGATCGACGCCACCAGCGCGCGGACCAACTCGACCTGCTCGTCGGAGACCCGCGCCATCGTCAACTCGCTGTGCGTTGCAGCGCCGCGCGGATCACCTCGGCGGTCTCGGCCGGCTTGGCGTGCGGCACCATGTGCTCGCATTCGAACTCGGTCACGACGAGATTCTCCCCGAGCCGGCCGCGCAGGGCATCCACCAGGGCGGCGTCGACATACGGCGGTGAGGTCCAGTTCGCGCGCACCACAACGGTGTGGATCCCGTTGGGCGGCAACACCACAGCGCGGGACAGCTCGCTCCAGTAGGACATCATCGCCGGCACGCAGATCCGCCAGCCGAACCGGCCGTTGGGCAGCGCGACCAGATGTTCATCGAGGTCTTTGTCCAGCGCGGCCGGATCGACGTCGGCCCACGAGCCGGTGCGTTTGGCCTCCCGGGCTTCGTCGCGGTCGGTGTAGTCCGGGTCGGCCAGCATCGCGTCGGCGATCTCACGCATCCAGTCCCCGTCCAGCCCGACCGCGGGGTCCAGCAGCACCAACGCCGCCACCAGATCCGGGCGGGCCGCGGCCAACTGCAGCGCCACCGCACCGCCGAATGAATGTGCCACCACCACAACGGGTTCGTCGGCACCGTTGCCGTTGTCGTCGAGCAGCTGAGCCAATGCCGCCACGTTGGCCTCGATGGTCCACGGCGCCGACCAGCTGGAGCGGCCGTGCCCCACCAGGTCGGGGGCCAGTACGCGTACGCCGGGCAGATACTCGGTGGACAGCTGCTCCCAGCGTTGGCCGTGCCCGGTCAGGCCGTGCAGCGCCAACACCTGGGCCGGTCCGGACGGGCCGTATCGATGAACGTGCAAGCAGTGCGTCACGACGTCGATCGTGCCAGGTACCCGAACTTGTCGTACCCCCGTGGTGTCATGCCGATATGACCACCGCACACACCGCGCCCGCCCGGATCGCGGCCCGCTGCTGGCAGCCGGCCGCGGCGACGCTGCTGGATCCGCAGTGCCGCGGCACCGTACGGCTGCTCGGCGGCCCGGGCACCGGGGTCACCAGCCTGCTGGTGGACGTGGCGGCCGCGCGGATCGGTGCCGGGGTGGACCCGGACTCGGTGCTGCTGCTGACCGGCGGTGGCAAGCTACGCACCCAGACCCGCAGCGCGTTGACCACGGCCCTGCTGGACGCCGGACCGGACGGTGCGGTGGTGCGGGCGCCGCTGGTGCGTTCGGTGCACGCCTACGCGTTCGCGGTGCTGCGGCTGGCCGCCGCCCGGGCCGGGGACCCGCCGCCGCGGCTGATCACCAGCGCCGAGCAGGACGGCATCATCCGGGAACTGCTGGCCGGTGACGTCGAGGACGGTGCCGCCGGGTGGCCGGCACATCTGCATCCGGCGCTGCGCACCGCCGGTTTCGCCACCGAACTGCGGGATCTGCTGTCCCGTTGCGCCGAACGCGGGGTCGACGCCCGCGAGCTGCAGCGGCTGGGTCGTCGGGCCGCGCGCCCGGAATGGACTGCGGCCGGCCGGTTCGCGCTGCAATACGAGCAGGTGATGCTGCTGCGTTCCGCGGTCGGGATGGCCGCGCCGCAAGCCACCGTGCCGGCGTTGAGCGCCGCCGAACTCGTCGGCGCCGCCCTGGATGCCTTCGCGCTGGACGGTGAACTGCTGGCCGCCGAACGCGCCCGGATCCGGGTGCTGTTGGTCGACGACGCCCAGCAGCTCGACCCGCAGGCCGCCCAGCTGGTGCGACTGGTGGCCGGGCCCGCCGATTTGGCGGTCTTCGCCGGCGACCCGGCCCGCACGGCGTTCGGGTTCCGCGGCGCCGATCCGGCACTGCTGGTCGACGACGACGTCCCGGCCATCACGTTGACCACCTCGCACCGCTGTGCGCCGGCGGTGGCCGCCGTCGTCGACGGCCTCGGTCGGGTGCTGCCCGGGCGCGCCGCGCAACCGCGGCTGGACAGTGCGCACACCGAGCCGGGCGCGGTCTCGGCGCTGCTGGCCCGCTCCGAGCACGCCGAAGCCGCGCTGATCGCCGACACCTTGCGCCGTGCGCATCTGCAACACGGTGTGCCGTGGTCACAGATGGCGGTGATCGTCCGCTCGGTCGCGCGCACCGGAGCTGGTCTGCCGCGGGTACTTTCGGCCGCCGGCGTTCCGGTCGCAGCGCCGGCCGCGCACCCACCGCTGGCGGACAACCCCACGGTGCGCGCCCTGCTCACCGTGCTGACCGCGGCCGTGGACGGCCTCGATGCCGAGTCGGCGCTGCAACTGCTCACCGGGCCGATCGGACGCGTGGATCCGGTGTCGCTGCGGCAGCTGCGCCGCGCGCTGCGCCGGATCTATCAGCAGCCCGCGGCCGAAACCGGTGACCTGGTGCGTCGCGCCCTCGACGAGGTCCCGGCCGGGCTGGCGTCGGCCTTCGCCAAGCCGCTGCGCCGGGTCAAGGCAGTACTGGACGCCGCCCGCGCCGATTCCGCCGATCCACGCGCCACGCTGTGGCAGGCCTGGCAGCGCACCGGTTTACAGCGCCGACTGGTGACTGCGTGCGAGCGCGGCGGTGACGCCAACCGGCTGGCCGGACAGGACCTCGACTGCGTGACCGGGCTGTTCGACGTCGCCGAGCAGTTCGTCTCGCGCACCCCGGGCGCCACCGTCAGCGCGCTGGTCGAGCACGTCCATGCGCTGCGGCTGAGCACCCCGGCCACCGAGCCGGTGGTCCCGGCCGAGGAGGTCGCGATCCTCAGTCCGCACCAGGCGTTGGACCGGGAGTGGGATCTGGTGCTGGTCGCCGGGCTGCAGGATGGATTGTGGCCCAACACCATTCCGCGGGGCGGTGTGTTGGGAACGCAGCGGCTGCTGGACGTGCTGGACGGGGTGCCGGCCGACGCCTCGGATCGCGCACCGCTGCTGGCCGATGAACGGCGGCTGCTGATCGCCGCGGTCGGCCGCGCCCGGCATCGGCTGGTGGTCACCGCGGTCGACGGTGACGGCGACGGGGCCGACTTGCCGTCGGCGTTCTTCACCGAAATCGCCCGGCACGCCACCGCCGCCCCGGTGCCGCCGCAGACACCCGCTCCGGTGGCGGCACCTCGGGTGCTCTCGACGTCCGCGGTGGTCGGCCGGCTGCGCAGCGCGGTCTGCGCGCCCGAGGGAGCAGTCGACGAGCAGACCCGGGTGCGGGCCGCAGAACAGCTGGCGCGGTTGGCGGCGGCCGGGGTGCCCGGCGCGCATCCCGATGACTGGTACGGCCTGAACCCGGTGAGCAGCACTGCGCCGCTGTGGGAGGCGCAGCCCGCCGACGGTGCGTTCGCGCCGACGGTGACCATGTCGCCGTCCACATTGGCCATGTTGCAGGACTGCCCGCTGCGCTGGCTGCTGGAACGTCACGGCGGTTCCGGGGACCGTGACCTGCGCTCGGCGCTCGGCACCATCGTGCACGCGTTGATCAGTGTTCCTGGTGCGCAGCAGGATTCGATGCTGGCGCAACTGGACGCGATCTGGGATCGGCTGCCGTTCGACTCGGCGTGGTATGCCCGCAACGAGTTGGTCCGGCACCGCGCGATGATCGAGCGGTTCGTGGCGTGGCGGTACGGCACCCGCGACCAACTCACCGAGGTCGGCACCGAGATGCCGGTCGAGGGTGTGCTGGAAGCCCCCGAGGGCAGCGGCCCGCCGGTGCGGGTCCGCGGCCGGGCCGACCGGGTGGAACGCGACCGGGACGGGCGGCTGGTGATCGTCGACATCAAGACCGGCAAGAGCCCGGTCACCAAGGCCGACGCCCAGCAGCACGCCCAGCTGGCGATGTACCAACTCGGGGTCGCCGAGGGTTTGCTGCCCGGCGGCACCCAGCCCGGCGGTGGCCGGCTGGTCTATCTGGGCAAGCCCAACGCGGGCGGGGCCACCGAACGTGAGCAGGACCCGCTCACCGACGAAAGCCGCGACCAGTGGCGCACCGAGGTGCACCGCGCCGCCGCGGCCACCGCCGGACCGCAGTTCGTGGCGCGGGTCAACCGCAATTGCGCGCACTGCCCGGTACAGTCCAGCTGCCCAGCCCACAACCCCAGCGGAGAACAGGCATGAGTCCGCGCTACACGCCGGCTGAACTCGCCGACGCGCTCGGCCTGCACACGCCCACCGAGGAGCAGGCCGCGGTGATCTCCGCGCCGCCCGGCCCGGTGGTGGTCATCGCCGGCGCCGGAGCCGGCAAGACCGAAACCATGGCCGCGCGGGTGGTGTGGCTGGTGGCCAACGGCTACGCCGCCCCCGCCGAGGTGCTGGGCTTGACCTTCACCCGCAAGGCGGCCGGCCAGCTGCTGCGCAGGGTGCGCTCCCGGCTGGGCCGACTCGCCGGCAGCGGTTTGATCCCGGCCGGCACCGACTTCGGGCCGAGCCAGTCACCGACCATCTCGACCTACCACGCGTTCGCCGGGGCACTGCTGCGCGAGTTCGGAGTGCTACTGCCGGTGGAACCGGATGCTCGGCTGCTCGGCGAAACCGAGTTGTGGCAGTTGGCTTATCAGGTGGTCGCCGGCTACGACGGTGAGTTGGACACCGACAAGGACCCGGCCGCGGTCACCGCCATGGTGCTCTCGCTGTCCGGGCAGCTCGCCGAGCATCTGGTCGACACCGCGCAACTGCGCGACACCCATCTCGAACTCGAGCAGCTGGTGCACACCTTGCCGGCGGGTCCCAACCAGCGCGGCGGGCCCAGCCAGTGGCTGCTGCGGCTGCTGGAAACCCAGACCGTACGTAGCTCGCTGGTGCCGTTGATCGATGCGCTGCATCAGCGGCTGCGAGCCGAGAACGCGATGGACTTCGGCATGCAGATGGGTGCTGCCGCGCAGCTGGCCGAGCGCTGCCCGGACGTGGGTGCTCAACTGCGGCAACGCTTTCGGGTGGTGCTACTCGACGAGTACCAGGACACCGGGCACGCCCAGCGGGTCGCGTTGTCGGCGTTGTTCGGGGGCGGGGTCGACGACGGTCTGGCGCTGACCGCGGTGGGTGACCCGATCCAGTCGATCTACGGCTGGCGCGGCGCGTCGGCCACCAACCTGCCCCGATTCGCCACGGACTTCCCGCTCGGCGACGGCACCCCGGCGCCCACCCTGGAGCTGCGCACCAGCTGGCGCAACCCGCCCAGCACGCTGGCGGTGGCCAACGCGATCTCCGCGGAGGCGCGGCGACGCTCGGTGACGGTACGGCCACTGCAGGCCCGCCCCGACGCGCAGCCGGGCACCGTGCGCTGCGCGCTGCTGCGCGACGTCGTCGCCGAACGAGACTGGGTGGCAGACCATTTCGCAGCTCGCTACGCGCAGGCCGCCGAGGCGGGGGAGACCCCGCCGACGGCCGCGGTGCTGGTCCGGCGCAACGTCGATGCCGGGCCGATGGCCGACGCGCTGCGTGCCCGCGGACTGCCGGTCGAGGTGGTCGGGCTGTCCGGATTGCTCAGCGTGCCCGAAGTCGCCGAACTGGTGGCCATGCTGCGACTGGTCGCCGATCCGGCTGCCGGTGCGGCCGCGGTGCGGGTATTGACCGGGCCGCGCTGGCGTCTCGGTGCCCGCGATCTGGCTGCACTGTGGAATCGCGCCCGCGATCTGGCCGGGTCGCAGGCTGCTCCGCACGAAACGCCGGCGTTGAGCGGAATCGTCGACGACGTGCTGGGCTTCGACGGCCCGTGCCTGGCCGACGCCATCTGCGATCCCGGTGCTGCACAGGACTATTCGGAGCTCGGTCAGCAGCGCATCGGTGACCTGGCCGAGGAACTCATCGCGCTGCGGGGCCGGTTGGACCGCCCGATCACCGAAGTGGTCGCCGAGGTGCGCCGGCTGCTGGGCATCGACGTCGAGGCCCGCGCCGCCCGCGCGGGGGAGACCGGCTGGTCGGGCACCGAGCAACTCGACGCGTTCGCCGACGTCGTCGACGGCTACGCGGCCCGCAGCGCCACCGCGGCCACCGACCTGCCCGGCCTGCTGGCCTACCTGAGCGCCGCCGAGACCATCGAGAACGGTTTGGCGCCGGCCGAGGTGAGCGTGGCCGCCGACCGGGTGCAGATCCTGACCGTGCACTCGGCCAAAGGACTGGAATGGCAACTGGTCGCGGTGCCGCACCTGTCCACTCCGGTGTTCCCGAGCACCACCGCGATGCGCAGCTGGCTCACCGACCCGGCCGAACTGCCGCCGCTGCTGCGCGGGGACCGCGCCGGGCTGGGTGCGCACGGCGTCCCGGTGCTGGACACCTCGACGGTCACCGATCGCCGCCAGCTGTCCGACCTCATCGACGCGCACACCAAACAGCTCAAACAGCGTCGGCTCGACGAGGAACGCCGGCTGCTCTACGTTGCGATCACCCGCGCCGAGGACACCCTGCTGGTGTCCGGGCATCACTGGGGCGCCACCGGCCTCAAACCGCGCGGGCCTTCGGAGTTCCTGACCGAGTTGCGCGCCGTGATCGAAGCCGGCGCCGACGGGCGTTGCGGGCAGGTCGAGCACTGGGAACCCGAACCGGCCGCCGGGCAATCGAACCCGTTGTGCGACAACGTCATCGAAGCGGTGTGGCCGCCGCAGGCCAACTCCGCCGCAGACCTGCAGGCCGGCGCGGCCCTGGTGCAGGCCGCGCTGACCGCCCACCACGGCCGCAGCGCGCCGGCCGACCCGGACGCCCGGCAGGGCCCACCGGACCTCGATGACCCGGAAGGCTGGGTTGCCGACGTCGACGCACTGCTGGCCGAGCGGGCTCGCGCCGCCGAACCCGTCGCGCCGCAGTTGCCCAGCCAGCTGTCGGTGTCGGCACTGGTCGAACTGCGCCGCGACCCGCTGGCCGCCGCCCGCAAACTGGCCCGGCGGCTGCCGGCGCGCCCGGACCCGCATGCCCTGTTGGGCACCGCATTCCACGACTGGGTGCAACGGTTCTACGGCGCCGAGCGGCTGTTCGACCTCGACGACCTGCCCGGCGCGGTCGACGGCGACAACACCCCGATCGACTCGGAGGCGTTGTCCGACCTGCAGACCGCGTTCATGGGCTCGCCGTGGGCCGCGCGCACCCCGATCGACGTCGAGGTGCCCTTCGAGATGGTGCTCGGCGGCCGGGTGGTGCGCGGCCGGATCGACGCGGTGTTCGTCGACGACGACGGCGGGGTCACCGTGCTGGACTGGAAGACCGGTGAACCGCCCGCTGACGCCGAAGCGCTACGCCTGGCCGCCACCCAGCTCGGGGTCTACCGGCTGGCCTGGGCCGCGCTGCACGGCTGCGACCCCGCCCAGGTGCGCGCGGCGTTCCACTACGTGCGCAGCGGCGCCACCGTCATCCCGCCGGAGTTGCCCGACCGCGAACAACTGGCCGCGTTGCTGCGGCAACCGGACCCAACACCCACAGGAGATGCTGGCGAGGCAGCCGTCGTGGTTACATGATCACGTGCGACGCGCAGAGTCGAGGACGACGCCGATGACGGGACGCCGTGGCTAGGAATCGGTTGCTGCGCCGTCGGCTGCGCAGCCTCGATGAGGCGTTGACCGCCAAGCCGGACGCCGCGCTGGTCGACTACCTGCGCATCCCGGAGAAGTTCGTCAGCCCGGCCAGCCGCATCTTCCGCCGGATGCTCTACGCGCTGGGCGCGCTGTTCGCCGCGGTGCTGATCGTCTACCTGGAGCGGGACGGCTACCGCGACGTCCAAGGCGAGGACCTGTCCTTCCTGGACTGCATGTACTACGCCACGGTGTCGCTGTCGACCACCGGATACGGCGACATCACGCCATTCAGCCCGAGCGCGCGGCTGGTGAACGTGCTGGTGATCACCCCGCTGCGGGTGGCATTCCTGATCGTGCTCATCGGCACCACCGTGGAAACCCTGACCGCGGCGTCGCGGCAGGCGCTCAAGATTCAGCGCTGGAGGAACACCGTGCGCAACCACACCATCGTGATCGGCTACGGCACCAAGGGCAAGACCGCCGTGACCGCGATGATCGGCGACGACGTGCCGCCCGGCGAGATCGTCGTCGTCGACACCGACCAGGGCGCGCTGGACCGCGCCAGCCAGGCCGGCCTGGTCACCGTGCGCGGCGACGCCAACAAGGCCGACGTGCTGCGGCTGGCCGGCGCGCAGTTCGCCAAGGCCATCATCGTCGCCACCAACAACGACCCCACCGCGGTGATGGTCACCCTGACCGCGCGCGAACTGGCGCCCAAGGCGCAGATCATCGCCGCGATCCGGGAAGCCGAGAACCAGCACCTGCTGCAGCAGTCCGGCGCCGACTCGGTGGTGGTGTCCTCGGAGACCGCGGGCCGACTGCTCGGCATGGCCACCAGCACACCGAGCGTGGTCGAGGTGATCGAAGACCTGCTCACCCCCGACGAGGGATTCGCCATCGCCGAACGCGACGTCGAACCCAAGGAGATCGGCGGCTCGCCGAAGCACCTGGTCGACATCGTGTTGGGGGTGGTGCGCGGCGGCAAACTGATGCGCCTCGACGAACCGGACGCCGACGCGCTCGAGGAAGGCGACCGGCTGCTGTACGTGCGGACCGGGGAGGATCGTGACTGACTTCCGGCTGCGCAACACCCCACTGCTGTCCCGGGTGGGAGCCGACCGCTCCGACCATCTGCGCACCGACATCGACGCCGCGATCGCCGGCTGGGCGCAGGCCGCGGTGCTGCGGGTGGACGGCCGCGGTCAGGTGATGATCGTCGGCGGCCGGGTGCTGCTCGACGACGCCGGCTCGTTCGGTCCGACCCCGCCGCCGGACGCGGTGTTCCTGGGCCGGGTCGAGGACGGCCGCCACGTCTGGGCGATCCGCGCGCCGCTGCAACCCCCGAACGACGGCGCCGACGCCGCCGTCATCGACCTGCGCCAGGCCGGAGCGGTCTTCGACGACGTCAGCGCACAGTTGGTGTCGTCGGCCACCGCGCTGCTGAACTGGCACGAGAATGCGCAGTTCAGCCCGGTCGACGGCGCACCGACCCGGGCCAGCAAGGGCGGCTGGGCGCGGATCAACCCGCTGACCGGGCACGAAGAGTTCCCGCGCATCGACCCCGCGGTGATCTGCCTGGTGCACGACGACGCCGACCGGGTTGCGCTGGCCCGGCAAGCCACCTGGCCGAACCGGTTCTTCTCGCTGCTGGCCGGGTTCGTCGAAGCCGGCGAGTCGTTCGAGACCTGCGTGACCCGCGAGATCGCCGAGGAGATCGGACTCTCGGTCCGCGACGTGCGCTACCTGGGCAGCCAGCCGTGGCCGTTCCCGCGTTCACTGATGGTCGGCTTCCACGCGGTTGCCGACCCGCAGCAGCCGTTCAGCTTCAACGACGGCGAGATCGCCGAGGCCCGCTGGTTCAGCCGCGAGCAGGTGCGCGCCGCGTTGGCCGCCGGCGACTGGACCGACGCGGCCACCTCGGATTCCGAGTTGCTGTTGCCGGGGGCGGTGTCGATCGCCCGGGAGATCATCGAATCCTGGGCCTTCGCCGAGGAGTAGTCGAATATCTGCCGGCCGACCAGTCAGCCGGAGACGACAAGCCGAGCCAGCGTCCCGATCAGCCGGCCAGCTTGGCCTTGACGTCGCGGATGCTGGGGTTGGTGGCGGTGGTCCCGTCGGCGTACTTCAAGGTCGGCACGGTCTGATTGCCGCCGTTCACCGACTCGACGAACTTCGCGGCCTCGGGGTCCTGCTCGATGTCGACCTCGACCCAGGTGATGCCCTCGGCCTTGAACGCGGTCTTGAGTCGGCGGCAGTAGCCGCACCACGTGGTCGTGTACATGGTCACCTGGGGCGTGTCAGTCATGTCCCAATCTTGTCATCCCGCTTTGCAAGGATGTAGCCATGCCCGACGGTCTCGACGACGAACAGCGCGAAGCGGTGCTCGCCGCCCGCGGACCGGTCTGCGTGCTGGCCGGTGCCGGCACCGGCAAGACCCGCACCATCACGCATCGGATCGCGCATCTGGTCGGCTCCGGTCACGTCGCCGCCGGTCAGGTGCTGGCGGTGACCTTCACCTCGCGGGCGGCGGGGGAGATGCGGAGCCGGCTGCGCACCATGGAATCCGCCGACGGTGCGGCAACCCGCGTCGGTGCCGTGCAGGCCTTGACCTTCCACGCCGCGGCGCGGCGTCAACTGTCCTACTTCTGGCCGCGCGTGGTCGGCAACACCAGCTGGCAGCTGCTCGACAGCAAGTTCTCCGTGGTCGCCCAGGCCGCCAACCGGTCCCGGGTCTCGACCAGCACCGACGACGTACGTGACCTGGCCGGCGAAATCGAATGGGCCAAAGCCTCGTTGATCGCCCCGGAAGGCTATGCCGCCGAGGTGGCCCGGCTCGGCCGGGACATTCCGATGAGCGCCGACAAGGTCGCCGCCGTCTACGCCGGCTACGAAAACCTGAAGGCCCGTGGCGATGTCGCCTTGCTGGACTTCGATGATCTGCTGCTGCACACCGCCGCGGCCATCGAGAACGACGCCGCCGTCGCCCAGGAGTTCCGCGACCGCTACCGCTGCTTCGTGGTCGACGAATACCAGGACGTCACGCCGCTGCAGCAGCGCGTGCTGCAGGCCTGGCTGGGCGACCGTGACGACCTGACCGTCGTCGGCGACGCCAACCAGACCATCTACTCGTTCACCGGGGCCACCCCGCAGTACCTGCTGGACTTCTCCCGACGGTTCCCGGACGCCACCGTGGTGCGGCTGGAACGCGACTACCGGTCCACACCGCAGGTGGTGTCGCTGGCCAACCGGGTGATCGCCGCCGCGCGCGGCCGGGTCGCGGGCAGCAAGCTGCACCTGATCGGACAGCGCCCGCCGGGGCCGGAACCGTCGTTCGCCGAATATCCCGACGAGGTCGCCGAGGCCAACGCGGTCGCCAGGGCGATAACCAAGCTGGTCGCCGCCGGGGTCGAGCCCGCCGAGATCGCCGTGCTGTACCGGATCAACGCGCAATCCGAGGTCTACGAGGAGGCGTTGACCGAAGCCAACATCCCCTTCCAGGTGCGCGGCGGGGAAGGGTTCTTCACCCGTCAGGAGGTGCGCCAGGCGCTGCTGGCGTTGCAGCGCGCTGCCGAACGTGCCGACGCGTCTGAGGTAGTCGATCTGCCGGCCACGGTGCGGGCCCTGCTCGAGCCACTCGGGCTGACCGAGCAGCCGCCGACCGGTACCCGGGTTCGGGAGCGCTGGGAGGCGCTGACCGCGCTGGCCGAACTCGTCGACGAAGAAGTCGCCAACCGCCCGAACCTGGATCTGCCGGGTTTGGTGGCCGAGTTGCGGTTGCGCGCAGATGCCCGGCACCCACCGGTGGTGCAGGGCGTCACGCTGGCTTCGTTGCACGCCGCCAAGGGGCTGGAGTGGGACGCGGTGTTCCTGGTCGGCTTGGCCGACGGCACGCTGCCCATCTCGCACGCGCTGGCGCACGGACCCGACAGTGAACCCGTGGAAGAGGAACGCCGGCTGCTCTACGTCGGTGTCACCCGGGCCAGAAAACACTTGGGTCTGAGCTGGGCGTTGTCCCGTACTCCCGGTGGGCGCCAGAGCCGCAAACCGTCCCGATTCCTCAACGGCATCGCGCCGCAAACCGAGCTGCAAGCCGAAAAGCGCGGTTCCCGTCGCCAGCGGGGCGCGCCGAAGCGCTGCCGGGTCTGCAACGCCGATCTGAGCACCGCGTCGGCGACCATCCTGGGCCGCTGCGATACCTGCGCCGGCGATGTCGACACCGACCTGCTGGCGCGGCTCAAGGATTGGCGGCTGCGCACGGCGCAGGAGCTGAAGGTTCCGGCGTTCGTGGTGTTCAGCGATAACACCTTGATGGCGATCGCCGAGACTCGGCCCACCGACGACGCCGGCTTGGTCGCGATCTCCGGAATCGGCGCCCGCAAGCTCGAGCAGTTCGGCGCGGGCGTCCTCGAGGTCGTCCGCGGCGACGGTTGAGAGCTGTAGGCGGTGTCGGTGCCGCGGATTCACTTCGCCGAGTGAGGAATCTCGTACCTGGTGGGCTGTCGAGTGAGGAACCAGGTACGTGGCCCGCTGTCGAGTGAGGAACCAGGTACATGGCGGGCGTCGAGTGAGGAATCTCGTACCTGCTCGCTGCCGAGTGAGGAACCACGTACAAGAAGTGCGAGAAGACCTGTGCGTGACTCCTCACTCGGCGTGGTCGATGTACCTGAGTCCTCACTCGACGCCGTCGATGTACCTGAGTCCTCACTCGGCGCCGTCGATGTACCTGAGTCCTCACTCGGCGTGGTCGATGTACCTGAGTCCTCACTGGGCACGTGCTGAAATACGTCATTCCTCACTCGGCAGTGTCGATTTACCTGAGTCCTCACTGGGCGCGCGCCGACGTGCCGGCCGACGTACCGCACTTCGCACAGGGCGACGAGTCGACGGCTCCGCCCCTCTCCGACCGTCGGAGTGCATCCAAGACGGCAAGAACCCCTGGTCAGAAAATTGCTTGTGAGTTTCACCTTTTAGCGGTTAGCCTCGAACCCGCACTATCCGCGCGTCAACTGAAGGGAGGTCCCCAAATGATTTCAATCGCATCGGGCGTCGTCAGCGCCGAAGCCGTGCGTACCGCAGGGACCCCCCGGGCCATCGGTGCCATTGGCGTTTCCGGCGTATCCGCGGCCCCGGCAGCACTCTTGCCGTTGCCGGTCCACGCCCACGCCGCCGCAGCCCTGGCTCCGGCTGCCGCAGCCCTGGCTCCGGCCGCAGCAGCCCTGGCTCCGGCTGCCGCAGCCCACGCCGGCTGGGCGGGTGCCGCGATTGCCCCGCAGCGCAAGCGCCGCCCCGCCGCCCCGACCGACGCGTTCGTGATTCGAGGTTTCATCTAGGAAACCTGCGAAGCAAGCCAAATGGCCACGGACCGACGTCATCGGATCCGTGGCCATCGTCATTTCGACGCCTGGTCTCGGATCTCAGCAAGCAACTGAACGCCTCGAGATCAGAAAGCAGGTGAATGGACATGTCGGCCCTGACAGTCCGCCAGGAAAAACTGCCGGTGCTGCCGTGCCATGTCGGAGATCCCGATCTGTGGTTCGCCGAGACGCCCACGGATCTGGAACGCGCCAAGCAGATGTGCGCCGACTGCCCGATCCGTCGGCAGTGCCTGACCGCCGCGCTCGATCGCGGTGAACCGTGGGGTGTCTGGGGTGGCGAAATCTTCGAGCGGGGCTCGATCGTGGCGCGTAAGCGGCCCCGCGGTCGCCCGCGCAAGGACGTCGCCGCCTGACGTAAGGCTGTCTGGCGCATTGCCATCCGACGCGACGGCCGCCTCACGCGACAGCCGCCTCACGCCCGCCTCACGGCGAGGGCCGCGACAGCCTGACCCACAACGCCGAAAGCCGGCTCTGCACACCCCGATCCGGGATACCTGCAGAGCCGGCTTTTCGGCGTTCGAAAGAGTTAAGCGCCGGCCTCGACCTCGTAGGCGTCGGCGAAACCGGGCACCATCTCGTCGGCGATCCGTCGAGTCGGCACGTGGGCGTCGAGCTGGCAGGAGATCGCCACCACCGAAGCCATGGTGCGCAGCGGGATGGCCAACTTCGGCGGGATGTCCATCTGCCGGGCCGCCTTGATCTGGTCGGCAGCCTTGTCCAGCTCGATCGACGTCATCTTCTGCAGCCACTTGCGCCGGTAGTGGAACACCGGCACTTCGAGCGGCTCGACGTACTGACGCAGCATGTCGTCGATCTCCCTGGTGGAGACCTGCTCACCCTTTTGGATGAAGCCCACCTTCTCCATGGTCGGCAGCAGCCGGTCGTAGTCCTTCTCGACTGCAAAGCGCAGCATTTGGCCCAGCTCGACGGGCCAGCCGCCGGGCATCGCGGCCACCGCGCCGAAGTCGATCACACCCATCTTGTCGTCCGGCAGCAGCATGAAGTTGCCCGGGTGGGTGTCGCCGTGCACCATGCCCAGCCGGCGCGGCGCGTCGTCGCAGAACTCGAACAGCCGGGTGGCCATCAGGTCGCGTTGCTCCTGGGTGCCTTCCCGGATGATTTGCGACAGGTGAATTCCTTCGATCCACTCGGCGATCACGACCTTGGGCGCGCTGGCCACGATGTGCGGGATCAGGAACTTCGGGTCGCCGTCGTAGGCCTTGGCGAAGGCGCGCTGGTTGTCGGCCTCGAGCCGGTAGTCCAGCTCCTCCTCGGTGCGGTCGATCAGCTCGTCGACCACGCCCTGCACGTCGGCGCCGGGCGCCAGCTGCTTGAACACACCGACCAGACGCTTCATGGTCTTCAGGTCGGCGCGCAGCGCTTCGTCGGCGCCGGGGTACTGGATCTTGACGGCGACGTCACGGCCGTCGGACCAGACCGCCTTGTGCACCTGCCCGATGCTCGCCGACGCGATCGGCTTGTCCTCGAAGGACTGGAACCGCTCCCGCCACTTGGTGCCCAGCTGGGAGTCCAGCACGCGGTGCACCTTGTCGGCCGGCAACGGCGGGGCGTCCTTCTGCAGCTTGGTCAGTGCTTCGCGGTAGGGCTTGCCGAACTGCTCGGGCACGGCCGCCTCGAGCACCGAGAGGGCTTGCCCGACCTTCATCGCGCCGCCCTTGAGATCGCCGAGGACGGTGAACAGCTGCTCGGCTGCCTTCTCCACCAATTCAGCGTTGACCTCGTCTTTCGACTTACCGGTCAACCGCTTGCCGAAGCCTAGTGCGGCACGTCCGGCCATGCCGCCCGCCAGGCCGGCCAACTTCGCATTGCGCGCCATGCCGCCACGCTTGATCTCTGACATGCCTCATATCATCCATGACGCCCGATCCGAGTGGTGCACCGATCTGGCAACAACCGTTTTCAACAACGGCAGCGGGGGTGCCTCGGCCAGTGCCGGGTGGCGATCGAACCTGCCCCGACATCGAGTTCCAGGGTGGTCGACAAAGTGGTCGGCGCGGCCGGTGCGGGCATCGCGTCACCGGCCTGAACCGCCCGAATCACGGTCTGGACCTGGCCCAACGCCAGTGCCGCGGTGGCCAGCACCGTCGGCCGGTCAGCGACGCCGACGGTGTCGCGCAGTTGCGCTGCCACCGCCGGCCAGGCTTCGTCGTGATCGCTGCGGTGAAGTTCGGCACAGTTCAGACAACTTGTCACCCCAGGTATCACCAGCGGGCCCACCAAGCCGGTGCCGTCGCGCACCCGGACCGCCAAATGCGGGACGCGCGCGTCGTGCAGGGCCTCGATCAACCGCGGATCGGTGACCAGGTTGTCGGCCAGCACCACCAGGTCGGTGTCATCGAGGCGGATGGTGGCGTGCAACTGGCTGGTCCGGTTCAGCCGGGCACCGGTGGGGCGCAGCGCGTCGACCAACAGATCCGACAGCGGTCCGCGGCCATGCACCCGCACCGAGATCGCCCGCCCGGCCCGCGCCGGGACCGTCGGGCTGGCCACCCCGGCGGCCACCAGGGCGTCGATCAACGCGGTCAGTTCGTCGACGCTGACCGGTGCGCGCCGGGTCGCCGTGCGATGCAGGTCCTCGACGCCGACCACCGAGCGCATGCTGCGCAGCAATTCGGCCAGATCCCCGGTCGACATGCCCGACGGGGGACGCACCAGCACCGCGCGCCGCGGGTCCCAGCCGATCTGCACGACGCCGTCGGGCCGCAAGAGCACCGGCATGGCCGGATCCAGGCTGTAGCGCGGGGCCAGTCGCGTCGTCATCACCCGATGCTGACAGGACCGGCCGCTACCCGTGCGCAGTCATCCACAGGCGGTCAGCCCTGGCTGGGTCGCTCGCCCTCGCCGCCGCCGTCGCCGTCGTCGTCACCCTCGCCGCCGGCGTCGCGCGAAGACGAGTCGGCGTCCTCGCTGAGCGCCTTTTCGAACTCGGCGATCACGTTGTCGATCTCGGAGCTGCCGCCGCCAATCACCCGGTCGATGAACGCGGCCGGTTCGTCCAGGTCCGACGACGTGGGCAACAGGTCGGGGTGCTGCCAGACGGCGTCGCGCGCATCGGTACCGGCCGCTTCGGTCAGCCGCTCCCACAGGGTGGCGGCCTCGCGCAGCTTGCGGGGCCGCAGTTCGAGCCCGACCAGGGTGGCGAACGTCCGCTCGGCCGGGCCACCGCTGGCCCGACGGCGGCGCAACGTCTCCGACAGTGCCGGCGCGCCCGGCAGTCGCTCGCCGAGCGCGGCCATCACGACGGTCTGCACCCAACCTTCGATCAGGGCCAGCAGGGTCTCCAGCCGCTCCAGCGCGGCGGCCTGCTCGGGGGTCGGCTTGGGTTCGAACATGCCCTGGTTGAGCAGCTGTTCCATGGCGGCCGGATCGGCCATGGACGCCGGGTTGAAGCCCTGCGCCAGTTCCTCGATGCCGGTCATGTCGATCTTGATGCCCTTGGCGTAGGCCTCGACGCTGTTGAGCAGCTGGCTGGCCAGCCACGGCACGTGGCTGAACAGCCGGTGATGGGCCGCCTCGTGGGCGGCCAGGAAGGTCAGGATCTCGCTGCGCGGTTGCTCGAGTCCGCTGGAGAACTCCTCGACCGCGTCCGGCATGATCGCCGCGACGCCCTTGGGGCCCATCGGCAAGCCGATGTCGGTGGAGGTCAGCACTTCCTTGGACAACGTGCCCAGCGCCTGGCCGAGTTGCGAGCCGAACGCCATACCGCCCATCTGGGAGATCATCGCCAGCAGCGGCCCGGCCATGCTTTTGGCCTCCTCAGGCAGCGACGACGCCCACACCGAGGACAGCTGCTCGGCGACCGGATCGCACAGCCGCTTCCAGGTGTCCAGCGAGTTGTCCACCCAATCCGACGGGGTCCAGGCCAGCGCCTTGCTGGTGCCGGCCGGCAGCGCGGTGGCACCGTCGAGCCAGGTCTCGGCCAGGTGCACGGCATCCGAGATGGCCTTGGCCGTCCCCTCCGGCACCGGTGCGACGAACCCGATCGAGTTCGACGCCAGCTGCCGCGCCAGGTCGTAGTTCACCGGCCCGGAGCTGGCGCCCCCGGCCATCGCGGAGCCCGCCCCGGAGAACATCTGTCCCAGTCGGGTGAAGATCTGGCCCAGGTCGGCCATGTCGCCGGAGCCGAAACCGAACGGGTCCGAGGCGCGCGGGTCGTCGTCCTTGCGGCGCTTGTCCGGATCTGGTCCGTCGCCGGAGGAGAACCCGAAGGGCAGGTCAGCCATGACCTCAACGGTACCGACCGTGTCGGACCGAAGTGCGATTGCCGGTCACGCTGTCAGTGAACCGGCCCGTCTACTGTGGGCGGCGTGAACAGGCGGATTCAGACGTTGCTGGTGGCGCTGGTGCCGATCGTGGTGTTCGGCGTGCTGCTGGCGGCGGTGACGGTGCCGTTCGTGTCGCTGGGTCCGGGCCCCACCTTCGACACCCTCGGCGAGTTCGACGGCAAACCCGTCGTCGAGATCGAAGGCACCGAGGTCCAGCCCACGTCCGGGCATCTGAACATGACCACGGTGTCCCAGCGGGACGGTCTGACCTTGGGTCAGGCACTGGCGTTGTGGCTGTCCGGACGCGAACAGTTGGTGCCCCGCGATCAGGTGTATCCGCCGGAGAAGTCCCGCGAAGACGTCGACAAGGCCAACACCGAGGAATTCAAGCGTTCCGAGGACAGTGCCGAGTACGCCGCGCTCAGCTTCTTGGACTATCCCAAGGCGGTGACCGTGGAGAGCGTCACCGACCCGGGTCCCTCGGCCGGCAAGCTGCAGGACGGCGATGCCGTCGACGCGGTCAACGGCACGCCGGTGGCCAACCTCGACGAGTTCACCGCGCTGCTCAAGGAAACCAAGCCCGGCGATCAGATCGTCATCGACTACCGGCGCAAGAACGCGCCGATCGGCACGACGACGGTGACGCTGGGGGAGAACCCCGACCGTGACTACGGCTATCTAGGGGTCGGGGTACGTGATGCGCCGTGGGCCCCGTTCACGATCGACTTCCACCTGGCCAACATCGGTGGCCCGTCGGCCGGGCTGATGTTCAGCCTGGCTGTGGTGGACAAGCTGACCCCGGGCGAGCTGCCGGCGTCGAACTTCGTCGCCGGCACCGGAACCATCGCCGGCGACGGTGCGGTGGGCCCGATCGGCGGGATCACGCACAAGATGCTGGCCGCCCGGGAAGCCGGCGCATCGGTGTTCCTGGTGCCGGCCGACAACTGCGCCGAGGCCCGCTCGGCCGAGCAGGACGGTCTGCAGTTGGTGAAGGTGGAAAACCTGCGCGGGGCGGTCGAGGCGTTGGAAACCATTTCAGCTGGGGGCGAACCCCCGACCTGTTGAGCTTGCTAGTCGTCAGGCCCCGACATCGGGTTGCGTACAGTTGGGGCCACCAACCGTCAACCCCTGATCAGGAGTTCAAACGTGGGTATGCGGCCTGCCGCGAGGATGCCAAAGCTGAATCGGCGTAGCCGGTTCCTGGTTGCGATCGCGACGGTGGTCGTGCTGCTGCTGTTGATCGGGCCGGTCCTGATCGACACCTACGTGAACTGGCTGTGGTTCGGCGAGCTGGGGTATCGCTCGGTGTTCACCACCTTGCTGGTCACCCGAATCGTGTTGTTCGTGGTGGTCGGTCTGGTGGTCGGGCTGATCGTGTTCGCGGGGCTGGCGCTGGCGTACCGCGCGCGGCCGGTGTTCGTACCGGTCGGGCCCGAGGATCCGCTGGCCCGCTACCGCACCGTGGTGTTGAGCTGGCTGAAGTGGCTGGGTCTCGGCATCCCGGTGGTGATCGGTGTGCTGGCCGGGCTGGTCGCCCAGAGCAGCACCTACCGGGTGCGCGCCCAGTTGTTCCTCAACGGCGGCTCGTTCGGGATTGCCGACCCGGAGTTCGGCAAGGACCTCGGCTTCTACGCGTTCGATCTGCCGTTCTACCGGATGGTGCTGAGCTTCCTGTTCGTCGCGGTGGTGCTGGCGTTGGTGGCGAACCTGTTGACCCACTACGTCTTCGGCGGTATCCGGCTGGCCGGCCGAGAAGGCGCAGTCACCCGGGCCGCGCGCATCCAGCTGATCTCGCTGGTGGGCACCGTGGTGTTGCTCAAGGCGGTCGCCTACTGGCTGGACCGCTACGAACTGCTGTCGCATACCCGCGGCGGCAAGCCGTTCACCGGTGCCGGCTACACCGACATCAACGCCGTGCTGCCGGCCAAACTGATCCTGTTGGCGATCGCGTTGATCTGTGCGGTCGCGGTGTTCAGCGCGCTGGTGCTCAAGGACCTGCGCATCCCGGCGATCGGTCTGGTGCTGCTGCTGCTGTCCTCGGTGGTGGTCGGCGCGGGCTGGCCGATGGTGGTGGAGCAGTTCAGCGTTCGGCCCAACGCCGCGCAGAAGGAAAGCGAATACATCTCCCGCAGTATCACCGCGACGCGTGACGCGTACGGCTTGACCGACGATGTGGTGACCTACCGCGATTACAGCGGTGACGCGCCCACGTCGGCCCAGCAGGTGGCGGCCGACAGCGCGACCATCTCCAACATCCGGGTGCTCGACCCGCGCATCGTCAGCCCGGCGTTCACCCAGTTCCAGCAGGCCAAGAACTTCTACGCGTTCCCCGAAGAGCTGTCGATGGACCGCTACCGGATGCCCAACGGGCAGCTGCGCGACTTCGTGGTGGCCGCCCGTGAACTGGACCCGGCCCGGCTGATCGACAACCAGCGGGACTGGATCAACCGGCACACCGTGTACACCCACGGCAACGGGTTCATCGCCTCGCCGGCCAACACCGTGCGCGGAATCGCCAACGACCCCAACCAGAACGGCGGCTACCCGGAGTTCCTGGCCAGCGTGGTGGGCGCCAACGGCTCGGTCGTCTCACCCGGGCCGGCCGATCTCGATCAGCCCCGGATCTACTTCGGTCCGATCATCGCCTCGGCGCCGGCCGACTACGCCATCGTCGGCTCCAACGGTGCCGACCGTGAGTACGACTACGAGACCAACACCGAGACCAAGAACTACACCTACACCGGTTCCGGCGGCGTGCCGGTCGGCAACTGGTTGGCCCGGTCGGTGTTCGCAGCCAAGTTCGCCGAACGAAACTTCCTGTTCTCCAACGTGATCGGCCCGGACTCCAAGATCCTGTTCAACCGCGACCCGGCCGAGCGAGTGCAGGCGGTGGCGCCTTGGCTGACCACCGATTCGATGCTCTACCCGGCGATCGTCGAGGGACGGATCAAGTGGATCATCGACGGCTATACCACGCTGGACAACTACCCGTACTCGGAGTTGACCACGCTGTCGAGCGCGACCGCGGACTCCACCACGCCGACCATCAACAACCGGCTGGTGCCCGACAAGCAGGTGTCCTACATCCGTAACTCGGTCAAGGCCACCGTGGACGCCTACGACGGCACCGTGACGCTGTATCAGCACGACGAGTCCGACCCGGTGTTGCAGGCCTGGATGAAGGTCTACCCGGACACCGTGAAGCCCAAGAGTGAGATCAGCGATTCGCTGGCCCAGCATCTGCGCTACCCCGAGGACCTGTTCAAGGTGCAGCGCACCCTGCTGGCCCGCTACCACGTCGACGACCCGGTGACGTTCTTCTCCACCTCGGACTTCTGGAACGTGCCGCAGGACCCGATTCGCCAGGGCACTTTCCAGCCGCCGTACTACGTGGTGGCCAACAGCCTTGCCGAGGACGACAATTCGGCGTCGTTCCAGCTGACCAGTCCGATGAACCAGCTCAACCGTGAGTATCTGGCGTCGTTCATCAGTGCCAGTTCCGATCCCGAGCACTACGGCAAACTCACCGTGTTGACCATTCCGGGTCAGGTGCGTGGCCCCTCGCTGGCGCACGGTGCGATCAACACCGAAACCATGGTCAGTGAGCACCTCGGCCAGATCGGTCGAGACGGCCAGAACCGGATCCAGTGGGGCAACATGTTGACCCTGCCGGTCGGCCACGGCGGTCTGCTCTACGTGCAGCCGGTGTACGCCTCGCCGGGTCGTGCCGACGCGGCCTCGACCTATCCGCGACTGATCCGGGTGGCGATGATGTACGGCGACAAGGTGGGTTACGCGCCCACCGTGCGCCAGGCCCTCGACCAGATCTTCGGCGCCGGTGCAGGTGCGGCGGCGACCGGCCCGGCACCGGAAGCTGACACCCCGGCCGCTGCGCCGCAGCAGCAGACCACCACCGCGCCGCAGGCACCGGCCACCCCGGCACCCGAGGCGGCACCGGCAACGCCGGCGCGGCCGGTCCCGGCGGCAGGTGTTCCGGCCACCGAGCTCTCACCGGCCAAATCGGCGGCGCTGCAGGGCATCAAGGACGCCATGCAGGACGTGCGGGAGGCTCAGCAGAGCGGCAACTTCGCCGATTACGGCCAAGCGCTGCAGCGCCTCGACGACGCCATGAACAAGTACGACGCCGCCGAGTAGCACCTGGTTGGTGGGGCTGGGCCGACGTCGCGGGCGAATTTCCTGTACGCCGGCGGCTCGGAAGTGCTTGCGCGCCATGCGAATCATCTTCGTCGGCGAGCGCCCGATGGCGCTGAAGTTCGGTGATCCCGGAATACACGCCGCCGCACCGCCGATGGTGGTGTCCCAAGCCAAAGTGGAAGCGGCGCTGCGTGATCGGCTGCATGCACCGGGGTGACGCCGCAGTGCGGCGTCGAGCTGGTCGGGGTACGCCGGGAGCAGGGGTCGGTGGTGGCCGAATGCTCGGACGGGCAGGCGATCCGTGATCGCTGGATGTCGGGAGTACTGCGCGGTACCCAGCGCGCTGACCCGAATCGACATCGCGAGTTACCTGATCGGCCGGTTTCTTCGTGATCAGGTGGCCATCCGGGTATTCGTCCTGCCTGTCGTGCAGCGCTGGGCGACGTGCTCGGTCGCACAGCTGCGGGTCAGCTACCGCAAGGGTCCGCTGAGCGGTCGGGGCCGCAAGCCGCGCCCTGGTGACCGGATCGCCGATTTGTGCTGTGTCCGCGCTTATGGCGAGGCCTCGCACCTGCATGGTGAAGTCGGCGGGTGGTGGGCGTGTTGCACACTCCGATTACGAGCGGCTCGGGCAGCCGCGGCCGGCTCGTTCGTCCGGCCGCTGGCCGCCGCTCTGCGGTCCGGGAATGCTCGCTGAGTTCGGCGCGAAAACCACGTTTGAACACCCGATTTGGTGGGATGCGGCGGCTTGGGTAACCTTGTGTTCACCCAACGCGGGGTGGAGCAGCTCGGTAGCTCGCTGGGCTCATAACCCAGAGGTCGCAGGTTCGAATCCTGTCCCCGCTACTAGGTAGAACGGCCCCCGGACACGCGTCCGGGGGCCGTTTTCAATCTCGGTGGGAACACACTCGACGCCGCCGTGGAAGCGTTCCGCACCCGGCCCCTGTGCATTCGTCGCTGCCGATGCGCTGGTCCTCAAGGTTCGCGAGCAGGCCGGGTGGTCAACGTCCACGCGTTGATCGCCGTCGGGGTCAACGTCGAGGTGCCGCGAGATCCTCGAGATCGAGGTGTGTACCGCCGAAGACGGGGCGGGCTGGCTGACGTTCTGGCGGTCGCTGACTGCCCGCGGACTGTCCGTGGTCAAACTGGTCGCCAGCAACGCTCATGCCGGCCTGGTGGCCGCCATCGGCGCCACCGCGTGCCTGGGGGCCAGATGGCCGCGCTGCAGAAAGCACTACACGACCAACCTGATGGGCCTGATCCCGAAGACTTCGTGGCCGTGGATGCGCGCCCTGCTGCATTCGGTGTTCGATCAGCCTGGCGCGGAATCAGTTGCAGCGCAGTATGACCGGATAATCGAGGCCCTGTCCGACAAGCTGCCCAAGGTGGCTGATCACCTGGAAATGGTCCGCCCGGGTCCGTTGGCGTTCACCGCGTTCCCCGGGAACGGCTCAACAAGGAGGTCCGGAGGCGCACCGACGGCGTCGGTATCTTCCCCGACCGCGACGCCCAGATCCGCCTCGTCGGTGCCGTGCTGGCCGAACGACAGGGCGAAGGGGCGCCTCGTCCTTGAAATCCTCAGCAATCATGCACGATCAACGACACCCCGGCCGGAACAGGAGGCCACCCCCGCGGCACTGACCGCCTCCATCGAAGAATCACACGACGATGTCTTACACCACGTGGCCGGACCCGCCGAGACGAGGCACGAGATTTGGTTCAGTATTGTGTTTCTAGCAGTGCGTCGGCTCAAAGAAGCGCAATGGCAATGTATTTGGCTAAGAGTCAAGATGCTCGGGCAGACCTGCCGGACGCCGGAGCGTGCCACCTGTTCGTCAAAAAGTCCTCTCTGTGCCGCGAAAACGACTGCCTGACACGCGAACTCAATGAGACACAAGAACGTTTCGACGCGGGCCGAGCACTCACCCAATCGTTGGACGGCCGGCTGGCGAGCCTTGAATCAGAAGCGTTGCACGCATGCGCCGAGAGGATTGAATCGGCCCCGGTATGGCCCGCACGGGGGACTGCTTCAGGGTTTGGTCGACTCCTGACCTATGGGCCCGTTCGTCCAGCACCCATCGCGACCTGGCGCGACGGGGTGATTCACCACCGCCGCCACTCCTCCCGTGCGATCTCCGGCAACGGTCCCGTTGTCATGGGGTCACAATTAGATTTCATACCCCGTGGGGGTATGAACAGGTCGTGTTAGTTTGGCGGGTATGACCGTTGTGGCGCACCGCCCACGCCGCGGCGCACAGCAATGGCTGATCGCGCTGATCGTGCTGGTGATCGCCGCCATCCCGGTGTCTCATTGTGTGTCTGATGCTGCCCATCTCGATGCGGGCGACTCTGGCCATGCACACGTGACCCCGCACGTCGACGGGTGGATCGCGGCGTGGTCGATGGCTTCGATCGACCACCCACATGCGACCCCCGCACCGGAGGACTCCTGGTGCGCGGTGCTCGACATGGTCGGAATGCTCGGCCACGGCGCGAACCCGGTGCGTGATGTCCTGGCACTTGTCGTCGGTCTCGTGATTTTCGGGGCTGTGCGCTACGGCAGTCACGCCACCCGAGGACCTCCCCGGGGTCCGTTGATCAGCGCCGCCGGCCGCGACATCCTGCACCGCCACTGCGTCATCCGACGCTGAACCGACTCCTCGGGCGAGGCGGCCTCATCGCCATGCCCAGACGAGTCCACCTCAGCACTGGCCGCCCCTGGCCCCAACGCAGGAACCAACAATGACCAACCCTGTTCTGTCGTCCCGTCGTAGCTGCGCCCATCTGGGGCCGCGGTTCCATGACCCCAACACGCTCGTCGGCAACACCCCGGTGCTTTGGATCTCCGATCTGCTGTCCGGTATCCACCCGGGCCGCGGCCAGTCCGGATTCTGGGCAAAGCTGGAGGGACACAACCCCAATGGAATGAAGGACCGGTCGGCGCTGCACATGGTCGAGCAGGCCCGAGCTCGGGGTGAGCTCCGCCCCGGAGGAACCATCGTCGAATCCACGAGCGGCACCCTCGGTCTGGGGTTGGCGCTGGCGGGGATCATCCATCGGCACCCCGTTGTGCTGGTGGCCGACCCCGGCCTCGAACCGATCATTTACCGGATGCTCACCGCCTACGGCGCTCGCGTCGTCACTGTCACCGAACCCCATCCCGTGGGCGGCTGGCAGAAAGCCCGCAAGGACCGCGTCGCGGAGATCCTCGCCGATCACCCGGACTCGTGGTGTCCTGACCAGTATCAGAACCCCGACAACGTCGCGGCCTATCGAGGTTTGGCCGAGGAACTCATCGACCAACTCGCGGTGGTGGACGTCCTGGTCTGCTCGGTCGGTACGGGAGGGCACTCTGCCGGGGTGGGCCAGGTCCTGCGCGACCACAACCCGAACCTGCGGCTTGTCGGAGTCGACACCATTGCCTCGACCATTTTCGGTCAGCCCGCCGGGGACCGACTGATGCGTGGCCTGGGATCGAGCATCTATCCCGGCAATGTCGACTATGAGGCGTTCGCCGAGGCGCACTGGGTGGCGCCCAGCGAGGCTGTGTGGGCCTGTCGCACACTGGCGGCGACACATCACGCTACCGGTGGATGGAGCGTCGGCGCCGTGGCACTGGTGGCCGCGTGGGTGGCCCGTACCTCGCCCCCGGGCACGACCATCGCTGGGGTGTTCCCGGACAACCCCCTGCGCTATCACGGCACCATCTACGATGACGACTACTGCAGGCTGCACGGCCTACTCGATCAGCCGCCGGCGGCGAACCCGGACGAGGTCGCCCGTCCCGACGAACGCGTCGTCGAGCGGTGGACGCGGCTGACCCGGGTCGTGGATCCGATCAGCCGGGCGAAATGATCTCTGTGGATTGAGTATTCACCTCCTCCGGTGGGCCAACCCAGTGCCGAGGTGCATTCAACGAGGTCTTCATCAGATCTTCATCAGAACCGGAATGGACCCATACACACCTGTTGCAGGCTGGTGCCGTGCTACGCAGACGGCATGACGACGTCGGCTGCGAAACTGAGTCGAGGAAGGGTGTACGAATGCAGCGCAATTACAGATCTGGACTGGTGGCGCTGGCAGTGTCCACCCTGCTCCTCAGTGCATGCGGATCAACGACCACCTCCACGAACGCCTCTACGCCGGAGTCGAACTCGGTCACCACATCAGAAGGCGCCCACTCCCACAACGACACTGACATCTCGTTCGCTCAGGCAATGATCCCGCACCACGAGCAAGCGGTCGAGATGAGTGACATGGTGCTCGACAAGCAGGGACTCGACCCGGACGTGGTGACGCTGGCTGAGCAGATCAAGGCTGCGCAGGCACCCGAGATCGAGCAGATGCAGGCATGGTTGCAGCAGTGGGGTGTTCCATCAACACCAGTCACCACCAGCACCGGCATGCCAGGTCACGGCATGCCGGGCCACGACATGCCAGGCCACGACATGCCAGGACATGGCATGGATGAGATGCCTGCGATGGAGGGCATGATGTCCGAAGCTGACATGACTGCTCTGCAAGACGCCCAGGGCGCCGAAGCCAGTCGGCTGTACCTGCAGCAGATGATCACCCACCATGAGGGTGCTGTCACGATGGCGCAGCACGAGATCGACAACGGCCAGTTCCCGGAGGCGGTCGAGATGGCTCGGAACATCGTGACCTCGCAGCAGGCCGAGATCGACAAAATGCGTGGCCTGTTGGAGAAGTAGTCTCCGTTCCCCGGTCGGGTGGCAGGGTGCGACCGATTGGCGGGGCGGCGCTGCTCAATGATCGCGACAGTCACTATGGGTGGATTGCCCATCGCCGAAGTGCCGCGGTGAGACTACGGAGCCGGGATCGCCCAGGCTCGAATTCTTCGATCCGGCAGCGGCGCGTAATCAACTATCGAGTGTTGTCGCCCCCGATCGAATCCGTGCCCGAACGCCGCGGCTGAGCCCATCCGGGGGCCTCGGCCGCCACGCATCCGCTCCGCGCCCGTGCCGTATCTCGGGGCGTCCTTCGATCGCGACCTTCTACACCCGCAGCTGTGTCGGAGGACATGGAAGCCGAGTCGAAGGGCACGATCCGTGGCGACGTCGCCCACGACAAGCTGGTCGCACTGAGCCATGGGGGCACTGACCGGACCACCCGCCGTGCATTGGCCGAGATCAAAGCCCAATGGCGCCTGGGTAATACGCGTTTGCACCGGCTCGGATCGGCGGGCCCCGTATCTTCGCCGGCCTGGACCGCATCTTTCGCCTCATCGGTGGTGCTCCGAGGTATCTGCTGCTCGACAACCAGTAAGCCGTCACCATCGGCGATATCGCCGGGATTCTGGTCTGCCGAGAAGAACCTGCTGCCCGCCTTCGGCGCGTTCGCCGATTGGATCGCCCTGGATCTCCCAGAGTGTCGGATCATCGACGACGCCGTCCTGCTCGGTGCCGACGCCGCTGAAGGGCGCTACCGCATCGTCGAAGCCGCCTACGAACGCCGCCCAGTGGCGATCTCGTCGGACCTTGCACCCCTAGCGTCTTCACCGGCAGTTCCGATGTCCATTGACACAGCCGCAGCGCGTGAGGTGTCGAGAGTTGTCCGGGGTAGATGTATTTCGTGGACATGCAGTGTTGAGGGTGCGCGGGCAATCCCACGTAGGTATCGGCGATCTCACTGCCGGGAAGGCCGAGAGGTGGGGTGGCTGCCCGTGGCATCACCACATGCTGTGACCGGCAGTTCCGCGGTGAAAGTGGCTCCAGTTCCCGGGCCGGCGCTGGTGGCGGTGAGGGTCCCTCCATGGGCTTCGACAAGAGCCTTGGCGATCGCCAGGCCCAGGCCGGCGCCGCCGTGCCCGCGGTCGCGGGCGGTGTCGGCACGGTAGAAACGTTCGAAGATTCTCGTCAGATGTTCGTTGGTGATTCCTTCACCGTTGTCAGTTACTGCGATCGTGACACTGTTGTCGTGGTAACTGCAGGTCAGTTCGACCGAGCCTCCTGTGGGAGTGTGCAGCAGTGCGTTATCGAGGAGGTTGCCCAGCACTTGGGCCAGTCGTTGTTCATCGGCCCACAGTCGCGGCAATTCGCCATGGGGATTCAAGCGCAGAGCCACGCCCTTGTTGTCGTATCGTTCTTGCGCTGCGGCCATGCAGCGGCGAGCGAGGCTGCCGGCATCGGTGATGCTTTTCGTCAGTGAGAATGAGCTTTCCTCGGCTTTGGCCAGTGCGGCGACGTCTTCGGAGAAGCGCACGAGCCGTCGCGTTTGGTCGCGCAGCATGGCGGCGGTGGCCGGGGTGAGTGTGCGGATGCCGTCCTCGAGGGCCTCGATGTAGGCCTCGAGGACTGCTACGGGTGTGCGGATCTCATGGGCCAAGTCGCCGAACAACCTCTGGCGCGTGGCGTCGACTGTTTGCAGGCGGGCGGCCATCTGGTTGAAGGCGACCGCGAGGGCGTCGAAGTCGTCGCCTAGGTGCGGCGGTGAGACGCGAGTGCCGTACGTGCCTTTGGCGATTGCTTGGGCTGCCGCGGCGACTTCGGAAACGGATCGTTGTAAGCGTCGGCTGATGTAGTACGTGACGATCAGAGCGGCCAGGGCTGAGACGGCTACCGCGACGCCTATCGATATGACGGTGGCATAACCGTAGGCTTCCTCGGCGTGCACTTCCTCCATCGAGTTCGGCGGAACCCCGGCCTGGTGGAGGTGTTCGCGGAACAGCGGCGGTCCGACGACGGCGGCCACAATGGTGGTGGTCAGTGCTCCGGTGATGACCACGATCGCTTGGGCGGCCAGCAGCCGCAGCCCGATCCCTGGTCGGCGTGCCCGCGTCAGTGGTGCTGGCCGGCCGGTCATTGGCCGCTACCCATGCGATAGCCGACTCCACGCACGGTGGCAATGAAGCGGGGTTGGGCTGCGTCGTCGCCCAGCTTGCGGCGCAGGTGGCCGATGTGGACGTCGACCAGATGCTCGTTGCCGATCCACGGGCCCTCCCGCACGATCTCAAGGAGTTGGCGGCGGCTGAGCACAACGCCCGGCCGGCCCGACAGTGCTTCCAGGATGTCGAACTCGGTGCGCGTGAGCAGGATCGTTTCATCGTCGCGACGAACTTCGCGGGCTTCGACGTTGATGCTCAATGGCCCGAACCGACGCGGTGGCGTGGGTGTGTGCCCAGTAGCGCCGGCTGGGGCCGGGGCTTGCAGTGCGCGGGGGCGGCGCAGCATGGCCCGGATTCGGGCGACGAGTTCGCGCGGGCTGAACGGCTTGGTGATGTAGTCGTCGGCGCCCACGGTGAGGCCGACAACGGTGTCCATCTCGGCGTCGCGGGCGGTCAGCATGACGATGTAGGCGTCGGAGAAGGTGCGTAGCTGCCGGCATACTTCCAGGCCGTCAATGCCGGGCAAGCCCAGGTCGAGAATGACGACATCGGGATCAAGTTCGCGCGCGATGTTGAGGGCGTCGATGCCGTTGTCAGCGACGATGGCTTCGAACTGCTCGCGCTGCAGGTAGCTGGCCACTACCTCGGCCAGTGGTACCTCGTCATCGACGATGAGTGCTCGATAGCCCTTGGCCGCCGGTGACGGATCTGCTGCGTGCTCCATAGGGCAATGGTGCCTGCTCGGTTAGCGCGCGAACGCCGTCCGAGGGCCCGAGGCGCCGATCTTGAGCGGATCTTCACACGATGCATACCGAACCCGGATCAGCGGCGACGAGGCTGTTGTGGTCAGGGAATGTGCCGGAAGTGGGTTCTGGAATCAGAACGCAGCATTGCAGCAAACGCGTACCCGGGCGGTGGCACACACGCGTGCTGGACGTCTCGATAGCTGGGAACGATGAGAGCGTGGCATTGGATCGGATGGCATTCGCCCGCGGTTTGCTGTTCACGAACATCGCTGTACAGCAATGATGCCAAGGAATGAGGAACGGTGTTGGGTGTGATCGCAGCTGTGCGCCCGCTGCGCTATCGCAGGCAGATCGCGACCCGGCGTCCACAGTGCAGGGGTACTGGCGCTGACCGACCTGCCACCACCGCGGGCAACGTCGTGATGTTCCTCGGAGCGGCGTCGTGGCGGCCACGACGTGCAGTCTTGGCCGCGATCGGATTCTGTGTCGTGATCATGGGTGCACAATCGACGCTGGTCGGCGCCGGGCCCGCGTCCGCAGTCCACGGCCCGCACGCGCTGCCCGCCTATTCCGCAGGCGCTTTTGCGGACCCGGTTGACCACCCGCACGCCGCACGTGACCAAGCTCCGCTGGCTCCGGACATCTTTGCCGAAGTGGTACTGCCCCGCGCGACGGTGTCAACGCTCGCCGTCGCTCTGGTGGCGATACTCGACGTTGCGCTGTTGTGGCGTCACCGAGCACTGTCGACACGGCGCGGTCCCCCCAGCGTGAGCGTGCAGTCCGAGTCTGGGCGTGAACTTCTCGCTCGGCTGTGTATTGCGCGCCATTGATCGGCCAGCGCCAGGTTGCTGCCTCGCCGTCGGCAGGAGTGACACCGGTGACCGTTGCCCGTCATCAACTGCCGCGCGCTGCGCGGCGTCACAGAAACGACACCCTACGATGAACCATGTTCGCTCTCTTCGCTCTGCTTTCGAGCAGCTTGCGCAACCCCCTGGCCTGCGGCGACACGAAAGACCCACCACGCTGGTCGGTCAGACGCCGGTCTTACGAATCAGCGAACCGTTCACGAACCCTGACCGGGGTTTCTGGGCCAAACTCGAAGGCTTCAATCCCGGCGGTATGAAGGATCGCCCAGCTCTGCACATGGTGGCCCGGGCACGGGCCGACGGTGAGTTGGCACCTGGAGCCCGTATTGTCGAATCAACCAGCGGCACATTGGGTTTTGGACTGGCGTTGGCCGGCACCGCCTATGGGCACCCGGTAACCCTGGTCACCGATCCGGGCCTGGAACCCATCGTTCAGAACATGCTGGCTGCCTACGGCGCACAGGTCGAAACAGTCACCGAACCCCACCCCGAAGGAGGTTGGCAGCAGGCCCGACGGGATCGCGTCGCGCAGATACTGCAGGCCGACCCACGGGCGTGGCACCCCGACCAGTACAACAACCCACACAACGTCGAGGCCTACCGGGGGTTGGCGTTGGAGTTGAACCAGCAACTGGGACCGGCCGATGTTCTGGTGTGCTCGGTGGGAACCGGAGGGCATTCTTCGGGTGTAGCGCGGGTGTTACGTGAGTTCAATCCGCAGATGGAACTGATCGGTGTCGACACGGTGGGCTCCACCATCTTTGGGCAGCCTGCCAGTACCCGGTTGATGCGTGGTCTGGGGTCGAGCATCTATCCCGGGAACGTCGATTATGCGGCCTTCACCGAAGTGCACTGGGTCACCCCGCAGGACGCCGTGTGGGCATGCCGCACGTTGGCGGCCACCCATTACGCCAGTGGCGGGTGGAGTGTGGGGGCGGTTGCGCTGGTCGCCGGGTGGGTTGCGCGCACATACCCCGCCGGTACCACGATCGCGGCTGTCTTCCCCGACGGACCTCAGCGATACTCCAATACCGTGTACAGCAACGATTACTGTCGCGATCACGGCCTGTTGGGCGCCGTGCCGCCACCGGCGCCGGCCACCATCGATGATCCGCTCACGCATGTGGTGACGTCGTGGACCCGGTGTGCGCAGGTCGTCGATCCGGGGAAGGCGGCCCGCTGATGGGGCTGATCTCGCAGTTCCGTAGCTTCGGTTGGCCGACACGGCTGCTGATGGTGAACCAGTTCGGGATCAATCTGGGTTTCTACATGCTCATGCCCTATCTCGCGGCCTATCTCGCTGGGCCTTTGGGGCTGGCCGCATGGATGGTCGGCCTCGTACTCGGGGTGCGCAACTTCTCGCAGCAAGGCATGTTCCTCGTCGGTGGGACATTGGCTGACCGATTGGGCTACAAGCCCCTGATCGTCGGAGGTTGCATCCTCCGCACCGTCGGATTTGCACTCTTGGTCGTCGCCGAGTCACTGCCATTGATGCTGATTGCCTCTGCAGCAACAGGTTTCGCAGGTGCATTGTTCAATCCCGCGGTCCGCGCCTACGTTGCTGCCGATTCAGGACCGCGCCGAGTCGAAGCATTCGCGCTGTTCAACGTGTTCTACCAGGCAGGGATCCTCGCCGGACCACTGGTGGGCCTGGCACTGATGTTCGTCGATTTTCGGGTGACCGCCGCGGCCGCCGCTGCGGTGTTCGCAGGCTTGACCGTTGCGCAGCTGTTCGCGCTGCCGCAACGGGTGTCCGCCGCGCCCGAGGCCAGAACCTCGGTGCTCCACGATTGGCGGACGATCGCGTCCAACCGATCCTTCCTGCTGTTCGCGGCAGCCATGATCGGCTCCTACGTCTTGTCATTCCAGGTCTATCTCGCTTTGCCGCTGCATGCGCGCGACCTTGTGCCGGGCAACGATTCCGTCGTCACTGCGATGATCTTCGTGGTCTCGGGGCTGGTCACCATCGCCGGGCAGATGCGCATCACCCGATGGTTGTCGCGGCGTTGGAGCTCGGGACGTTCGCTGACCATCGGCATGCTGACCTTGGCGGCGTCATTCCTCCCGTTGGTCGTACTGCCCAGCGACGCTCGCACTGGTGTCGTCGCGGCCGTGGCGGCTCTGCTGGTGGCGACCGGCGTGCTGGCCGTCGGTTCGGCTGCTGTCTTCCCGTTCGAGATGGACACCGTGGTGACCTTGGCCCATGGCCGCCTGGTGGGCACCCACTACGGCTTTTACAACACGGTCGTGGGCGTGGGCATTCTTGCCGGCAACCTGGCCACGGGTTGGCTCATGCAGACCGCACAACGCATTGGTCGGCCGGAGCTACTGTGGGTGCTGCTCAGCGGAATCGGTGCTGTCTCGGCATGGGGGTTGTACCGTTTGGACCGTCGCGGCCGCCTAGAACCGGCGCCGGCCGAGGAGAGCGTGGATCCCCGGTCGGACCGGCGTTGCCGCTGACCAGCTTTCGCTGATGAGCACCGCCCGATCGACTGCCCCCGAAGATCACCCGTGGCACTGTGACGGGCGCACGGGTCTGCGGAACCTCGGCCAGGCGCCAGTCGGGACCGTCGATTGTTCTGTCCCTTCGCAGCTTCGCGACAGGTCGGCTCGCACCCGCCCGGATAAATCGTCGGCGTCGGCTGTGGCCGCGCCGGTGTACCACCC